>JAEWQS010000057.1 GCA_023399095.1 Bacillota bacterium
ATCAGCTTACCGCGGGATGCACGGTAGAATTTGATCCGCAGGACACAATACCCGTGGAAAGTGTCACACTTGACTCAGAAATCATTGTGGGCGTTGATGAAACAGCCGCACTGACAGCCACCGTCGCTCCGGAAGATTCCGCTAATAAAAATCTCACATGGGCATCCAGCGATGAAAATGTGGCCACAGTGGAAAACGGCACGGTGAAAGGTGTTGGGCCGGGTACGGCGACAATTACCGCTACATCCGAACAAAACAGCGGCGCATCAGCCGCGTGCACTGTGACAGTCAAGCACCTTCATATCAATTCCGCCGCGTATTCGATAGATCGGACGCAAGGTATCATAATGGGTATTCCCAAGATGACTGCTCTGGGTGATTTTCTCAATAATATAAACAATGAAAATTCTGAACTTGCCGTGTTTGATGCAGCCGGTAACCTATGCACTGATACAACCATAAAAACCGGCATGACCGTGAAGCTTAATGTGGGCGGAGCAGAACGCGAAGCTTTAAAAATCGTGGTCACTGGCGACAGCAACGGAGACGGTATGATTACCGTGTCCGACTATACGTTGACGCGCCTTGACATACTTGGCCTGAAACCGTTGACAGATGTCTACAGAATAGCCTCTGATGTGAACGCTGACGGCAAAATATCTATCGCCGACTACACGACGATACGTATTGAAATACTTGGTGTGAAGACACCCAGTTCCGGCATCGATCTTCCGGATGTTTCCGATTCACGCATCAGATCGTTCCTTGATGTGGCGCTGCTGCAGCAAGGCAAGCCGTATGTTTGGAGCGCTGAAGGCCCCGACTCGTTCGATTGCTCGGGCTATGTGTGGTATTGCTTAAATCAGATTGGATATAAAGTCGGCAGAACCACCGCAAACAGCTACAGCTTAAAGAGTGAGTGGCCATACGTTCCAAGAGATCAGCTGCAGCCCGGCGATTTGATGTTCTATCATTCCGATACCAGACCGGGGATCATCGGCCATATCGGCATTTATCTTGGCAACGGCTATCATATCCATGCGTCGTCCAGCTATGGACGCGTCATCATCTGTCGTGTGGATGGTTGGTATAATGATATGCTCAGCCATGGCCGTCGCGTCTTCTTCTGATATAGTCTGGCT
Source organism: Bacillota bacterium (assembly GCA_023399095.1). GTDB lineage: Bacteria > Bacillota > Clostridia > Christensenellales > SZUA-584 > SZUA-584. The sequence goes on from JAEWQS010000057.1 coordinate 1,143, forward strand.
TTGTTAAATATCAGCATTTCTAGAGTTATTCTACACATGATAAACATGACGACAGCATTGACTCGCTATTATAGCGGCAAGATGCGTCGTCATTTTCATTTTCATGTGATCATATTAAACGCTAAAACAACCCTCTATTGGCCGTTACGCTTGTTTTCGTCCATTGACTGGCGGTTGCAAGTGCGCTCTTACGCTCCAAAGACAATAAAAAAAGCCCACACAAGGTGAGCTATTAATTGTGGCGGAGAAGATGGGATTTGAACCCATGCACCGGTTACCCCGATCTACTCCCTTAGCAGGGGAGCCCCTTCAGCCGTACTTGGGTACTTCTCCAAACCAGCGGAAACTATTACATTATAAGAGATTCGACTAGCACTGTCAACACAAAAAGAAGGGAATTGTTTTCGTTTATTGAGTGGAAAATCGTGGCGAGCATCCAGCCTCGCTCAATCATACTAGAGCAGCATGCTTGGTTCAAAATTTGCTAGGCTGCTTTTTGCTTTATCGAATATCACTATTATTTGAAAGAATATGTGGGTAAACAAATTGGTAAATATTTTGCGGACTCTATGGGTTTCGAGGTTAAAGACATCTTTATAAAACGCAAGCCCCCCCCCCGCTTCACCCCTGGTGCCCGGCTACGAATCTATGATACTCTCAAATGCGCGGCTAAAGCGCTCATCGTCTTCACGGGTGCGTTTGCCCGGGCCTTTTGTTCTTCCGCCGCCGCGACGGATCTTCTGGCCCATATGCCTGTTCATGAGTAAGCCGTCAATATTCTCATTTGTGAAAACAAGTCCGTTCTGATTCAATACTTTTGCCGCTTTGCCAAGCGCCATGGCAGCCAGCCCGTAATCCTGTGTAATAACAATATCTCCGCTTTTAACCATGTTGATCAGCATCATATCTACGCTGTCCTTCGCCTTTTCGACGGTGATGATTGATGCGTATCCACTTTTCATCTCATGGCTTGTATCTATCAGCATGATCACAGGAATACTTTTCTGCTTCGCTATACGAACGATGATATCTTTCACCGGACAAGCATCGGCATCAACGAATACTTTCATTCTGCGTCCTTCGCGCTTGCAGAAATTTTCTCAGCGATATCATTTAGGTAAAGCCATCTTTCCATTTTCTCATGAAGCAATGATTCAAGCATAGATTCCTTTTTCAGCAATTCCTCTAAACGAATATAATTACTGGCTTGCGCTTCGATTTCTTTTTTTGTCGAATCAATCTGTTTTTCTAAATCCGAGATGATACTGTCAATAACAAGGTACTCCTGTTGCTCTTTATATGAAAACTTCGCTTTCTTTGGCAGCGTAGCTCGTGCATTGTCAGTCGGAGATTTTCTGCTTCGCTCCTTTGGTTTTTGATTAACTGCCTCTTCGATTTCTTGATTATAATCTGCATAACCGCCAAGATATTGCTTTAACGAACCGTCTTCCTGGAACACAAAGATTTTATCGGCGACTTTATTTAAGAAGTATCGGTCGTGGGATACCACCGCAACAGCTCCGTTAAAGCTTTCCAGATAATCCTCAAGTATCATCAATGTCATAATATCAAGATCATTTGTAGGCTCATCCAGCAGTAGAATATTTGGGGCATCCATGATTGTTCTTAAAAGAAACAACCTTCTTCTTTCGCCTCCCGAAAGCCGGTCAATCGTATTCCATTGTTGATCTGGAGGGAAAAGAAATTTTTCCAGCATTTGCGAAGCTGTCAGCACGCCGTCAGCTGTGACAATATTTTCAGCAATTCCTCTGATATAATCGATCACTCTCAGCGAGAAATCCATCTGCTCGCATTCTTGAGAAAAGTATCCGATCTTCACCGTTTCGCCTGTCTCAATCGTTCCAGAGTCCGGCGACAATTCCCCGCATATCATCTTAAGCAATGTCGATTTGCCGCAACCGTTTCTGCCGATGATCCCGATCCTGTCATTCCGCAATAAGATATACTCAAAGTCTTTGATTATCGTCCTGCCGCCAAAGCTCTTTGATATATCATTTATCTGCACCGTTTTTTTCCCAAGGCGCGTGGTGACAGAATTAATGTCAAGCTTTCGGGCAGCAGTCGGCCCTTCCCTCTCACTAAGCTCCTCAAAACGTTCGATTCTTGCTTTGCTTTTGGTGCTGCGTGCTTTCGCTCCGCGACTGATCCATTCAAGTTCCTTCCTTAAAAAGCTTCTGCGTTTTCGCTCAGTCCCTATTTCTATTTCCTCGCGAAGCGCCTTCAGTTCCAAAAACTTAGAATAATTCGCATCATAACTATAAAGAGAGCCGTTATCGATCTCAACAATCCTGTTTGTGATCCTTTCAAGAAAATAGCGATCATGCGTCACCATTAAAACAGCGCCCGTGTATTTCAGAAGATACTTTTCAAGCCATTGCACCATTTCACTGTCGATATGATTGGTTGGTTCATCTAATACCAATATGTCACTCGGATGAATCAATGCACTTGCTATGGAAACACGTTTTTTCTCTCCGCCGGAAAGCAAACTCACATCTCTATCAAAATCATTAAATCCAAGCTTCGTTAATATTGTTTTTGCCTCATATACCTTAAGCTCTTCCATTTGCTTGGATGCACCTTTAAGCACCTGCTCCAGTATCGTGATATTATCTTCAAAAATGGGATTCTGAGGCAAATAACCGACCTTTAAGCCGGAGGCTTTCGAAACCGCACCTGAATCGGGCGTTTCTGCTTCAGCGATAATTTTCAATAGTGTTGATTTTCCAGTACCATTGATACCGACAATGCCTATTCTGTCTCCTTCATTTATGTACAGAGAAACATCTTTCAACAGTATTCTTTCACTATAGTTTTTGCTTATATTAACTGCGGAACACAATATCAAATTGAGCTACCCCTTAGGCTGCTTATTCTATACTTAGCTTTTGATTTAATGAATATCTTTAACCCTACCAACAATTCCATCTTCAAGCATAACCTTAATACCGTGTGGGTGCGTTGATGAATTCGTCAATATTCTCTTAACAATGCCATCAGTGAGCTTGCCTGTGCTTTGGTCTTGTTTTTGCACAATTTTAACAGCCGCACCTATTTTGACATCGCATCTCTTAGTTCCGTCCAACATTTTTACCCATTAAAATACTACCTGGATTATAAAGTGCGCTATTATATTTTACCGGTAGTATATAATTTCCCTTCTTTTGATTTACTGAATGTATTTCTTTTTCTTGATATAATATAGTTTTCCTCAGTTTCATCCACAATTCGATATTTGACATTTTTAATATATCGATCTTTGCTATTGGTAAGATCGATATCCTCATAAAATTCAATATATTTCTTCTCTCTCATTTTATCTCACTTTCAATATACATGGGATCAATGATTGTGCCTGATATCACAATCCGTTTTTAAAAGTGTCATACCCGTAACTGAGACTTTCTTCTTATTGCTTTTCGGATATCATTTGCACATTATTAGTTACCCACATGATATATATAATATATCAAATAAATCTAATTATTTCTATGGTTGTTTGTACTATAATTAATTATCTATAGTGTTTTCATCATTACGTTAATTCGACGTTCTCGCCATATATATTCTTCGACTCATAATGCGCATTTTAATGTACAAAATTAGACCCGATAATAGCATATCGTCACTTTGCGTTGGCTGCATAGTGTTACGCCTTGACAGCATTCCCATTTATCCATATACTTTTCGTAGTCAGGATAGTTTTTCCTAGCGCTTCGGAGGTGCATTTTGTTTAAAAAGATCTGTTGTTTGCTGGTGGCGGCAATCATTTTTTGCGGTATCGCCATTACGTCGAGGCCGGCACTGGCCATCGATGAATTGAAAAATACCGATCCGGATAAGTATTACATTCTGCTCGATCTGAAAAATCAGATCGTTACGGTGTTTGAAAAAGATGAGAACGGCGAATATACCAAGGTTGTTCGACGCTTTATCTGCACGTCTGGCCGTACCGAGCTGGATCCGTTGATTCCGGAGGACAAAGGAACACCCACACCCAAGGGCATATGGAAGATCGGCGGACATGAGCGTTTCGGGGAGTTTACCGCTTTTCGCAGCACATATGCGCAGTATTGGACACAAATCGTCGGCGGCGTGTATTTTCACTCCATCATGTACGACAAACGTGATGTCAACACGCTGCAGAGCGGCGCCTTCGGCCGGCTCGGCAGCAAGGGGTCTCACGGATGCGTGCGTCTTTACGTTGAGGACGCCAAATGGCTGTATTACTACGCCTGTCCCGGCACTACGATCAATGTTTCCACATCCGAGGAGTCTAACTCGGCGATGAGAAAATTGCTAAAAACAAAAATGTCATTTAAAGAATACAAGGCGTTTCAGAAGAACATATACGATGAAGCGGAGCTTGCCAATCCCCTGGCTTGGATAGTGAAAGAAGATGCGGATATCCGCACCGGAAATGGCTCTAACGACCGTGCTGTAAAGCGTCTGCCCCTTGGCACAGAGGTTGAGGTGTTGCAGATTGCAGAGCCCTGGGCCAAGGTAAAATACGAAAATCGTGAAGGCTATATCCTTACAGCTTACCTCACCTTTAAACAGGGCACAATGATGTCCAAGGAAGACGCGGATATCATGAAGAGGACGGTGTACATGTACGCCGAGCCAGACGAGGATTCGGCGCAAATCACAAAGGTGCCTGCTTATTCATCGGTGATTATCACCGAGGCGGATAAGAACGGCTGGACGAAAATCAGCTATTGGGGCGAAGAAGGCTATGTAGAGTCCAAAGCGCTCACCAAAGGATGGGGTGTTATTGAGGAATTGATGGATGAGATCATTCCGTCTGAATCGTATAAGGAAGCCTTTGATCTTAATTAACATCCTGCAGCTCCATTATAAGCAAAAGGCCGCGGCGATAGCGATAGCCGAAGGCCTTTTTAGTTACGTAATATTTAGCAATCGTGCGTAATTCGTATCGAGTCAGTTCGTTGCTGTGCTGTAATATTCGCGGAGCGTGTCCATCCAGTCCGCGTTAAACAGTACGGCTTTCTCGCTGTCAGATGCCGTCAGCGCGCCCACGATGTCATCGCCCAAATCCGCGGAGTTGATAATTGCGGGCTCAAACGCTTGCGTAACGGCTTCTTCGCCATGTAGCGTCATAAGAGCCGCACGCACGCACAAAACTGCTGCCAGCGCATCGTTACGCCCCACCGCCTGCGCAACAACCTCAGGGGCGCTCTGCATGCGTGTGATGACGTCATTGTTTACACCGGGGCAAAACACTTCCATATCGGTACGGTTCAGCGCGAACAGTGCATCACAGGAACTCACTGCCAGCGACACGTCCTCAGCGAACACGGCATCTACCATGCCTTCCACATAGCCGTCCAGCTTTGCTGTTAGCCATTCATCGACGCCTAACTCTTCGTCAGACGCGATATAGATTTCCTTCGGAAATATCTTGCCCTCATCATAGAGCTTCTGGTAAGCCGCATATGCAGGAGAATTGACGCTCTCAAAAACCATTATCAACCTTACCGGCGTGTCGTGCGGCGGATAGGTGAGCGCTGCGTTTAGCGCCATGTCGAGCTCTCCGTCTGATTCATAATACAGATGCGATATACTTTCGGGCACGTTGCCATTCTGTGCCTCAAATACTGCCACCGGCTTATCAATCGCGCTAAGAGACGTGCCTTCCCCCATCGCCTGTGGCAGGAACGCGACAACCGCATCTGCATCCTGCGCAGCTTCAGACAGATCAAATTCGTTACCCGTAGCCTTGGTGGTGACGGTGACGCCAAGGCTCTCTGCCTCCGCGATTGCCGCTTCAAAGAACAGCGCCGATGCCGCATCGTCTGCGTTGCTCACAAGCGCGAGGGTAATCTGCTTATCAAATACAGCCTCGATGCCCATCTTGGGCGTGGGCGTTGCTGAAGGCTTTGAAGACGGCTCTTCATTTGCGGCTGTTTCCACCGAACAGCCGGCTATCATGACACACATCAGCGCTGCTGTGAGCAGCGCGGCAAATCTCTTTATATTCATCCGTTCCTCCGGCATTTTTTTGCAATTGAGATTTAATTACACTTCCAGTTTATCGTATATTATAACGAAGCCAAGGTTTTTTTGCAACAAAGCCCTTTCTTAATAATTGCTGGTCTGTGCTTTTACTGTATCCATGCGGTTCATTATAGCATATATAAATAAAGGGGGGCATATGAAAAGACTCGCTATAATAGGAATATGTATACTCATACTGGCCGCAGTTTTGCTGTCAGCCTTCATTGTTTTAATTCATTTGCTGTAAGCAAAACAGCAAGATTCGATTGATAAAAATAAACACGGCGACAAACACCACAAAAAAATTCTTAGTTTTGTTTGATGCCGTGTAATATTAACAAAGGGTTCAAGAAAACTTGACATTCAATTTACTAAAAGTCTTCTCCATTTTGTTCCGGGCTGTTTTCTCTTTCATAAGTCTGTTCTTCACGGTTCTTATACTTTTTCTTGGGTTTTTTCGTATCGTCGATGCTTTTCATTTTTCTGTCTCTCAACTTGTATCACCTCCAAAAACTATTATGTCCATTTATTCGGTTTTGATTTAGAATATTCGAGGACACTTGCATGGGAGGTTTTGGTTTTCGTCTCTGTTATATATATAAGTTACTCTTCGCCGCTGAATTATGACTTTCTCGATAATTCATTTCCAAATCGATCATAAAGCACCGCAGTGTCTTCTTTTTTCGTCTTCCACACCTTTTTTGCATCCCATATCAAATCACCCTGGCCTCCTTTGCAGGCAACAGTTATCGTCTCGCCTTCTTTCATATCGGTTCCGTCAGGGAAAACATACACTTCCGATCCATTTTCAGAGAAAATGAAATATCCGGTCATATCAACATCTTCGCCGTTATTGATCAGTGTGATTGTCTGAGCGTCTTTGTCGAGCTCGAGGATTTGAATCCGAGCATTGGCTACCTCGGGCCGGGGATCGGAGACCTCTATTTGTCCGTTCGCGTTAATGGTCAGCAAAATACCATACGAATACTCCTGCGTTACAAAAACATCCGCGTCCTTCAATGCCGAGACGACCCGTTCGTTGGCCGAATCTTCATCAACCGATGTGTCCGTTGATATGACAGCGATTTCAGGCGATACCGCTGTCGCAAATTCCTGAGATGTGGCATCCGGGTTTCCGTGATTGCCCACCTTGAGCACGTCTGCGGACAAGTCCGCACCATTTGACAGCAGTGTCGTTTCTTCCGCAAACTGCATATCGCCGGTAAAAAGAAACGCTTTTCCGTTTATGCTGAGTTTCAGTACAAGGGAATTGTCGTTATCATCATCACTGTTATATTCAAGCGGCCCCAGCACATCAAAATCAATTTCGGGAACCAGCTCTACCGTATCACCCGCTGCAAGCCGAACATGAGGAATTGAAAACTCAATTGCCAGCTCTTCAATTTTATTGGTGCCGTCTTTCTTATCCTCTGATATCTCAGCGGAATAAAGCGTATCCACCTCGTATCTGTTTGCAAGCGCCTCCATTCCGCCGATATGGTCGTTATGCGTATGCGTGAGAAAGACCGCCTTTAGCTTTTGAATGTCCAATATTTCCAATGCGGCATAAAGCGCAGGAACAGAGGATTTTTCACCCGTATCAATGAGGTATGACAAGCCATCAATCTGAATGAGCGTCGCGTCCGCCCGCCCGACATTGATAAACATAACAGAAAAATCGTGCGTTTTCTCTTTTTGTCCATTTGTTGAACCCGCTGTCTCGTCTGATCTCTGATGGCATCCTGCTAATGCAACTGCCAACAGAACCGTAATTAACGTTGTCGCAATGATAAGCGCAGCCTTGCGTTTCTTTGAATTATTGTACATAGATGTCGTTATAAACCTTCTCTTCTTTTTTTAGATCACGATAAATCTATTATACCATATTAATTATTAAATCAATGACGACCTTAATTTGCTGAAGAGCTCAATGCCCTAAAATGCAAATTGTATGATAAATCCTCTGCATATTTGGGACAATAATCAAGAATCAACGAAAGAGGGATATCTGAGCAGTGCAAAAACAAGGTGTTTCCACACTAAAAGTCGCAGCCACATACATAGGCACTATTGTCGGAGCCGGTTTTGCCACGGGACAAGAAGTGCTGCAGTTTTTCTCCAGGTTTGGCGCTGGGGGGCTCGCAGGTCTCATTCTCACCACGATCATGTTTATTGTCTTTGGATATATCATCATAGACCTTGGGAAAAAGCTTAATGCTCGTTCCCATCTTGAAATCATCAGATACTCGGGCGGCAGAATCATCGGAACAATCATCGACGCGGTTATCACCTTTTTCCTTTTTGGCGCACTTACTGCCATGATAGCCGGAACGGGTGCTCTTTTTACACAGCAGTTTCATCTGCCAAGCTGGATAGGTAATATCATGATGGCGTTGCTGACTGCCGTGACTGTGCTGACCGGAATCAACGGGGTCATCAATTCCATCAGCTATGTCGTCCCTTTTTTGTTAATCGCTGTGGGCGGTATAAGCATTTATTCTATCGTTAATGCCCCTCCTAATATGACAGCTGCCGTTGTCAATGCCGGAGATAACGGTTTGATATCAAACTGGTTTTTGGCCGCAGTATTGTACGTCTCTTACAATACCGTCATATCTATTGCTGTTCTCGGCCCTCTTGGAGTGCAGGCGCGAAGTAAAACAGCCATCAGGAACGGCGCCATATTGGGCGGAATCGGGCTGGGTATCGGTTCCATTATGATCTATCTAGCGCTATCGGGTCATATCCAGAACATCCAAAAGCTTGAGGTGCCCATGCTTTACATTGCCGGAGGCATATCTTCTGTTGTGCAAATTATCTACGCTGTGGTTTTAATCGCGGAGGTTTATACGACGGCAGTTGGCTCCCTATATGGTTTTACATCCCGTATCACGAACATGTCCAAGAACCCACGCAAGAGCAAGATCATCGTGATTGCTGCCACACTCATTGCATTGGTCGCAAGTCAATTCGGATTCTCCAACCTTGTCAAATATCTATATCCTGTTGTCGGATACGGAGGAATTGTGCTGCTCGTTTGCCTGATTTATGTGAAAATCAAAATGAGAACAAAACGAACTGAAGGCACATCCTGATATCAGGCTGTCGATAAACCCCATTTGGTTATTCCGAGCTTGTCGACTACGAAGTGGACTGGAATCCCATAAAAAGCGCTTTGTAGAAGGGGATTCCTCAATCGCTGACGCTCAATCGGAATGACATAAGTACCTTTTTTGACACTCTGAACCGAACTGAATGCAGTTCCTGATATCAGGCGCGGAGCCACGTATAGCTCAAGACGATATATACGACGTAAATTAACAGCAGTGTTAAGCCTTCCAGCTTTGTAATGTTTTCGTTTTTGCCTCTGGTAAACAATCTGAATATAACCAGAATAATAAGCATTGTCGGTATTTGCAGCTTGTAAAAGCTGACCGGCACATCCAAACCGCCCGATGTCACGGCGGCTGCACTTCCCACAACGAAAAGCACGTTGAGGATATCCGCACCGACGATATTGCCCACAGCAAGCTCCCCGTGTCCTTTTCGCACTGCTGTAATGGCTGTTACCAGTTCAGGCAGGCTCGTTCCCAGCGCAACCAGCGTGGCCGCAATAATGCTCTGGGGAATTCCTATACGTACCGCTGAGATTTCCACACTGGGAATGAGTATCTTGGATGATGCGATAACAAGGAAAATGCCACCCATGAGCTTAAGTATACGGATAAAAATCGGGGATTTGCTTTCGACTTTGATGCTTTCATCAAGGCCTCCGGTTTCTATACCGTCTTGATTGAGAGTGGGCGTTTTGGACCATTTGATTGAGAAGTAAATGTAGACGATGAGCAGAATAATAAATATCCCTCCCATCCATTGGCTGATGTTCCCTTGGCCTTGTGTAAATATCGGTATGCTGACAAGAGCCAAAAGAAATCCGGCTGCAACCTGTATTCTACCCTGCCTCTTCACGATAATCTGATCAACTGGCAGCTTGCCTATGAGAGCCGCAAGACCGATAATCAGACCGGTATCTGCAATGATCGATCCGATCGCATTGCCCAGCGCCAGATCAGGGTTTCCGTTTATGGCCGCGAGCACTGACACAGATGCCTCGGGAAGCGTTGTTCCCAGAGAGACTATTGTCGCGCCGATTATCATTTTGGGAACGCCCCATTGAACGGAGAGGCTAACCGCCTGATCAACCAGAATATCTGCTCCTTTGCTTAAAACGAAGAGCATACCGGCGATAATCAGTCCTAGAACTAGGATCGGCAAAGTGTCCAAACAGCCAAAAATAAATGCGTCCATCAAATATCTCCTTAAGCAAAATAAAAAACTCTTCAAAGAAAAAACCAAATTTATTAGTTTATTCTTTGAAGAGTCTCACTGGATATTAAACCATTAAAGCCGGGATGATATAGATCATCCGGGTTGACGACTTTAATCCCTTTGCAGGTCAGTTACTCCCTCTGCCTCGTCATTATATGATTTTCTAACGTCATTTGTCAATCGTCTATTTGACGTGTTTTAGCATTAAGAAAGATACGCCATGGCTTTTTTTCTGCATTCCGTAATTATTTCGCCAATTTATCATCGTTGAAGTCTTTCTGATATTCAAACTTTTAAAATTTTTGCGCATCCATTTTGTTCGCATTGTGTCAATATCTTAACGAATACTCAAAAGAAACTCATGGTTATAATAAATAAAAACATAAGGAGGAAATCGACATGGAATCACATAAGATGAATCATGCAAATCCGGGGATCAAGTGTCAGGTCGTATCGTGTTACTACTATATGAACGGGGATCAATGCACTGCAGATCGTATTGAAGTTCTGCCAAGAAACGCAAACACCGCATCGGAAACCGACTGCGGCACTTTTGCTCAAAAGCAGTAAGCACGTTACACTGAGAAAACCAGCGAAATGCTGGTTTTCTTCAATATGCATTTTCTATTTTTTTGATTTTTTTGTATAGCATCTCGTTCACAGGTGTATATATGTGATGTTTCTCACCCAAACGAAGCACCGTACCCGAAAAAAGCTCAAGCTCACTAAAGCGCCGTGCTTCTACATCCTGCCGCATCGAGGGTTTGCCGTTTGGGCTGAGCTGGCTGAAAATCTTGAGCCAATACTGCAAATCATCTTCATTCAAGTAGATGCCCTCTTTTTCCGAAAGAGTGAGCACCTCACGCATAGCGGCGATCATAACAACTCTGGCCTCGCCCTCCCGCTGAACATCTTTGTATCTGTCCCCAAAAACAGCAAGCGCTTGATTGATGCCCACGTTGGCCATGAACTTGCTCCAAAGCTTTTTGTACATATGCGTCTCTACGGTATGCGGAACGTTTGTCTTTGTAAAAAAATCGTCCACCGCACGCGTTTTATCAGAAACCGTATTGGGCTGACGGTCGCCAATACACAGCAAGCCCCTGTTGGCATATGTGAGCCTATTCCCATCCTTCACCGCATCCATACCCTGCGCGACGCAGTACACGATGTTTTCCATGCCATATGTCTGACCGATCACATCTTCGCTGGCAATTCCGTTGAGCAGAGAAATAATAATTGTGTTGTCGTCGACGTGACCGCACACAGCTTCAATCGCTTCCTTGAGGTTGTTGAACTTGACCGCAAAGATCAAAAGATCAGCCGGCTGCACATTTTGCTGCGGCGTCACATATTGAAACTCGCATACCTCGGCATTGCTGTAAACATTGTCTTTCATGTATCTGTCGATTCTGGTCTGATCGGCAACAATTCTTAAATCTTGTTTCGGCATTACTTTTGACAGATGGTGCCCGTATAGAGTTCCAAGTGCTCCCAAACCGATAATTGACACATTTTTTATCGACATTATATAAATCCTTCAGTGTTTTTACTATTCTATAGTATCGTCTAGTTTGAAAGCATTCAAGCAGATGAAAAGTAACCTAAACATTCTCAAGTATGGCATAGCTCTTATTATCTTCAATCATAATTTGAAGAGCAAACTTAAACTGATCACTGATATCTCTTGGCAAGTCAATGATATTTTTTCGTGAATATGAAGCGTTTTGATACGATTGATCTTCCTCAAAGATGTGCTTATCCGTCACATATGCATAATAAACCAAAGGGTCATCAATTGTGCTGTAAGCAATGTATAGCTTTTCAACCCAAAGCTGCTTGTAGCCATCTGATATGTATTGCGGCGGGTTCCCTTTCTTTGAAAGTGCCGCAGTGATTTCCCGCGAGGTCGGAGCTTTTATTCGAATTCTTTCCGCTACCCGTTGCGTCAGTTCTGCCACATCCCCGGCAGACAAGTACTTATCCATTCACCGTTCTCCCGTGTTTTGTCTTGGTTCTTTGATATCAATTATTTTAGCATTTTTCTTTTTAATTGTCTTGTCGTCAGATTATCATTAATTATTAAATATCGCTCTATTTCTTTATTTTATTTCAAAATAAAATAAAAACACCTATCACATCGATAAGTGTATTGGTATATATTAACTGATATAATTTTAACTCAAGGATATAAGCAAAATGATTCCCAATGCCGCGAATGGAATCGAGGCGCCCACAAGCAGCTGCGGCCACGTATGACGCTTCATATATAGGCTGGCCAGCCAAGCAAACGCTAGAACTACAGCGCCCAGATAGCCAATCTCCTGTCCGAAATAGACAAGCAGGATAAACGGGCCGGTGACGCCGCAGGCGTGTCCGCTTGCTTTAAAGTGAAATACTTTGTTGATCAGCGCCACAAACAATCCGGATATCATATAGGCCAGATATATGACCAGAACACCCGTTGGCGCACCAATAACAATAGCTGAACCGAGGCCTATGATGTATCCCGCAACGCAAAATATCATCGCGAGTGTTCTCTGACCTTCGCGCCCTTTGTCCTTATACTTCTTGATTAACGGCTGAAGCGGATAAGCAAGCAGCGGAAGCACGACAAGAAAGAAAACCGTCATTAAGAAAATTGCGGTGCTTCCGAATGTAAGCGGCGCGTTGAAATATAGAATCAGCAGCAGCACCAACGCCATAATCGGAGCCACTGTGATCACCCGGATCACATAGGCTATTTTTTTCATGCTCTCTCATCTCCGACAAAGAACAGTGCCACTGTGCCGGGGCCGGTGTGCGATCCGATCACGGTTCCCACACTGTTGACCATTACCTTTCCATTGAGCTTTACAAATGTATTCTCAATAAGATCGGCCACAGTTCTCGCATCATCATAACAGGCCGAATGAGAAATAAAGCATTTGCCGCTATAATTGACGCCATCCTTTGCATGTGTGATCATCTTTTGCACAATTTCATTGATCACCTTCTTTTTGGAGCGAACCTTTTCCCGGGGAACCAGATGCCCGGAGGCGTCCATGTTGAGAAGAGGGCATATCTTCAGCAATGTCCCAAACACGCCTGCTGTTCTTGATATTCTCCCGCCCTTGATGTAGAAGGTCAGGTCCGACGAAAAGAACCAATGATGGATAAGAAGTCTGTTATCGAACGCCCATTGGAGCGTCTGTTCATAAGACGCGCCGGTGTCGCGCACATCCGCAAGCGCATCTATGAGCAGGCCGTAACCCGAAGACGCCCCCATCGAATCCACAATCTCGATTTTTCTTGAAGGATACTGCATCTCGAGCTCGAGCTTAGCCATTTTTGCTGAGTTGTAAGCTCCGGAAATCCCCGAGGATAAGCTGACATGCAGGATGTCTTTGCCTTGCTTTAAAAACGGCTCAAAAAAACTTTTGTATTCTTCCACATTGACCTGAGACGTCTTTGTCTGTGCACCGTCTACCATTCTTTTATAGAATTCGTCAAACGGCATTGACTGTCCAAGATCATCCGGATATGTTTCGCCGTCCATAATGAAGTGAAAACAAACGTACGGGATGCGTCTTTCCTTAAAGTAGGCATCCGGCATATCTGCAGTGGAACAGCAGGTTAATACATAATCATTCATAGCTTTTCCTTCCAGACCATAATTTCTATACGTTTTGCAAAACGCGTTATTAAAACAATACATTAAGGCTCTCAAGGAGTCACTCTACAGTATCATTGTTTCCACTCTATCCTTTGGTTTTACAATCGTAGAGCGAATTTCTATCAATTCTACTAACGGTAGAGTCGCTATAATTATGAATGATTATAAAATTGATTGTTAAATTGCATTATGCTATACTGGAAAAAGGTAAATTCGGGGGTGTTATCCTTTTCCATGATAGATATAAAAGCTGTTATCGCAAACAACATCATAGAACTAAGAAAGTCCAAGAATTGGACGCAGACAGAGCTTGCCGAGAAGTTAAACTATTCGGATAAGGCCGTTTCAAAATGGGAACGGGCGGAATCTTTGCCTGACGCGACTGTTCTTAAAAGGATATCTGATTTGTTTTTTGTATCGGTGGATTATCTGTTTGAGGAAGAGCATACCAAAGAAAAAAACGAGTCTCCCGCCGCAGCAAAACAAAAACGGCGCAATCATATCATTATTACGCTGCTTTCAACCTCGCTTGTATTCCTGATTGCCACAATCGTTTTTGTGGTGCTTGGCCTTTTGCCAATTGACTTGCCGATATGGATGGCATACATTTATGCGATTCCGGCCGCAAGTATTGTGCTTATCGTATTCAACTCCTTATGGGGCAGGCGTATTTGGAATTACGTTTTTGTCACGCTTCTCGTTTGGAGCATACTGCTAGCCATATATCTTTCTTTTCTTGCTGAAGACATATGGCTCATATTCATCATCGGCATCCCCGCACAGGTCATCATTCTTTTATGGACAAGACTGAGATTCAAACATAGGTAAATCATTTTTCGGATATCAAAAAAGCTCCTTTTCGGAGCTTTGAGCTTGTCGTGTTTATTACCCAAGAACTCTGGTTAAGAACTGGCGTGTGCGCTCCTGACGGGGCGATCCGAATACCACATCCGGCGAATCCTCTTCAACAATGATGCCCTCATCCATGAAGCAGACGCGGTTGGCCACATCGCGCGCGAACGCCATCTCGTGCGTCACGATCATCATCGTCAGCCCAGAGCCTGCGAGCGCCTTCATGACGCCCAAAACCTCACCGACCATCTCAGGGTCTAAGGCCGAGGTTGGCTCGTCAAACAGCAGCACTTCCGGGTCCATGGATAGAGCGCGCGCAATCGCGACGCGCTGCTTCTGTCCGCCTGAAATCTGCCGCGGCTTTGCATTGATGAATTGCAGCATACCGACCTTCTCAAGAAAATGTCTGGCTCTCTCTTCCGCCTCTTGACGCTTTCTCCCCAATACCTGAATTTGCCCCACCACACAGTTGTTGAGTACGTTCATGTTGTTGAACAGATTAAACTGCTGAAAAACCATGCCCACCTTGGTGCGGTACTTGGAAATCGGCTGATCCGAATGCTGAATATTCTTGCCGTGAAAAAGTATTTCACCCTTTGTAGGCGTTTCCAAGAGATTGACGCAGCGAAGCAGCGTTGACTTGCCCGAGCCGGAAGAGCCGATGATACAGACGACCTCGCCCTTAGCCACGCTAAAATTGATATCCTTGAGAACCTCATTCTTGCCGAACATCTTCCCAAGATGGTTGATCTGTATAACCGCTTCGCTCATTTCTTTCCCTCAGTCTTCTTGTTTTGGATTAACTTCATCTCTTCCGCCGTCATGTTTTGCGAACCGAGTACGTACGAATCGGGTCCGTCCATCTTCTTTTCGATCTTAAGCAGTATACGTGTGATCGTAAAGTTGATCACAAAATAGACGATACATGCGATCGCAAACGCTTCAAACGTTTTATAGTAGGTTCCGGCTGCCGATTTGGTCATAAAGAACAGTTCTGACACGGATATCACGCTTAAAACCGAGCTGTCTTTGATATTGATCACAAACTCGTTGCCGATAGACGGCATAATGTTGCGCAACGCCTGCGGCATGATGACATGCATCATTGTCTGCCAGTGCGTCATGCCGATGGAATGGGCACCCTCAGTTTGTCCCGCATCGATAGAAATGATGCCGCCTCTGACAATTTCGGCCATGTATGCGCCGGTATTAATAGACACGATGACAATACCCGCGAATAGCGCAGGCATGTCGATACCGAAATATTGAAGCGAGCCATAATAAATAAGCATGGCTTGCACCATCATCGGTGTCGCACGGAATACCTCCACATAAGCGGTGAGTATCCCGCGCGCGATTCTCAATACAATCTTTTTGAATAAATTATCTTTGGATTGAATGGGTATGGTACGGATGATCGCCACAAGCATGCCGATAATAAAGCCGATGATTGTACCCAAAATGGCGATGAGTATCGTCGTACCAGCCCCCTGCAAAAACAGAGGGAAGTACTTTTCCACCAAAAATGCTATCCATCCAAAAAATGTTTCAGGCATAATCTCTTCCTAACTGCAGTAATTGGCTTGTCCTTTATTCGGACACGGGCTGATTTTTCACAGCGGCGTTCATGAGTTCCTGACGCTCATCCTCGGAGATGCCCGCAAGAATCTCATTAATAGAGCTGATCAGATCTTCCTGCCCTTTTGCAATAGCCACAGCCACAGCGACATCGTCTGGAGACGCTTCAAAGCCTTTGCCTTCTGGGAACTCGACAAATGTCAGATCAGGATTGGATTCCATTGCCGATACAGCACCCGGGCGTTCGGATATATAACCGTCAATCGAGCCGGATGTCAGCGCCACGATCATCGCCGGGAAGCTTTCCATCGCTGTCTGCTGGTTCACGCCTTCGATCTGCGGAATCACCGTATAATGGAATGTGTTGAGCTGTCCGGTAATCTTCGCGCCGGAGAAATCGGCAAGCGAAGTGGCGTTTGCATACTGGCTGTCCTTTTTTACCACAATGACAAGCTCGGACATATAATAGTTGTCTGTAAAGTCAACAGTCACTTTGCGTTCTTCGGTTGGAGACATACCCGCAATAATTGCATCGATCTTGCCGGATGTCAACGCGGGAGGCAAACCATCCCATTCCGTCTTCACAATCACAAGCTTTCTTCCAAGGCCGTCCGCAATGCGCTTTGCGATTTCGACGTCATAGCCGCCGGCATAGCCGCCGCTGGAGATTTCCACAGCATCGTTGCTGTCGTCTGTCTGTGTCCAGTTGAAAGGTGCATAGTTGCACTCCATACCCACACGAAACTCTTGCTTTTCTGCCTCGGCGGGAGCCTCGGTTTCTTCAGCTTCCGCAGATTCGGAAGGCGCCTGTGCCGATTCGGAGGCAACGGGTTCTTCGGATGCGGCAGGCTGCGAATTTGATGAGCAGCCGCTCAGCGCAACCAAACCTACGAGCATAACCAATACCATAAGTAATGCAAATGTTTTCTTCATTAGTCTTTCCCCTTAAAAAAAATATTGTCTAAAACAAAGTTTTAGTGAACATAAAAATATATTTTATCTTCTCATTTTAAATCTATTTCGTCAAGTGAAAACCGCCGTATGTATGGTGTAATCGCACACAAAAATGCGCTTTCTATATACTTTTGTTATTCTTTTCTAGAATGCTGCGAAAAAATGTCTTTTTAGATAAGGTGACCTGAGACAATATGATTGCGGCAAACATTAGAATGCAGCCGATGAGTTCTTTTGCCGTGAAGTTTTCGTTAAGGAAAATCACACCTGTGATGGCAGCGAATACGGCTTCCATGCTCAGTATGAGCGACGCTGTCGTGGGTTCGGCGTTTTTCTGTCCGATGATCTGCAGCGTGTATCCTGCGGCCCCCGAGACAACACCCAGATACAGAATGGGCGCCCAGCAGGAAAGCACCGCATTGAGGCTCGGCTTCTCAAAAATCAGCATTAATATGGCTGATACCAACGACACCACAAAGAACTGTATACACGACATCTGCACACCGTTGGTAAGCGGTGAGTATTTATCAATGATGAGTATGTGGAACGAGAAGCACAAGGCGGAAAGCAGTACCAATGCGTCCCCTTCGTTGACTGACAACCCTTCCTTGACACACAGCAGATACAAACCAACAAGCGCAATCGCAACGCTGACCCATACGCCAGACGATACTTTTTTCTTTGTGAAGACGCGCAGTATGGGCACGAAAATAATGTACAGCGCTGTAATAAAGCCAGCTTTTCCGGCCGAAGTATCAGCCATGCCCATCTGCTGCAGGTTCGCTGCGAGGGCAAGAAAAATACCGCATAAAACACCGCCGGTTATGAGCGTCTTTCGCTGGTTTTTCTTTTCCTGTGGTGTCAGCGACATAGTCTTAAGTCTGTCCTTGTGTCTGCCAATGAAAATGATGGGCAGCAGCGCAATGCCGCTGATAAGAAATCGCGATGCTGAAAACGTAAAAGCATCGACAACCACGATACCGATTTTTTGGGCGACAAATGCGGCTCCCCATATAAAAGCAGTTAAAAATAATATGAAACTGCCCTGCCATTTGCGATTTGCCATGATGTCCTCCTGCCTGCTTAACCGATATGTTTTTTTACATTACACAAATAGAGTCTGTTGTTTACACAATTAAACTTTATATCACAGGCGAGATCGTTTTGCAATCTACGGAAGATAGAGAAATGAAATTAGAATTAGCCTTCGGCTACATTATTATAAAAATGCGTTTTATGTGGCGTTATGATGCGTTTTTGTATCACTTTGCCCACCACCGTGCAGACAATGAATTGACAAAGCGAGAACATGACGAAAAGCAACAGCGGCAGACTGATCGGAAAAAGCGCTGCGCAAGCCGCCATGAGCACGAGCGGTATTAGCAAAAAAAGGTTCTGTTTTGGCTCTATGAGCGCCAAAAGCGCTGCGTTATGTATGCAGTCCTTAAGTGATAATTCGATAGTCGCGATCATCACAAATAGGTAACACGCAAAAACATATAGCCATAGACCGAATACGATGATAATCGCGACGCCCATCGCGCCGATAAAGCCACCGCGAATCATGGCTATATATCCGATAATGCCAATAGCCGCCGCCAAAACGGTAAGTATGAGTCCCGCTATAAGTGCCTTGAGGAAAACGGATTTGAATTCAGTCCAAAAGACACGCCATACATGAGGGTCATCCCCTCTCGTCACCTTCATAAGCACCTTGTTCATCGCGGCTGCGGCAGCTGGTGCCGTCACCACCGGAACGCAAAATATGAGAAATAACACATTCAGCCGCAGGAGACACCACGCCATTGATGAAACCGACAGCGTTACGCCGCTCGCTTTTTGCAGCTGCTTGTTCATTGCTGTTGCCTGCGTTTTCGTGTTCATGCACTTTCCTTATTTATGTTTTTAAAAATAACCTGCCGTGCCGTTTACGGTTAATCTTTGTGCCTCACCAGATATCCGTGCAACCAGCGTTTTCTGAGCCGTGACAGAAACTTCAAATACACTGCCCTGATAAGCAAACCGAAAGCTGTACGCTCGCCATCTCTCAGGCAGCACCGGCGACAGCGAAACACCGTCCTCGTCAATGATAAGCCCGGCGAACCCCCCCAGCACGCAAAGGTAAGACCCACCGAGATTTGCCATGTGCAGACCGTCTTTAGTGTTGCCGTGCGTGTCGTCCATGTCCAGCCGAATCGCGCTATTAAAATACGCATAAGCTTTTTCTGTCATGTCAAGACGCGCAGCTATTATGGAGAATACGCAGGTGGACAGGGACGAATCGTGCGCCGTAATTTTCTCGTAGTAATCGAATGAATTTTTCATCAGCTCAAAGCTGTGTCGCTTCTGAAACAGATAATATGCGAGCAGGACATCCGCCTGTTTGCACACCTGAAACCGGTATAGCGTCATTGGATGAACATGCAGCAGCAGAGGAAATTGTTCCTTGGGTGTGGATTCGAAATCCCATTTCTTTTTTGCAAGAAACGAATCGTCCTGTGGGGTGATGCCAAGCTCGTTGTCATACGGCAGATACATCGATTCATACGCCCTGCGAAATGCTTTTATTTCAGCGGGTGTCAGTCCGATGCTATTTATCATGCTCGTATCACCCTCGGCTTTCAGCCTTTCGTAGATTCTGACCGCCCACTCAAGATTATACTTCGCCATCAGGTTTGTATAGTAATTGTTGTTGACAAGACATGTATACTCATCCGGCCCAGTCACCGTATCGATGCGAAAGCTGTCTTTATAGAAATGCCCAAGCTCCATCCAAAGACGAGCGGTTTCAAATACAATCTCCGCGCCCTCGCTCAGTAAAAAAGCCTTATCTCCCGTGGTTTGGCAGTAGGAAGCAAGCGCGTAGACGATATCCGCGTTGATATGATACTGCGCCGCTCCACCCGGAAAAAACGTTGAACACTCGCTGCCGGAGATCGTGCGCCATGGATAAGCCGCGCCTTCTTTGTGTCCCAGCAGCCTTGCATTATGTTTTGCCTCTTCCAGACAGTGATACCGGAACTGCAACAGCTTCTTTGCAGAAGCAGCATCGGTCAGCGCAAAGAACGGCTGTATAAATATTTCTGTATCCCAGAAGTAATGTCCTGCATAACCTTCACCGGTTAACCCCTTGGCGGGTATCGATCCGTTGTTTTGTGCGCTATGACATATCAGCTGATAGATACCATACCTCAGGCTAACATCCGAATCGTCGTCCGAGTCGATATTGACGTCGGCAATGCGCCAACGTTTGTCCAAAAAGCCGCGCTGGTCATCATACAGCGAGTCTATAATCCCCACATCGCGCCGTGAAAGCGCAAACGCCGTTTTCTTTGCAGCCTCAGCGTATTGTGACATCACGCAGTGAACATATTTGACAAACCGCACCTCTTCACCCATCTTCACCTGCACACTTGACGTCACCCTAGAGGTTTCGCCGCTGATCTCGTATTGGACATGGCTTCTGCCGGATAGCGTATGGCAAAAGCTTGTGCCCATACGAATGCCCGAATGGGCCGTCTCGGTCTCGATATAGGCAATCTCGTCTATGTAATCTGCGCCCACAAGCTTAAGGCTCTTGTCTTTACGGCTGCTTATCCGCGGATCCTCGCCGTCTGAATAGTTCGTGACATCCGCATTGCATTCCGAGACAAATCGAAGCTCTCCGCTGAAATTAAGCGGTGTGACATGGAAGTCGATGGTAAAAAGTTCTTTCACCGTCAGCGATACCATTCTCGTGATATTGATTTGAAGGCGCTTGCCATTGGGCGATTCCCATTTGATTCGTCTTGAACAAACGCCGTTTTTCATATCCA
Organism: Bacillota bacterium; assembly: GCA_023399095.1. GTDB lineage: Bacteria > Bacillota > Clostridia > Christensenellales > SZUA-584 > SZUA-584. Next base: position 22,365 of record JAEWQS010000057.1, read on the forward strand.
GTAAGCGTTCATAGTGAAGCACTTTGCCGCTGAAAATACTGAACATCTCATCGTCCGCTCGTAGATAAACCGTCTGGAAATCCTGAATATTGACGATGGCCTGTTTATATTCCGGAAAGCCATGGAACTTCTCGTCGTAACAAATCTTTTCCGTATCGAAGCACCCGTTGATATATGCGCCGCGAATGGATTCCTGATATCCTTCTTCGAAATTTCCCCGTACGCCAATATATCCGTTGGCGAGGGCAAATATCGTTTCATTCTTCAGTAAGGTTTGCTGGTTCAGACTGCTATCTCTGATGATCCACTTAGGTTTTTGCATTTGTTACTCCTTTACAGCACCTGAAACAAGTCCTGAAATGATTTTCCTCTGAAACAGCAGCACCAGTATTACAGTCGGGATGGCTACGACAATCGTCGCCGCCGTCACTTCCCCCCATAGTATCTGAAATTGCGTACGCAGGAACGATATTGCGACGGGCACCGTATGAAAGCTTGCGTTGGTGTTCATCGTGGTTGTGAGCAGATACTCGTTCCACGCGGCGATGAAGCTGATGATAGCTGCCGTGAATATGCCCGGAGCCGCAACAGGAAACACGATCTTCCACAGTATTGTCATAGAAGGCGCGCCGTCTATCCTTGCGGACTCCTCAATGGAAATAGGTATCTTCTTAAAATGCGACACCATGATCCACACCGCGAGCGGCAGCGTGATCGTGGCATACGGCAGCACCACCCAATAGCTGTTGTTCCACCCGAGCGCCATGAACATGTTGTATACGGGACCCACAATGATCATCTGCGGGAACATCGACACCGCGAGCACAAGCGCGAGGAACACATTTTTTCCTTTGAAATTGAAGCGCGATATGGCGTAAGCCATCATGGACGCAATCACCACGACATAGATCATCGTGATTGTGGAAACAACCAGACTGTTGAGTATTGAATGAGCAATGCCTTTGCCGAGTATCGTCTCGTAATTTTCCAGCGTCGGGCTGTTCGTGAACAGGTTATACGCGCCGTCGCCAAACACCTCGCTGCCAGGCTTGATTGAGGTGATAAGCACCCAGAAGAAAGGAAATACGATGATGACCAAAAACACGATCAGCACGATATAAAACAGCGTATTAGAACCCTTAAGCTTTGAATTCATATCCCCCTCCTAGTCGTCACTCATGACCTCGGCACCCAGCACCTTGATAAACAGGAACGCGATGATGGCGACAAGCACAAACATCATGATGACAATCACCGAGCCGTAGCCGAAGTTCGTTTGCGCAAACATGTTTTTATACGCGTAAATAGACAGCGTCTCCGTCGCGCCCCCGGGCCCTCCATTCGTCAGCACAGCGATCAAATCGTATACGCGGAACGCATCCAACGTTCTGAACAACAAAGCGACGAGTATCGCAGGCTTTAGCAGCGGCAGCGTGATTCTGAAAAACTGCTGGCTTCTGTTGGTACCGTCAATACTTGCGCTTTCGTAAACGCTGTTGTTAATGGTCTGCAAGCCCGCAAGCAGCAGCAGCGCCATATACGGCGTTGTTTTCCATACATCCGACAGGATTGCCGAAGTCATGGCGCCGCCGGACGACAGCAGCATGTATTCCGGCCCCTGTATCATGCCAAGCTTCGAAATAATGAAGGATATGATGCCGCTTGAACCGTCGTACAGATAGCTCCATATCAGCGCCGACACAACGGTAGGTATCGCCCATGGAATCAACGCCACAGTGCGTACCACGCCAATACCCTTGATGGCCTTGTTCATGATCATTGCAAGCGCAAGACCCAGTACAAACTCAAAGCTTACCGATACAATTGTGAACAGCACCGTATTCCATGTGGCGTTCCAGAATCGACCGTCGCGAAGCAGCCTCACATAGCCGTTCACGCCAATGAAATTGGCAGGGATATAACAGCTGTCGACACTGCTGATGATGGAAGCCACGCCCTCTTCGTTATAAAATTCAACGTCAGGATTCCTTCCATAGACATCAGCCGAAACCGACTTAAGCTCATCGATGATGCCTTTCAGCGTTGCAGAATCCTCAGCCGAAAGTGTCACCGTTTCATTGTCGCCTTGCGCGCTTAATCCTTCACTGAGCGCAAGCCCCTTTTCAGACAAGTCGACCATTCTGTTGAAATAGTCCACAGATTGATCATCGTTCACAAGAGTTATGTCGTCACCCACGAAGAATTTGATATACTTCATGTTTTCCTCAAATAGTGCCGTATTAAACCTATCGCTCATGTATAGCCCCGCTTTTTGCGGGTCGTTTATTTGATAGTCAAACAGCGAATAAACAGCCGTCTGAAATATGGAATAAACAGAAAAAATGGCGAGCACAACAAGCACCGGAAGAACAAAAAGCAACTCTTTAAGTTTTATTCTGTGTCTCATAAACACACCCTTTCCAGCACACGACGATATAAGCCGAAGAGATCAAATGAATCATTCCTTATTTCCAAAATTGAAGCGAATTGACCTGTTAATAAATCTCCTCATAGGCAGATCCCGTAAGATATTAGAAGCGGGGATGCATGAGACATGCATCCCCATTCCTAAAAACCTTTATCAGCTTCCAAGCCCTTCTTGAATAGCCGCAACCGTTGCGTCAATTTCCTGACTGCCCGAGAGGTATTTATGAGCGTTGACCTGTATGGTATCCGAAAGCTTTGAATATTCGGCAGAAACAGGACGCGGTATGGTGTTTGTCACTGCGTTCTTGAAGCCGTCCATAGACAGCATTGCATTGGCGGCCATGACGTCCGCATCTTCCAGCAGCGTATTAAAGCCGGGCACATAGCCACCCTGCGTGGACATGATCTTTTGGCCTTCCTCGCCGGAAAGGAACGTGATAAACGCAAATGCGCCATCTTTGTTCTCCGAAAGCTTGTTGACCGCGAGCAGCCATCCGCCGACTGTGTCCCCCTTGGGAAGCGGAGCCACCGTCACTTGCTCCACTGTGATGCTGGAATCATCACCGCTTATCATGCCGTACTGATAGGGCCAGTTACGTGCAAACACTGATTTTCCTTCAATGAAGCTCGTGTGCGTCTCGCCTTCTGTGTAGTTTAATATATCCGCCGGCACGGCATCGGAATCAACGAACTTTTTCATTGTCTCAAGGCCGCCCTGAATATCGGAGAAAGCACCCGAGAATTCACTTAAATTGCAGACAAGACCTTCATATTGCTTGGACTGGAACACGATACCGGCTTCGGTATCGACTTCACCTTTGTATTTCTCCGCCATTGCGAGAAGATCGTCCCATGTGTAATCACCCGATATGAGCTTTGCTGCATCTTCCTCGCTGACGATATCAGAGCGTATGTACAGCAGTCCAAGGTCAGGAAAGAATGGCAGTGTATACTGTTTGCCCTGATACGCGCCCGAAGCCATTGATCCCGCATTGTAATCGGCCTTATTAAGGCCTGCGTCAGCCATCATCATGTCGAGAGGCTCGATAAACGCTGCGGCAGCAAACTCACCCGCCCATACAACATCCAATGACACGATATCGTACTCCGATGAGTCTCTGAGCGAAGTAAGCAGTTGGTCGTGCATTTGGCCTGAATCGTTGGTCATTTCCACCCATTCCACCTTATAGTCGCTCTGAGAAGCGTTAAACGCATCAATCACAGCTTGTGTCGCAGGGGTGCTGTCTGCCTGCGCTGCAAATTTCAGTACAATCGGCTCAGCTTCGGCTGTTGTTTCTTCAGGTTCAGGCGCGGGTGCAGGCTCAGATGAAGACGGTTCAACAGATGTTGATTCCTCCGGCTGCGGTGTTTGCGCACATCCGACGAGCAGCACGAGTGATAATAATGCAACCAACATCAATACCAATAATCTTTTCATGTTTCACACTCCTTCTTTGTTTTTAAGGTTTACTAGAAATGCCGATATAAGAATAAATGATCGGCTCCGAATATACTCATTCTACTTCACGCCTGCACACATTGTATTCCAGTATATTCACGTTTATATAAATATTCTAAGATATTCTTTTTCATGCTTATGGTTAATATAATATAATAATTATAACATATTTTGTACTATTTTATCGAAACATGCTCAAATTATACATTTTAGAGCCATTTGTTATATAATGCATATACGTTATATATATTTATATAGTGACATCAAGCTCTTTTTATCGAATCAATATATTAATATTCAAAGTTTTGAAAGGGTTGATTTCTATGCTTTCTTCCGGCGCTCCCGAATTTATCGAAAAAAACTTCAGCGAAATGAAGTCACGCAATCTTGAAACCATGTATATCCATCCGTCGTATTTTCTGGAACGCGAAATGATTGACATGATAAAGAAGGGCGACAATAAAAATGCACAACGCTTGCTGATTGAAACCAATAAACAAAAGCGGGCGTATCTCGCGAATGATCCTATTCGCTCTCTGAAAAACTCCATTATCTGTTCATGCACGCTTTACGCACGGGCAGCCATTGAGGCAGGATCGTTACCTGAAGAAGCGTTTACGTTAAGTGACACGTTTATCGTCGCCATAGAGCGTGCGCTCACAGGAAGAGATCTGCTAAAACTTGAATCCGAAATGCTCAAAGAATATTGCCAGATGGTGCTGGACGTAAACGATTCCAAGTATTCCAGCATTGTGCTGCGGACAATCAACAATGTGAATCAATCGCTGACCGACAAGGTGACGTTACAGCAGCTTGCGGACATGGTGTATGTGCATCCAAATTATCTTTCCTCGCTGTTTAAAAGAGAAGTCAATATATCGCTTTTTAAGTATATACTCAAGCGCAAGGTCGAAGAATCGGTCAGCTTCATTAAATACACAGATCTGCCGCTTTGTGCGATCGCCAACAAATTTCACTTCTGCTCACAAAGCTATTACATCAAAACGTTTAAAAAGTGCCTCGGTGTCACGCCTAACTGGTACCGGCGGCCCAATGTTTAGCTAACAAGAAAGGATATCATGAACATAAAAGCTGTTGTTTTCGACCTTGACGGGGTCATCACGACGTCAAGCAAAGAGCATTTTTTGGCATGGTCAAAGCTTGCACGAGAGCTTGGCGGCACTCTCTCCGAACATATCATGGACGATGTGAAGGGGTGTTCAAGGATGGCGTCGCTGAACCTCGTGCTTGCCGACATTGGCATGGCCGATAGCTTTACGTCAGCACAAAAAATCGAGCTTGCCGACCGGAAGAATCATTATTATGCCGATATGATTTCTAAGTTCAATCCGAGCAATATTGAGCCGGGCGCGGTTGAGCTTTTCGAATACTTCAAAGATAACGGTGTCAAAATCGCATTGGGCAGTGTCTCCAAAAACGCACCAATGCTGCTAAACAACATGAAAATTACCGGCTATTTCGATTACGTTGTTGATCCCACAGTCGTTAAAAATGCGAAGCCTGCGCCCGACATTTTTTTAAACGCCGCGAATTACTTTGGTTATAAGCCCATGCTTTGTGTGGGTATCGAAGACGCCCCTGCCGGTATTGCGGCGATTAAATCGGCCGGAATGCTTGCTGTCGGCATCGGTGATAAAAAGCTTTTGTCGGAAGCGGTCATCGTCTACCAAACGCTTAAAGATGTGGATATTGCTTATATAGACCGTCTTCTTGCGAAACAATAATATTCTTTTTTCACGTTGGAAGCATTTATTTTACTTTTGCACCGCAAGAGGTCAAATATCTCAATTGACTTCTTTTTACCATTTTGGTACGTTATGATCGAAACCGGTTTCGGAGGTAATGTTTTATGACTACCATTTATGACATTGCCAAGATGTGCGAGCTTTCTCCCGCAACGGTGTCTAAGGCTTTGAGCGGCGCAATGGATGTCAGTGTCGCCACAAGATCTCGCGTGAGGCAAATGGCCAACCAACTGGACTATATCCCGGACGGCAGAGCCAAAGGCTTAAGCCAGAACCGAACCTGGACGATCAGTGTTCTTTGTCAGGACGGCTCTGATATGGGTCTTAGGCATTACCTTTTTGCCGAAATTATCGAAAGCTTTAAAAGCATAGTGGAGCGGCACGGTTATGACATCGTGTTTATCTCCAATCAGGTCGGTAAGATGGGCCTAAGCTATTACGGGCACTGCCGTTACAGAAAAGCAGACGGCGTATTCATCGTCAATACCAATCACAACACGGACGACGTGCAGGAACTCATGATGTCCGAGCTTCCGAAAATCGCAGTCGATTATTGCGATTCCTCCATCAGTTGTGTCATGACGGACAGTGAAAAGGGTATGACGATGCTTTACAACTATCTCTACAACCTCGGCCACAGAAACATCGTGTACATGCACGGCGAACCCAAATTTATCACAGACATTCGCATTAACAGCTTTAAAAAGGCGCTTACCGCAAATGGCGCGACTTTTACGCCTGACAGACTGATACAGTCCAAGTACTATTCGATTCAAGGCGGATATGCCTCTATGAGAAAGCTGTTATGCCGCAGCGAACGTCCGACGGCTGTGATTGCGAGCGATGATTACAGTGCTGTCGGCGCCATCAATGCGGTGCGCGACGCTGGACTGTCTGTGCCGGAGGATATTTCGATCGTGGGGTTTGACGGCATAGAAATCACACAGCTCATCTCCCCCCACCTCACAACAATCAAGCAGGATGCGCGCGGCATCGGTGCCAAAGCCGCGGAACATCTCATCAAACAGATACTGGGGTTAAACAACAAACCGGAAAACATCATTCTTGAGCCTCAGTTGATCTTGGGCACAAGCTGCAAAAATATCAACTCATAAGGAAGGACAAATATGGAAACTTACAAAAACCCTGAACGCTCTGCACAGGAACGCGCGGAGGCACTTGTTGCACTTATGACGCTGGATGAAAAAGCTGCTCAGCTTCGTTATGACGCACCGCCTGTTGAGCGTTTGGGACTTCCCGCATATAACTGGTGGAACGAAGGCTTGCATGGGTTGGCAAGAGCAGGCACAGCCACGATGTTCCCTCAGGCCATTGGACTCGCGGCAATGTTTGACTGTGATATGATTAAAGCCGTTGCGTATGCGGTCGCTGTTGAGGCGCGGGCAAAATACAATGAACTCTCAAAGCACGGCGACAGAGATATCTATAAAGGTCTTACGCTTTGGTCTCCCAATATCAATATTTTTCGTGATCCCCGTTGGGGACGCGGCCAGGAAACCTACGGCGAATGCCCGTATCTGACGGCGCGTCTCGGCGTTGCGTTTGTGCAAGGGCTTCAGGGAGACGGACAATACCTGCTCACGGCGGCCTGTGCCAAGCATTTTGCGGGTCACAGCGGTCCCGAAGGCCTCCGGCACAAATTTGATGCACAGATCTCCGAGAAGGACTTGAATGAAACCTATCTGCCCGCATTTGAAGCATTGGTGAAGGAAGCAAAGGTGGAAAGCGTGATGGGCGCATATAACCGCCTCAACGGAGAGCCTGCCTGCGCAAGCTCATATCTGATGAACAATCTGGATGAATGGGGCTTTGATGGCTATTTCGTTTCCGACTGCTGGGCGATCAGAGATTTTCACACCGACCATATGGTGACAGCCACTGCACCGGAATCGGCGGCGATGGCACTCAAAGCAGGCTGCGATTTAAATTGCGGTTCGACATATTTGAATATGCTTGTGGCTCACAAGGAGGGCTTGGTTACCGAAGATGATATCACAAAATCGGCAATCAAGCTTATGAGAACAAGGACTCGTCTTGGGCTGCTTGATGAATCAACAGAATACGATGATATCGGTTTCGAAATGGTCAGCTGCAGTGCGCATAAAACGCTCTCGCTTGAGTGCGCGCATAAGTCGATGGTACTGCTCAAAAACAACGGACTGCTGCCGCTTAATCGCTCCAAGCTCAAATCGATCGGCGTGATAGGCCCCAATGCTGCCAGCATTGATGCGCTCAAAGGCAACTACTTCGGTACTGCCGACGGCTATGTCACATTCCTTGACGGTATCAAGGCGGCCTTCTGCGGCCGCGTGTATTATTCGGAAGGCTGCCATCTGTTTAAAGACCGGCTTCAGGAGCTGTCCATGCCGGGCGATGGTTACGCAGAGGCGGTCACTGTCGCGGAGCACTCGGATGTCGTGGTGCTTTGCCTCGGCCTCGATGCCACTATTGAAGGTGAGCAAGGCGATACCGGCAACGCTTTTGCTTCGGGAGACAAGCCCGATCTGTATCTGCCCGAAAGTCAGCGTATACTTGTTGAAAAGGTGCTTGCTGCCGGAAAGCCAACCATCGTCGTGATGGCTTGCGGCAGTGCGCTTAATCCGCTGGCACAGTCTGCCGACGCCATTATTCAGGCATGGTATCCGGGTCAGGCTGGCGGAAAAGCGCTGGCTGACATCCTGTTCGGCGAGGTGTCTCCGTCCGGCAAGCTTCCTGTGACGTTTTATGATAATGCCGAGCTCCTGCCGCCCTTTACTGACTACTCCATGAACAACAGAACATACCGGTATGCAACCAACAACGTACTCTATCCGTTTGGATACGGCCTAACCTATTCCAAGGTCATTGTTAGCGATCTGAGCTTTGATAAAGTCAGCAGTACTGTCAGCTTCTGTGTCAATAACGTCGGCGAGTATGATACCGACGAGGTACTCCAGCTTTATATCCGCGTCAACGGTTCTAAATGGGCCGTGTCTAATCACAGCCTTTGCGGATTTAAAAGAGTAAGTTTAAAGAAAGGTGACATTCAGTATATACAAATACCCATCCCACAATCAGCTTTTGAAGTTGTGGACGACAGCGGACGACGGTTTATCGAAAGCAACAGCTTTACGCTTTTTGCGGGAGTCAGCCAGCCCGATGCTTTGAGTTTGCAACTGACCGGATGTGAATGCGCAAGCATAGACATTATACTCTGATTAACCTGCTGTCCCGGCCTTAACACAGCCGGGATATATATTGTGTTGATAAGTTATCTTTTTAAGCATAAATTTTACCTCAGTATCAAAAATGTCCTTTTGCTTATATCAAAGAGGTAAAAACCATGCGCATAGTGGTAACGATATAACATTTACTGTATATAACAGACCCAATAGAATATATACATAAAACATTAACAAGGAGGAAACTTATTTTATGAAAAGAGTATTGACCTTATTGCTGGTATTACTCGTTCTCGTTTCCCTAACCGCTTGCGGTTCGACACCCGCACCTGCGGCTGAAGACAGCGCAGCGCCCAGTGAAGCTGCTGAGCAAAGCGCCGAGGAAAGCGTTGATGTCGCTCCGGAAGCATCCGAAGAGCAGATCACACTGACATTGTGGAGCATTGCAACAGAAAGCGATAACTATTATCAGCCCTATTTGGATGCTATCGCAGAATACGAAGCAAGCCATCCCAATGTCAAGATCGACTATTCGACATTTGAAAACGAATCCTACAAAACGAAGCTGAAATCTGCAGTGGCTGCCAATGAGCTCCCGGATATCTTCTTCACATGGGGCGGCGGCTTCTCCCAGCCCTTTGTTGAAGCAGGCCGCGTCCTTGCCGTCGATGATGTATACCCGAGCTTTTCGGACGCTTTACCGGAAGTCATGCTGAGCAACCTCACTTACGATGGTAAAAAGTATGGCACTGTGTACACAATGAATGTATCTATGCTTTTCTACAACAAGGCGATATTCGCTAAGTATAACCTTAAGCCGCCTACAACATTTGATGAGCTCAAAACAGTATGCCAGACTCTGATCGATAACGGCGAAACCCCGTTTGGTATCAGCGCCAAGGATATCTGGAATCTTGCGATGACTCATGATGGTTTAACCCTCAAGTCAGCAGGCGCTGACGCAGTTGCCAGTGCGCTAAAAAAAGACGGCTCAGTCAGCTACAACTCTGAAGCTTTCTTAGATGCATCCACCAAGTTCTCTGAACTCGCCAAGATGGGTGCTTACAGTGACAGCGCGATTGGATTAACCAATGACGAAGCCACTCAGACATTCTATGATGGTGATAACGCCATGTATATCACCGGCAGCTGGATGGTCAGCGACATCTATAACAAATCCTATAACTCCGATGACTTTGGCGTTGTGCCTGTTCCCATTGTCAATACTTCTAACGCAGCTCTCACCGATTTCATGGGCGGCCCGTCCGATTCTTTGATGGTATCCGCATCAACAGCATACCCGAAAGAAGCAGCGGAAGCGATGTTCGAAATCTCTAAGAGCATCTCCCACAATGCGTACCTCTCCGGCAGCGGTCTTCCGGCATGGGCAGTCGATTATGACGACAGTTCAGTTCTTCCCCTGACGAAAGAGATCGCGGATCTTGTGTCTGAAGCAACTTCCTTAACACTCTGGTTTGATACACTTATGCAGGCTGAAGATACCGGTGTGTATCTGGAAAGCTTGCAGCAGCTTTACCTTGGAGACCTGACACCTCAACAGTTTGTTGAGAACTTAGCTTCTCAGCTTGGTGTGTAAACAAGTTGACCTTCTAGACGAGTAGCATAACATTGTTCGAAGCGGCCTCCCGATGATAAGCAGTCATCGAAAAAGTCGGGAGGTCGCTGCTCCTCGTTATTCACCAGATCATTTCATTTTTCATTGATTACGGGAAGGATATGACTCATGAACAGAATTTATAGGAACAAACCGGCAATCTTCCTGTTTCTTCTACCGGCGGCGATTTTATTCATTGGAATCATTATCGTCCCGATAATAATGTCCACGTATTATAGCTTGCACGATTGGAATGGGTTTTCGGACATGAAGTTTGTTGGGTTTGATAATTATGTTGAGCTTTTTACAAATTCTGCTATTAATTTTCCTAAGGCATTACTTAACGCTGTGCTGTACATGCTTGCTTCAGTTTTTATTCAATTGCCTTTTTCGCTATTTCTTGCTTTGCTGCTCGCAAAGGGAAGAAAAGGCAGCAAATTATTTTTGTCGGTTTATTTCATCCCGGTTCTCTTGTCAACCGTTGTTATCGGTCAATTGTGGCTAAAAATATATAACCCTGACTACGGAATATTGAATGTTGCTCTAAAATCTATTGGCCTTGAATCGTGGGCAAAAGTATGGCTTGGCGACAGGGGCACCGCGTTAATCGCAGCTTTTATCCCTACATTATGGCAATATACAGGATATCACATGCTGCTCATGTATGCAGGTATCCGAAGCGTACCGCAAGAACTGCGGGAAGCAGCTTTGATTGATGGTGCGTCCGAATGGCAGATTAATCGACGTATTATTATCCCAATGATAAAGCCAATAATCAGAGTTTGCGTTATTATTTCTGTAACTGGCGCACTAAAAGTTTTTGATTTAATTTACATACTCACAGGCGGAGGACCGGCTCATGCGACTGAGGTGCCAAGCACGCTTCTTGTGTCCATGATGTTTCTGCGAAACCGATATGGTTTTGCCAGTGCCATTGCCGTCATCCTGATATTCCTATGCTTCTTGGTTGCCTACATCATTAGAAAATCATTTAAAACGGAGGTGGACTAGTTGAAACTTCAGCTTATTAACAAGAAATCAAATCATATCAAGTTTTCAAAGAAAGTCTTAACAAAAGAGGTCCTGGTTTACACGCTGCTGATAATATGGTTGCTTGTTAATCTGTTCCCTCTTTATTGGATGTTCACCTTCTCTTTTAAAAACAACGCGGAAATATTCGGAGAAAACGTGGTCGGCTTGCCTCAGACTTGGCAATTTGAAAATTACGATGCAGCCTTGGGCGTCAATAACCTTCCCAGGTTCTTTCTGAACAGCTTTATCGTAACTGGGGTGACAATTCTACTCACCGTGTTTATCGCAATGATGGCCGCATTCGCTTTGTGCCGGATGATTTGGAAAGGAAGAAAAGTCGTCAATAGCATGGTGGTGCTCGGTATGACGATTCCGATTCATGCATCAATACTGCCAATATTTCTTGTCCTATCCAAGTTAGATATGCTTAATTCATATCAGTCTCTGATTGTTCCGTATACTGCGTTTGCTTTGTCCGTGGCGATACTCATATTCATTGGATTTATGCAAGAGATACCAAAAGAGCTGGATGAAGCAGCCTGTATTGACGGCTGCAACGTTTGGGGCATATTCAGGCATGTCATTTTTCCAATGATGAGGCCGTCCATTGCAACGGTGGGAATTTTTACTTTCATTCAAACATGGAACGAGCTAATGTTCGCCATAATCTTCATCAACAAGGCCGATTTCTTTACGCTTACCGTCGGTATACAAACGCTTTCGGGTTCTTATACGAGAGAATGGGGTCCGATCGGTGCGGCGCTTGTGGTCGCTACCTTCCCCACCATCATCGCTTACGCATTCTTAAGCAAGAAGATACATGAAAGCGTCAGTGCAGGAGCAATTAAAGGATAGTTTAAGTGCAGCCAGCATTTTCATTTATCTCTGCAAGCGCAAATGATATGCTTTAACTCATATTTCATTTGTGCTTGCTGCTTCTTTTGTTTTACATCGACAAGGCACTCTGATATAATAATTATGAACTTCAATATGTTTCTTTGTTTTCGTCACATGAGGTTAAACCTTATGAGTATTCTAAAAAAAGCTGTAAAATCAAAGCTTAGTGAGCAGTCATTAAAGCGAAAAACTTGGCAATTCTTTATGGTTGTGCTCGCTATTTTTTTTGTAATATTTATTAGTACATACGTCATCTTTATGGTGAGAGCCGCCGTTGAGAACGAGGTGTCCAGCAACGAACTCGCAATGACTGGTCTAAACAAGAATATCGAGGCCGTACTAGACCGGTACAACGACATGTCCCGCCAGATTATGATAAACTCTGATGTTGTTAGATTTCTCCACGGAACTGATGAAAAAAACTCCTATACAATAACAAACGCGAAAAACGGAATATTTAGCGACACCACGATATATAGCTTTGTTGATTCCGTTTATGTCTACCGTCTGGATGGTAATTACTTTCGGACCGGTGCTGGTATCATGCTGATAAATAATAAGCTGCTAAAATCCCCGGAATGGAACGCGCCCTTGCAAGAGGCCAAAGGCGGCAATATCGTCATGATCAACGGCGGCGGCGCTTTTCATAAGCAAATCGGCACCCCGCTTATTTCCATGGCACGCTATATTTATGATATCGACACACAGGAAAGGATCGGTCTGCTCGTCATCAACTTAACTGCCAGCGTCCTCAATTCCGCTATGAAAGATCAAGGAAGTAGTGGCAAGCCGCTTTGTTTTTTTGATCAGGAAGGGAATGTTCTTTGGGGGGATGAAACACTTGAAAGCTCTTTCAGACAGGAATTTGTCGGCAAAGGTTTTCATTGGGAAGAAACAAGCGATAATGGTCAGAAAATGGTTCTATGTGCTTACAGCACAGATGAAATTCCAATTGTTCAAGTGAGCAGCAGCCCTGTTTTGGTGACAGGTCTTAAATCTCCTGAGGCTGTATGGATCGCTGGCATACTGATGTTAGCCGCGATCATCACGGTCTTCAGCAGCGGTGTGTTTATTTCGGGCAATATCGCTCGTCCGATAGATCAACTCACCGATGCCATCGAAGATACCAAATCGGACGGATTGTTGCAGGAGATTAAGCTGTCGCTGCCTAATAACGAGATAAAGCGACTCGCTGAAAGCTACAACAGCATGATCGTCCATGTCAACCAATTGATTATCCAGCTCATAGATAAGGAAAAGAGCGTGCAAAAAGCGGAGATGCGCATTCTGCATGAACAGATCAGACCGCATTTCCTTTATAACTCTCTCGAAACAATCAGCTACATGGCGCTGCAAAGCAATGCACCAAAGGTTCATGATGCATTGGAAACGCTGGGCAGCTTTTATCGCAACTTTTTAAGCAAAGGCAGCCGAGACATCCCTGTACGCAGTGAAATTCTGATTGTTAAGGATTATCTGTCGCTACAAAAGCTGCGTTACGCAGATTCTTTTGATGATGAGTACATATTGGATGAAAATGCGATGGATACCATGATACCAAAGCTGATTCTTCAGCCTTTGGTGGAAAACAGCCTGTATCACGGCGTCAGGCTTAAAGGCGAAAAAGGAATCATCCGCATCAGCGTATTTAAAAAAGACGATGGCGTTCATATACTCGTATACGATACCGGAGTGGGAATGACACAGGATCAGATCAGGGAAGTGCTTTCAAGCATGTCATCGGAAGATAATGCACTGAAAAGCTTTGGCCTTAAGGGCACTATTGAACGCATACGCTATTATTGCAACTACCGCGAAACAATACTGATTCGCAGTGAGCCCGGAGAATATACCGAAATCGAAATCATTATTCCAAATCAGAAATAAGAGGTGCCGAACATGTTTAGAGTCATGCTTATTGATGATGAAAAACCCACACGTCTTTTGCTTAGGAATTCGATCGACTGGGCCTCTCTTGATCTTGAGGTTGTGGGAGAAGCGGGAAGCGGCATTGAAGCCATCAATAAAATAGATGAACTGCGTCCGCATATTGCGTTTGTGGATATCTGCATGCCGTTCATGGACGGCATCGAGTTTTCCAAGCTTGCCATCAGCCGGTATCCGAATCTGAAAATCATCGTGCTTACAGCCTTTGACGAGTTTGAGTACGCCCGCCAATATGTGGGCATGCCGGTCTGCGGCTATATATTGAAGCCCATCGTGCGAGTTGAAATATATGAAATTCTAAAAAAAGTGAGGCAATCTATTCGCGAAACGGATAAAGACTCAGAAGTTTATACAGAAATTGAACCGACAACCATCAGTAAAATTGCCAAATTTGTTGAGAAAAACTATACCGACTCCAGCCTAAATCTAACTTCGATTGCTCAGATGTTCGGTTTTAACCCAAGCTATTTGAGCCGTCGGTTTAAATCTGAGGTCGGAAATTCTTTCATTGAGCATCTGACAGAGTGCAGAATGAAAAAGGCCATTATAATGGCAAAAGAGAATCAAAAGATGTTCAGCACAGCAAACGCCGTAGGCATTCCCGATCCGAATTATTTCGGTCGTTGTTTCAAGAAATATACTGGTATCAGTTATTCGGAATACTGCAGACAATTTCAAAATCCAGAACCCAGCAGCCATTAAGACTTCTGTTTTCAATGCCTATGCCCAATCTTCTTTACCGCCATTCGGGAAAAGAATAACCATTTAGCACATTGTCAGGAGGATACGCCTTTTGCAGTCTGGCAAGATCAAAATACTAATTGCCCTAATTTAGTAGTGAGTTCTTGTGGCTGTGTATCCGCAGCAGCCTGAATGTGTATGTAAACAGGATCATCTAATTCGGGAAAATGTGATATACTGACTTAAACAACGATACGGTGAATCATATGGAGAAGATCATAGAAAGCTTGATAAAAACGAAACTTTTCAGCGGCTTGAGCAAAGAGGATATTGAAGCACTTTTGCCGCTTCTTTATATGCAAGTCATGCAACACGAAAAAGGAACGATACTTGTCAATCTTGATGACACCATCGATTATGTGGGTATTGTGTTAAGCGGTGAGCTCAGTATCTATAAAGAAGATGTATACGGACGTCTTAACCTGATACGCAAGGCCAAGGTTCATAAGCTTTATGGTATAGAGGTGGCCTGCACCCCCTCGCAAATCAGCCCGCTTGTGATATCGTGCGCATCTGACGCGCAGGTGCTTACTTTTCCGTTTCATCTAATCGGATCACCCAGCGTGATTCCCGACAGTCTTCGCTGCATGATGCTGAAAAACATACTCGAACTTATCGCAAACGCGAACATGCGCCAATTATACAAAATTGATATACTGTCTAAAAAGAGCCTGAGGGATCGCATTATTCTCTATCTTTGTTTGCAGTCCAAGCGTAAAAATACAAAGGAATTTTCAATACCCTTTAATCGGGAAGAATTCGCTGCTTATCTTTGTGTGGATCGCAGCGCGTTGTCTCGCGAGCTTGGCCGCATGCAAGACGAAGGTCTGATTCAATTTGATAAGAACCGATTTATTATACTCACCGATTATGCAGATCAATAGCGTTATCGGGCGCACTCCCCTGTGTCTCCACGCATGATTTCTATAGCGTGCGGTAATGTATCAGAAATGATGTTAAAGCATTCCTGAACGGCCTTTGGGCTGCCCGGCATATTGATGATTAACGTGCGCTCTCTCATGACAGACACGCCCCTGCTCAGCATAGCGCGTTTTGTCACAGTCATGCTAAAGGCGCGTATCGCTTCGCTGATGCCCGGCACCAGCCTATGCGCGACTGACAAAGTGGCTTCCGGCGTCACATCTCTTGGCGAAAGCCCCGTCCCTCCCGTCGTGAAAATCACATCACTGAGGTCGTTATCCGCAAGCCGTATCATCTCTGCGGCAAGTGTCTTCATGTCGTCCGGTAGCACACTGTAGCTTGCAATCTGATAGCCTTGCTGTCGTAAATTGTCCAGCAAAAACGCGCCGCTTAAATCCACGCGGTCTCCTGCTGAACCTTTGTCGCTCGCTGTAATCACAGCTGCGCGGTAACCTTTACTCAACATAAAGTTCGTCTCCCACCGCGATTTTGCCCCCGCAAAGCACCTTCGCAAACACACCTTCCCTCGGCATGATGCAGTCTCCCACTTGATGATAGATCTCGCAGTGGGCGTGGCACTGCTTGCCGATCTGCGTGATCTCCAATATCACATCGTTGCAGCGCAGGCGTGTTCCCACGTGCAGCGTCTTAAAATCGATATCCTTCACAAGCAGATTTTCGCCAAACGCTCCATCGTCCACTTCAACGCCTGTCGAGCGGAATTCCTCTACGCGGTCATAACAAAGCAGACTAACCTGCCGGTGCCAATCCCCCGCGTGCGCATCGTTTTTGATACCGTGATTTTCGATGAGCTCACATTCGTTGATATTGATTTTTTTTGTGCTGCGTTTCTCGCTGATACACACGGCCATCACCTTGCCCATGCTACCCCCCGATCTGTACCATCTTTCTCGTTTCCGTTGTCTTGTCTGCCACTTCACAAAGCTTATGATGCTGCGGCTTGTTTTCAATCACGTCGCGTATTTTGTCTGTCAGTTCTTCGTCCGGAATCCCTTTCCTGAGCAGCGGCTTCAGCGGCAGACCGTCGTAAAAACATAAGCAAGGTTTTAATACGCCGTCCGCTGTCAGGCGAACGCGGTTGCAACCCGCACAAAACGTCTCGGATACGGCGCTGATAAAGCCGATGCTGCCTTGAAAGCCCGAGAAATCAAAATACACAGCCGGGCCGTTGCCGTGCGCGCTAAATGAGCGCACAGGCTGTCCAAACCTTTCAATTAACTTTTCCATCACTTCAGCGTTGTTCACCGTCGAAAAATCGCGACCAAGCCCGATGGGCATCATTTCGATGAACCGCACATCCAGCAGTCTTTCCTTCGCGAGCGCTGCCAACGCCACCCAGTCTTCTCCGTTGCACGATTCGACAGGTACACAGTTAAGCTTTGTTTTCAGCCCCAGCTGTAAAGCCAGATTGATTCCTTCTTTGACTTTGTCCAGCACATGAAAACGGGTCAGCATTTCAAAGGTTTTTGCGTCGAGCGAATCCAAACTGAAATTCACACCGTCCAAACCGGCCTTGATCAGCTCTTCTCCCAGTTCGGGAAACAACACGCCATTGGTGGTCAGCGTGACCGTTTTGATACCGGGCGTTTGTTTAATCATGCGCACAAGTGACGCGATTCCTTTGCGTACCAGCGGCTCGCCGCCTGTGATTTTGATTTTCTCTATACCCAGCAACGCGCCTGCTTGCACAACCCGTATTATTTCTTCATAGGACAGAATCTCATCGTGACTGATGCACGCGATGCCCTCTTTTGGCATGCAGTAAATACAGCGCAGATTGCATCTGTCCGTGACCGAGATTCGCATATAATCGATTTTTCTGCCGCAGTTATCCAGCATGTCCTACCTCATCAGCATTAATTCATCCGCAGGGAGCTTTAAAAGCAGGGCCTTCGGCTCTCCGAGAGACTGCCATTTGTCTTTACTCAGTTCATACCGCAGGAATGCTTCGTCTTTTGCATTGTCCACCATCGCCATGACGATGAAGGAAAACATGTCCTCAATCACACGCGTGACACTGCACGCAATTACATTCTCGCCTTCCGTTTCGTCTGAAAGCTCAAAGAAATGCGCACGGAAGCCCACATACATCACGTCGTCCGGCACTGGCTTCGTTGACACCAGTTCTTTGTTCCAATCCTGCGCAAAAAGCGTATGCTCACCGGTCTTGCGCGCTATAGAGATGTTCTTGCAGCCTGAAAGCAGCGCGGTAGAAAGCGTCTGCGGCTTCGTGTACAAGTCCCGCTTGCACAAGACCTCCTGCGTCTTCCCGTCCTCCATGACGGCAATTCGGTCGCACAGGCGGTAAACCTCGTCGCGATTGTGAGACACAAACAGCATCGTTCCCGAAAAGCTTTCGCGCACCTTGATAATCTCGAGCTCAAGCTGCCATTTTAAAAAGCTGTCCAGCGCCGAAAACGGCTCATCGAGCATCAAAAGCAGCGGCTCGCTTGCGAGTATGCGCGCCAGCGCCACGCGCTGCTGCTGGCCGCCCGAAAGCTGATATGGATAATGCTTTTCCAACCCATCGAGATAAAATGCCGCTATTCTCTCTTGCACAACCTCTACTTTATCACGATCTTTTGATATACCACAAGCGATGTTTTGCGCCACCGTCATGTTGGGAAACAGCGCGTAATCCTGAAATAGATAACCTGTTCGTCGAAGCCTTGCGGGTACATTGATCTTTTTGTCGCTGTCGAACAGCACATGGCCATTTAGCTGGATGCGCCCTTTATCCGGTGTTTCAATTCCGGCAATGCATTTGAGCGTCATGCTCTTACCACAGCCCGAAGCGCCCAAGATTGCCAGCGTTTCATCGCCGGATTCAAATTCGCTTTTTAAGTGAAAGCGCCCTATACGTTTTTCAATGTTCACACTTAACGCCATTGTCTTTTGCTTTCCCTTCTAAAGCCTGAAGCACGCTTCGTCCACACATTCATCGCGATCATCGTGACAAACGAAATGCCCACGATGATGAGCATCCATTTGTAAGCCAAGTCCCAGTTTCCGGCCTGCACCGCCGTATAAATCGCGACAGATACTGTCTGCGTTCTGCCCGGAATGTTGCCCGCGAGCATGATCGTCGCGCCGAATTCGCCAAGTGCGCGCGCAAACGCGAGCACTGCACCCGCCATGATGCTGGGAATGGAGTTCGGCAGCATGATTTTCATGAACAGCGTCCATTCCGTCATGCCGAGCGTGCGTCCAGCGTTCAAGAGACTTTCGTCGAGCTGTTCAAAAGCGCCCCTTGCCGTGCGATACATCAGCGGAAACGCCACAACGGTGGACGCGATGACCGCGCCGACCCAAGTAAACACCACAGACGCGCCGATGTCACCCAAGAATTGACCGATGAAGCTATTCTTTCCGAATATAATCAACAAGAAAAAGCCAACGATCGTGGGCGGAAGAACCAAAGGCAGCGTGAACAAACCGTCCACGATGCCTTTGCCCCGCCTTAATTTCAC
>JAEWQS010000160.1 GCA_023399095.1 Bacillota bacterium
CTTCCTCGCGCAGCACCCGCAGCACCACGCTTGCCTTGTATTCGGCTGTGTATTGTGTTCTCTTATTCATGGTTCCATTATAACTTATTCATCACGTTTTTGTGTCGCATTTTATGGGAGCATTATATAGAATCGCCATTATCATTGGACTAATGGGAATAACTGACCCATCGGGCTTCTCAAATGAGCAATTTTCTCTATTTAAATAATTCTTATTGCAAAACTTAATATCTTCTTTTTGTAACCCAGTCTGAAAAACAAGCTCAAAGAAATAATTCGCTTTATCATCTTTTTTATTATATTCTCGAATCATGTATAATTGTTTTATATCGAAAATAACACCTTTTGGTTTCGATCTTTCTGAATATGAGTTTTTTAGTTCATTTATTTCGGCTTGGAATCTAAAATCTAAATCAATATTATTCTTCTTATGCAAAAAGGTTATTAAAGCTGATAGATTTGAAAGTATCTTAACAATTGATTTTGGTTTATATCCCGATTTTTCAAATATATCAATGTACTTTTTGACATCGGTTATTGTCATTTCATTAATTGATATAGACGTAAATTCTTTAAAAGAGAAGAAATCGTGTAAAATCTTGAATCTTTCAACATTATATTTTCCGCTTTCTTTTAAATTTTGAATAAACTCATTAAGCCATTTATTGTTCTGTTCATTTGGTTCACTAAAATACTCTCTCGACATTTCAGGTTTTGCCATTACCATCACCTCCAAAGCTTGTATAATATAAATTATATATTTCAACAAAAATATCCACAATCCTTGAAATCCATCAAAAAAGCCATACCGCGTCAGCGATATGGCTATGAGTCTTATGCTTCTTTTCTTGAAGAAAAGAAGCGGGAGTGCGAGGGCAGAGCCCTCGTATAAAATTCCCTCTATTCGTATCTCAGCGCATCTATTGGCCTTAATGTCGCGGCCTTGTTCGCGGGATAAATGCCGAACACCACACCCACAAACGCCGAGAACCCAAGCGCCAGAGCAATCGTGCCGACAGACATACCCATGGATATCTCCATCGCCGTACCGATCACCTGAAGGCCTAAGTAACTCAAACCGACGCCAATGATACCGCCCGCGACGGAAAGCACAACCGCCTCTATCAGAAACTGCGAGAGGATATCCGTGCGCTGCGCGCCGATGGCCTTTCTGATGCCGATCTCGCGCGTGCGCTCCGTCACCGACACCAGCATGATGTTCATAATACCGATGCCGCCCACGAGCAGCGATATTGCCGCAATGCCCGAAAGCAGTATCGTCATGACGCTCATCACCTCGTTCATCACATCGATGATCGCGTTCTGGTTGATGATCACATAATTATCGTCACTGCCCAACTCACGAATGAGAAAATCGTCCGTCGCATCCTCCGCCGCATCCACCGTGTCCGGCGCAGTCGCGGAGACATATAGCGTACCAAACTCCTTGTTGGCAAACAAACGCTGCGCCGTTTTCAGCGGTATGATGATCGTCGAGTCCTTGTTGGCCAGCATCGTATCTGATGGTTCGAGCAAGCCGACAACCGTAAAATCATATCCTTCTATCTCCAGCGTGTTGCCGATGCAATCCTTGGTGCCGAACATCTCATCCGCCACGTCCGTACCCACCACAGCATTATATGTGTGCGCTTCCACGTCGATATCGCAGATGAAGCGCCCCTGGTCGATCACCTGACCGGTGATCTGCTGATAGCTGTCGGTCACGCCTTCCACCGTGTAGTCGCCGTCCTCTACGCCAGCCGTCACATTAACCGTACGCGATACAATGCCCGTCACGTCGTATACTGACGGATCATCCTTGAGCTTATCTAAATCATTGAGCGTCAAGTACGTGGGCTCCGAGCCCGACATCGACACCTGCAGCAGGTTAGATCCAAGGCTCTCAATCTGCCCCGTGATCTCCCCCGTTGCGCCCTGCACCACGGATATCAGCAGCGTAACCGCCACCACACCAATAATGATGCCAAGCATCGTGAGGAACGAACGCATTTTGTTGCCCTTAAGCGCCACAAGCGCCATTTTCAGAGCCTGCGAGAATTTCATACGGCCTCACCTCCGCCCAAGCTTTCATCCTCCACCAAACACCCGTCCATAATGTGGAGCCTGCGGCTTGCAAGCTTTGCCACACCGGGATCGTGCGTAATCAGCAGTATGCCGCGTCCCTCGCGGTGCAGATTCATCAGCATACCCATAATCTCTTTGCCCGAATGCGAGTCAAGGTTGCCCGTCGGTTCGTCGGCCAATATCAACGTCGGGTGGGTAGACAGTGCCCGCGCAATCGCGACACGCTGCTGCTGACCGCCCGAAAGCTCGGTCGGCTTATGCGCCATTCTGTCCGTGAGCCCCACCTTCGCAAGCGAATCCGTGACGCGCTTTTTGCGTTCGGACAATGGCAAACCCTGATATATCAGCGGCAACTCCACGTTTTCATACGCCGTGAGCTTGCTGAGCAGATTGAACTGCTGAAAGATAAAGCCGATCTCCTTGTTTCTGATCTCTCCGAGCTGACGCTCGGTATAGTCGTCGATGAGCTGGCCATTCAGCCAGTATTCACCCTCGTCCGCAAGGTCGAGGCAGCCGATGATATTCATCAGCGTAGATTTCCCGCTGCCCGACGGCCCGACAACAGCGACGAACTCGCCGTCCTTGATAGTCAGCGATACACCATCCAGCGCGTGAACCTCCGCCTCGCCCATCTGGTACGTCTTTTTGACATTGCGCAGTTCTATCATGACCTGCGCCCCTTTACTGGCTGACAGCTGTGCCGCTGTCGCTGGGACTTTCGTCATTGTTATTGCCGCCGAAGCTGCCGCCGCCATTGCCGCCGCGGCTCCACATCTGCTCCTGCATACTCTTCTCTTTCACCTGCGGCACCGCCACACGGTCTCCTTCATTAAGACCTTCAGTAATCTCAATATTCACTCCGTCTGTGATGCCCGTTACCACCTTGTGCGTGGCCGGTGTGTACATGAGGTCTTCATTGATATCCCCTTCAAAAACGACAAACTTTTCACCGTTGATCACCTGTATCGCTTCCACGGGGATTAGCAGCACATCCTGCGCCTGCTGCGATACGATCTGAACGTCCGCGCTCATGCCAAGCATGACATCCTGCGCATCCTCCAGCAACAGCGTGATCGTGTACTTGGTCACATTGTTCTTCGCCACGCCGACCGGATTGATCTTGATGATACCCGCCATATAAGTCTTTTCGGGCAGCGCGTCAAACGTCACAGTGGCTTCACCGCCGGTTTCAATGTCTGGTATATCAAGCTCGTCGATCTCGACGTCGATTTTGACCGAACCGCTGCTCTGCACCGTGAACAGCGCCGCGCCCTGCTGCACAGGCTGTCCTTTCTTGAGCGAAAGCTCCGTTATCACGCCGTCTGCGCCCGCTCGCACACTCAGACCATCGAGATCGGCCAATACGTCGTCAAGGTCCTCTTGAAGACTCTCACGCTGCTCCAGCAGCGAATAAAGCGAACTTGAGAGTATCTCGCCTTCGAGTGTGAACAGTTTGCCGCCGCGCGACACTTCATCACCAACCTCCACGCGCACATCATCCACGGTGCCGCCGTGCGCTGACACATAAACCGGATTTGCCACGGATACGGCACCGCTGCCGATTTCAGCGCCGCTTGCATCCGTCACCACAGTGCTGTCGCCCAGTGCAAAATCGCTGTCCTCAAACTGCACAGTGGCTTTGCCGCCCGACGTACTCACCACTACGCCATTTACGCTCTGCGTGCCCACCGTCACTGTAACGGCATCTCCGGGAGCTAAAGCGCTCTCATAAGGCACCACAGTTTTCATGAGGTCATCCGGGCAGACAACCGCCAGCGCGCCGTCGCGTTCCATCACCGCGTCCACCGTCTCGCCTTCCTTGGCGTAAACAGCCTTCACTTTGCCCTCGATGGGCGATACAACATTTTTGCTGCCGGACGTCGAACGGGCGGTTAATATGGACATATCCTGTTCGTCGATCTGCTGCTCCAAGCTGTTCTTTTCGGATTCCAGCGCGTCGCTTTCAAGCACCGCAATGATATCATCTGCACTCACCACGTCGCCGTCCTCAAACAGCACGTCTGTCACAGTCCCACCGGCATCCGCGTAAGCAGTTTCGTCGCTCATCGGCTCCACTGTGCCCGCACCCTTCACCTTCACCTCAATCGTGCCCTTCGTGACATCCACGATATCGTATGTGGTTTTTGCTGCTTCGGCAAGGTTCGCACGCATATTAATGTATCCGAGCACCGCAAGCACCACAATCACAAGAACAACGACTAAAATGATGATTCTTTTCTTTGATTTCTTTTTCTGGCTCATCGAGCTTGTCCTCCAATATATAAAAAATCTGTTGACTGACGTAAAAATGATCTTGACAGCTATTCTACCAAGGATCACGCTTTGTAAACAGAGCTCAGCGAAAGGCTTAACAGAATATTCACAATGCTGATAGTTTTAGGAAGGTTTACTTAATAGGAATGCCGTATTTCATTGTGTTGCTGTCCTGAAAGAGCGGAATATGAGGCGGATAAAACGTAAACGTGATAAAAATGAACAACATACCAAGCACCGCGAGCAGCGCGGCCATGCGGTATACGGGTGTATCCATATGCATCACGGACACTGTCATTCTGTAAGCCGTGTATAAGGCGAGCACGATGACAATGAAGGTGAGGACAAGATCGAATACTATTGATTTGATGCCAAAAGAATTGAAAAGGTAATATAGCGACAGCATAAGCATCGGCATAAAAGGCAGCACAGCGGCATGCGAAAACGTAAAATTCGGATACTTTTTGCCCACAGTCAGCCGCCCGATGAAAAAATAGATAAGGGCAGGCGCATAGAACAGCTTCGTGTGTTCCCACGGGCTTTCATTGACAGGCGCAAGAATTGCCGTCACGCCGCATGGCAGCCATTCGTAAAGAAAGTGCCACAGCCCCGCGAGCGCGAATATGACAAACACCCCGATAAAACTCCATCTTTTTAGTTTTACGTGCGCCTTGCCTTTCATATGATTATTCTATGTTCACCATATTCATTTATTCGGCTTAATTAATATCTCCAGCGCATCAAAAACGTGCCGGACACCAAAAACCTCAATGCCCTGCGGTACCTTTAATCCGCCGAGATTGGATTTTGGGATCACCGCTTTTTTAAACCCCATTTTGCTGCTTTCAATGAGCCGTTTTTCAATCTGCCCCACAGCGCGCACCTCGCCCGTTAGCCCGACTTCTCCCATCGCTACCGCATCGCTGATGGGCGCGTCGCGGAAACTGGAGACGATGCTCGCAGCCATCGCAAGGTCTGCCGCGGGCTGAGCAAGCCGCATGCCGCCTGCCACGTTTAAGTACACATCCTGATTATACAGCTTTAGCCCCATACGTTTTTCCAGCACAGCCACCATAAGCGCCATCCTGCCAAAATCCAGCCCTGCCGCCATGCGGCGCGGCATCTGGAACGACGTCGGGCTCACCAGCGCCTGAATCTCAAGCAGCACAGGCCGTGTGCCCTCAATCGCAGGATACACGCACGAGCCAGAGGCGTCTTTGGCGCGTTCGCCCAGCAGCATGCCGGACGGGTTCTCCACCTCATGCATGCCATCGTCGCGCATATCAAACACGCCGATCTCGTTGGTGGACCCAAATCGGTTCTTGACGGCGCGCAGTATGCGGAATGTCCCCTGCC
>JAEWQS010000173.1 GCA_023399095.1 Bacillota bacterium
CGGTTGGACTTGGATGATGAGGACAGCCTAAGTGAACGCCTTGCCGCAACAAGCAGCGCGAAAGGGGAAATTGATATCGCTGTCATTCGTTTGCCGCGTATTTCCAACTTTACGGATTTCAATACGCTCAGCCGGATGGAACGTGTGGGGTTGCGGTATGTGGAAAAACGATCCGAGCTTAAAACGCCGGATTGTGTTCTGCTGCCGGGTACCAAAAATACAATGAGCGATCTTCTCTGGCTCAGGCAAAGCGGACTGGAGGCTGCCATCAAAAAGCTCGCTGCAGCGGGAACGCCGGTCATCGGCATTTGCGGCGGGTATCAGATGCTGGGCCAGGTGCTGCATGACCCCTTGGGCATAGAGCAGGGCGGCAGTTTGCGCGGCATGGAGCTGCTGCCGGTTTCCACCGTATTTGAAGCGCAGAAGACGCGCATGCAGACTGCCGGAAAAGTATCTCCCCAGAATGGTGAATTTGTACTGCTTACAGACGCTCCATTTTCCGGCTACGAAATCCATATGGGAAAAACGGAACGGCATGAGGGCGTACCACCGTTTGTGCTTCTTGCAGATGGAACGGAGGATGGCGCGGTATCCGGGAATGTATGTGGATGTTATATTCATGGCGTACTGGATGGCGCGGTGGGGGAGGCACTGGTGCGGCTGCTGCTGGAATGGAAGGGGCTTATCGGAGAATACAGCGCTGCACCGGATACGGAGCAGCATAAGCAAGCGCAATACGATAAGCTCGCTGAGACGTTAAGGGAACATCTTGATTTCAAGCAAATTTACCGCATCCTGGAGGAGGGCGCATGAACAGCACGCAAACGCCGGATTGGCGCAATATGCCGCCGGAAGAAATCGAACGGCGGAGTTTTGAAATAATTTCCGAAGAGCTTGGGGGAACGGAGCTGTCAGGCGCTAAACTTGCGGTGTTAAAGCGTGTTATTCATACCACGGCGGATTTTGAGTATGCAAAAACACTTTATTTTTCACCCGAGGCGGTAACCATCGGCATGGCCGCGTTGCGGGCGGGCGCGCATATCCTGACGGATACCAAAATGGCGGAGGCGGGCATTAACAAGACGTCGCTTGCGAAGCTTGGGGGAATGACGCACTGCTTTATGGCGGATGAAGACGTCAGGATCGCCGCCAAACGGGAGGGGATTACCCGTGCTGCAGTGAGCATGGGAAAAGCATGCGGTATTTCTGAACCGCTGATTATCGCGGTCGGCAACGCGCCGACCGCTTTGTTAAGGTTAAGGGAATTAATCTTGGAGAAGCAGGTCAAGCCGGAACTAATTATCGGCGTACCGGTGGGGTTTGTAAACGTGGTGGAGAGTAAGGCGGCCATCAAAGCGTTGGATATTCCATGTATCATAGCGCAGGGGAGAAAGGGCGGGAGCACGGTGGCTGCGGCAATTTGCAATGCGCTGTTATATCAAACCGAAAAGTTTCGCGGTATGACTGACGTAACAATACGGTTGCCGTAAGGGCTAGAAGGAGCAAAGAAAAAACGGGCCAAGACAGAGATGCCGAGGCTCGTTTCTTATAGGTGTTCAGACAAAAAAGTTACCGGATTTGCTGCACTTTCATCATGGCATCATATAAGGCGAGAAACTGATGGTGCTTGCGCTGGAACTGCTCGCTCGGGGACGGCAAGAAGCATTGCTCCATCCGTACTACGCCTGCCGCCGCCTCGTCGTAGGATGCATATACATTGGCGGCAACAGCGCCGATCATGGCTGCGCCAAGGCAAGCGGCCTCTTTCTCTAACGGGATGTATACGGGAATGCCCGTGATATCCGCCTGCATCTGGCACCATATGGGGGATTTCGCGCCGCCTCCGGTGGCAATAATACGCTCGATCGGCGTGCCGCTTGCACTGATATGGTCACAATTCTTTTTGAGCAGGTGCGCAACGCCTTCCATCACGGCCAACGCCAGGTCAAATCCATCATGCTTGCTGCGAAGACCGAAAAAGACGCCGCATGCGTCACGGTCGAATTCCGGCGCATTGGTGCCCACAATATATGGAAGAAAGATGATTTCGCTTGGCGCGCGTCCAACGAGTGCGGCATTCAGTTCCTCATAAGAAGTGGCTGCCATGCAGATTTGCTTGAACCACTCCAAGCTGACGCCGCCGCTTTCCGCCACCGGCAGCATCACGTAAGAATTTGGGAGGAACCCGTAATGCATCGGAATGCCGGTATCCTGCCTGACAGGCAAGGCGGCGATGCTGGAGAGTCCCATAACCGTACCGGTAGAAAGATTCATGCACCCTACATGCACGTTGCCCGTTCCGACCATACCGGCAAAATGATCCAGCGTGCCGATATTCACCGTTGCTCCTTCCGAAAGCCCGATCGCCGCGGCGACATCCTTTTTTAGTGTACCTGCACAAGTGCATGGTTCCGCAAGCGGCGGCAGCTGGGTTTCCTGAATACCGATGAACTCCAGCATCTCAGGCCAGTATCGTTTGGCATAGATGTCAAAATAGAATGTAAACGTTGCAATTGAGCGATCGGCAAGCAGGTTGCCTGTCAAACGGTAGACAACAAAGTCTTTGAGCAGCACATAATGGGCGGCCACAGAATCAAGTTCCGGGCGGTGGCGCCTTAACCATAGGATTTTTGTTGCCGGCCAGGTGGGCAGTACGGCGGGCTGGCCGGTATGCGCATAACAGACGGCAGGAGAGAACTGCTTCTCCACCAGTGCGCACTCCTCCTGTGAGCGTTCGTCCATCCAGCTGATGGCGTTCATCAGCGGATTGCCGTTGCTGTCAAGCACAACAAGTGATTCGGCCTGCCCGGTGAACGTAATGCTGCATATGCTGCGTGCATCCGCAGCGCTAGCCTTGATGAGCCTGTGCAGGATGCCGGTCAGCACATGGACATACGCGTCTGCATCAAATTCCACAGATCCGTTACCCCGCATATAGG
>JAEWQS010000099.1 GCA_023399095.1 Bacillota bacterium
GGTCTGCGAGCAGCTCTTGATACGAGCCGAATGCCTTTGCACCATATTGCTTGGCTAGCTCGGCTGTGCGCTCTTGATTGATGTCGTATAATCCATAGATATTGGCGTTTGTATTTGCGTCGTATTCGGGCAGATGCCTCACCTGAGCGATTTTTCCGCAGCCGATGACGCCGATATTGACCATGGTTGTCCTCCTCTTAATTTGTCGAAAAACCTACGGTTTCCGCCAGTTTACCGGTTTTGCTTGTTCCTCGCAAACTCGAAACTGCGCAAAACCGCAAGGTGTGGGCTGCGCGGGCACAGCCCGTCTTGCCCACGAATTATATTTAAAGACTTTTAACAGACTGAGGGGCGCACATCACATACGCCCCTTTAATATGTTTTAGGTTACTGAATCTCTGAGATGCTCACGCGGCGTTGCTCGTCGCTGGATTTTTTGATGGCTTCGAGTATGCGGATGATCTGAGTGCCATCATTGAAGTCGGGTGTGATTGCTTCCTGTCCGTCAACTGCCATGAGAAAGTCTCTGAACGCGTTCACAAACGTGTGCTCATAGCCGATGATGTGTCCCGACGGCCACCATGCCGATAAATACGGATGGTCCGCTTCTGTGACGAGCAAACGGCGGAAGCCCTGCTCTCTGCCGGGAGCCGTGGCATCCAAAAACTCTAGCTCGTTCATCTTTTCAAGATTAAACTTGATGGAGCCCTTGCTGCCGTAGATTTCAAAGTCATTGAAATTCTTGCGGCCTGTCGCGAAACGGGAGGATTCCACGCTGCCGAGTGCGCCGCATTCGAATTCCGCAATCGTGAACGACGCATCGTCCACGGTGACGGGTGCCATCTGAGACGTATCAGCGCCTGTGCCGGATGAGAACGCGGTGGCGCCTACGCCGGGCAAGGGACGCTCCTTGATGATCGTTTTGTTGACAGCCGTCACAGCCGCAGGTTCGCCGATCAGATAACGCGCAAGATCCATCGCGTGAGAGGTCAGGTCATACAGCGGCCCGCCGCCCGCGCATTCTGCGCGAAGCTGCCACGAGAGGGGAAAGCTCGGATCGGTGATCCAGTCCTGCAGGTAAGCGCCGCGCCAGTGAAATATCTGGCCGATGCGGCCTTCTTCGATGAGCTGCTTGGCAAATGCCACAGCCGGAACACGTCTGTAGTTGTGATTCAGATAATGCACGATTCCGGCCTTGTTCGCCGCATCAAGCATTTCCTTGGCATCCGCATAGGTGAGGGTGAACGGCTTTTCGCAGACAATATGCTTGCCGGCCTTGGCCGCCGCGATCACCATCTCCTTGTGCTCAAAGGTGGGGGTGCCGATATCCACCACGTCGACATCGTCGCGCTCCATGATACTGCGCCAGTCGTATGTGACGTCTTCATAACCCCAGTTTTGGGCAAAATCTTCAAGCTTCGACTTTTTGCCCGCGATGACCTTAAGCACAGGCTTGAAAGGCACATCGAAGAACTCACTCACGCGAAGCCACGCGTTGCTGTGCGCTTTGCCCATGAAACCGCCGCCGATCATGGCGATGTTTAATTGTTTTTTCATCACGATTTCCTCCATGCTTTATGCGAATTGCGCGCCAATCTTCTTCAGATTTTTCACGCTGACCATAATCGCTTCTTCTTCCATGTCCAGCCATTCAGGAGCCGGCGCGTCGATCTCGACAGCGAGGAAGCCCTTGTAGCCTGCTTTGGACAGCAGCTCAGCCAGCTTGTAGTTATTAACAAGGCCAAAGCCCACGGGAACGCCGCAGAAGTAATACCAGTCGGAAGGCGTCGCTGTGGGATGCAGCTTCAAATCCTTGATATGCGTGGAGAACACATGGGGAGCCAGCTTTTCCATACCCGCAACCGGATCATCGAGCAGACGCAGGAAGTTGCCTGTGTCAAAGTTGATACCGAAGTTGGGGGAGTCTACTGCTTCGATCATTTCCAGCATTTCGTCTGCTGTAAAGTCGATATGGTTTTCATTCGCCAGCCTGACGCCATTGTCCTCGGCGATTTTTGTCGCTTCCTTGAACATGGGCACAAGGCGGGCGATGTGGTCTCTGTGGTTTTCATGACGCCAGTCGAAGGCCGAACCCGTGATGCGCATGACATCTGTACCAAGCAAGCGCGTTTTGGGTATCAGGCTCTTCATCTCTGCATAGGCTTCCGGATTGAGGCCGCGCTCAAGTCCATTGGGATGTCCCCAAGCGAATACCGAATCAAAGCCATATTCCTTTATTTTTGCGCCGAGTTCCTTTAAATAAACGTCATCAAGACTCGGTAAGAAGCAGGTTTCCAGTGATACACCGTCAACATCAAGCCGTTTGGCAAGATCAAGAAATTCGTCTACCGTTTTCAGTTTCTCCGGCGCTTTCTGAAAGTCGTAAGCCTCGCCGAACAGTCTGTGAAAGCAATAACTGTCAATACCAATTTTCATTTGTTAATCCTCCTTGTGGTTTTATTCTAAACATAAGTCATATTTTTTAAAGAAACCTCACGCAAATTGGTGAGGTTTGAACTTGTCGAAAACCTACGGTTTCCGCCAGTTTACCGGTTTTGCTTGTTCCTCGCAAACTCGAAACTGCGCAAAACCGCAAGGTGTGGGCTGCGCGGGCACAGCCCGTCTTGCCCACGAATTATATTTATAGACCTTTTTAACAGATTTAACAGTCTGAAAACCTCACACAATGTGGTGAGATCAGCATGTCGATAAACCCCTTTGTCATTCCGAGCTTGTCGACTACGGTAGTGGGCTGGAATCCCATGAAAAGGGCTTTGTAGAAAAGGATTCCAATCCACTTCGTAGCCAGTCGCCTACGCTCCATCGGAATGACATAAGCTGTTTATATTCTATCTTTCTTTCTCTTTGCGTTGGAAGAGCACAGCCGCTATGATGATGGCGCCCTTGAACGCGTTCACGAGGTACACATCCACGCCGATGAGCGTTAATATGTTGTTGATGATACCGAGAATCAATATACCGAATATCGTTCCCACCAAACTGCCTTTGCCGCCTTCCATTGCGATGCCGCCGACAACCGCCATGGCGATAGCGTTGAGCTCATAGGCCGTACCGGAGGAGGTGGAGTTGATGGAGTTCATTCGCGAAGCTTCCGTGATGGCCGCGACAGCCACTGCAAACCCCAGCAGAATGAAGGATATAATTCTGATCCGGTCGGTATTGATACCGCTCAGGCGCGTGGCTTTCTCGTTAGAACCCACGGCATATATGTGTCGGCCGAGTCTTGTGTACTTTGAAATGTAGAAGTACAACACAAACATGAGCAGAAAGTAAACGATAGACATTGGCAGCCATCCGAAAAGGTTGGTGTTGGAGATGCTTTTAAACGCAGTAACCGATCCTGTGAAACCGCCGCCTTCCATGAAGAACATACAGAACGAACGGTAAATATACTGCATACCCAGCGTCACGATGAAGGAGGGGACGCGACCCTTTGTGACAACGAGGCCAACCATTGCAGATAAAGCGCAGCTGAAGGCGATAGCCACAACAACACCCAGCAAAATGCTTTCCGTTGTGTTGATAACGGAGATCAGCAAAGCTGCGACAGCCACCAACTGCGAGCTTACCGATAAATCAATATTTCCGGATATGATCACAAAGGACATACCGAACGCAATGATGCCAATAACCGCGTTGTTGCGCAGTATGTTGACAAAGTTTTGCAGCGTTAAGAAGGTGCTGCCCTGGAGTATGGTTGCGACGATGATCATGCCGATGGCAACCAGTATGATGCTGTGTTCACTTGCGAACTTTTTAATCACAGCGCTGCCTTTTCTTTTTTCCATGCTTTGCATACTCTTGTGTTCTCCTTGTATTATTGTAACAAACCGCCCGTGGACAGTATCATAATATTTTCTTCGGATATTTCTCCGCGTGAGAGCTCACCGCGCATTTCGCCGTGATACATAACCAGCACTCGGTCACACAGCTTAAATATTTCTTGTGCCTCACCACTGGCCACGATAACGCCGATACCTTCCTTGGCAAGCTCCATGATCAGTGAATAAATTTCGTTTTTGGCACCCACGTCAACACCCTGCGTGGGGTTGGATAGTATCATCACATCCGGCTTGGCGTTAATCCATTTGGATAAAACGACCTTTTGCTGATTACCGCCTGAAAGGCTTGTAATCTTGTTAGCGAGGTTCGCCACCTTAATACCCAACTTTTCGCGGTATTCTTCAGCCACCTTGCGTTCCCGGCTCGGCATGAGTGTCAGACCCGAGCAACACTTGTCCAGCGTCACGATCGTGATGTTTTCCTGTACGGAGAGGTCTTTGATGATCGCGTTTTCCTTACGGTTGGACGGCAGGAACCCAATGCCGTGCTTTTTACCCTGTGACGGATGCTTGATGTTTAACGGCTTGCCTTTGAGCGTCACGCTTCCGCCGCTCTTTTGCAAGTCTCCGAAAAGTGCGCGAATGAGTTCGTCCTTGCCGTCGCCGAGAAGACCCGTGAGGCCGAGTATCTCTCCCTTATGCAAATCAAAACTGATGCCTTTCACGCGTGTGTCAACCGTCAAGTCCTTTACCTCAAGAAGCACATCGCCGATGTCATGATTCTGATAAACTTCGACGCCCAGAACGTCTCGGCCGACCATCATGCGGGCGATATCTGCCTGAGTAATTTTTGTTCCGTCGGGCTGCGTGATATATCCGTCTGAAACCTTTTCACCGTTGCGAAGAACGGTATAGCTGTCGCAAAAATCCACGACTTCACTTAATTTGTGCGATATAAATATGATTGAAACGCCATGATCCGTTGTAAGTCCACGCATAATGGCGAATACGTTATCGATTTCTTTGAGTGTAAGCGATGTTGTCGGTTCATCCATGATGATGAGCTTTGCGTTTCTTAATAGAGACTTAGCTATTTCAACAATCTGCTTATACGATGTTTCAAGATCGCGCATCATAGTCTTGGGATTGATCTGTACATTCATCCGTGAGAAGACTTCAGCGGTTTGCTTACACATCTCTTTGACTTCCAATTTGCCCGCTTTTGAACGGATTTCGTGTCCCAAAAACATATTTTCGTAGACCATCAGGTCGTTGACAACGTTTAACTCCTGATGAATAAATGCAACGCCTTTTGCCTGGGAATCGGCAGGGCTGTTAAGCCGGGCTTCTTTCCCGAACAGGACGATATTTCCGCGATCCATGGGGGTGACACCACCCAGTATGTTCATTAATGTTGTTTTTCCCGCGCCGTTTTCACCGAGAAGCGCGTGGATTTCACCTTGTTTGACTGTAAAATCGACATCCTTTAGCACCGTGACTCCGCTGTAGGATTTAACGATTCCAGTCATCTGCAATGCGCATTCAGCCATGCTTTATCTCCTTGCTTGCATGTGTCGTCTGCTGCGGCAATGAGCCGCATGGGTATTGAGCCAAGAGGAGGCAGAGCCTCCTCCTGACACATATACTTATCTGTTTTGTTACTTAGAACGGAGCGTCCGGCGTGATGTTGTTGTCATCCAGCCACTTCTGATAGCTATTGACATCCAGAGACTGAGCAGGAATGATGGTCTTCGCATCAAAGCTTTCGCCATTGAGCAGACCGGCTGCTATCTCAACGCATGTAGACATCATGTAAGGATCGTATGTCTGCGAAGAGATGGCCATGTCCGGGTACTCTTCCATAATCTTGAAGTATGCCTGAGCGCCGCCGCCGCCTGTGATGGCTTTGATTTCGCCCATACGGTTATTCTCCACGATCGCCTGGATAAGGCCGATGGAGAGCTCATCGTCTGTTGAGTAGATCGCGTCGATTCCGTCCGGATGAGCGGTCAGAATGTCTGTCATGATCTTAAGACCTGTTTCGGGAGCGCCGTTTTCTGCGCCGTACTCGTCAAGCACTTTGATGTTCGGATACTTTTCAGCAATCGTGTCGTTGAAACCCTTCACGCGCGTGTTGAAGATTTCGCCGTAAGCGGGGATGTTGACGATAACAACATCGCCTTCGCCGCCAAGCTTTTCACCGATATACTCAGCACCCAGAACGCCCATCTGATAGTTGTCACCAGCGACATAGTAGTCAGGCTCTAAGGAACCCAGCGTACGGTCGAAGTTGATCAGCGTGATGCCGGCATCCAGTATCTTCTGCGCAGAGGCTTCGAGCGTGTCATTGTGCGGGAACAGCACGATGATTTCACAGCCAAGCTGTATCAGTTCGTCTATCTGGTTTGCCTGATCATTTTCACTGTCGGCAGAAATCAAGCGATAGTTCAGGCCAAGTCTGTCAGCTGTGGTCTGAGCAGCCCATTGAACCGCAGCAACCCAGCCTGTGGGAGCTGTAGGAACGGAAATACCCACCAGCGGCTTATCGTCTGAAGCAGCGGGGGATTCATCGGCAGGAGCCTGTGATTCGGCTGCTGGTTCTGATGCGGCGGGTTCTTCGGATGCACCAGGTTTGGGAGAGCCGCAGGCCACCAGCCCGAGCGCGAGAACCAAGCACAGCGCAATCATAAGAATCTTCTTCATGTGTCTTTTCCTCCTAATTTTTCATATTCTCAACGGCTTAATAGCCGGTAGAGACACTTTTAGTGATTGCTCCAACGACAAAATATATCAAGGTTGGAGCAATGGACTCTGACTGGACAAACACTTTCATTCTATTCAATTGATATGTTTATCCGTCTCCGTAATAGCATTGAATATCTTGTTTAAAAATGACAAGCCATCCTGAGCCAGCTTATCGGGGCTTTGCGCCAGAGGACGCCAAAGCGAAACAGCTTTCACGATCTCTTTAATCTGAGGCGTAAAGCTTTCGATAACGACGGGGCCGGAGTATTCAGCCTCCTCAAGTGCTTTACGGATAGACGGCCAGTCGAAGTGATCTTCGCCGGGTGTTCCACGGTCGTTGGCACAGGAATGAAAGTCGAATATCTTGCCCTTGGCCATGCGAATCGCGGCCGGCAAAGACTTTTCTTCGATATTCATATGGAAGGTATCCAGCAGAAAACCCACGTTGTCATATCCCACAAGATCCAAAAACTCAAGACCCTGCTCCACAGTATTCATAAAATCTGTTTCAAACCGATTAAGCGGCTCAAGAGCAAGTGTCACGTTTCTTTCTGCGGCATATTCTGCGAGTTTTTTTATGTTTTCTGCGGCCAGCTTCGTCTGGTGCCGTTTTTCATCAGGCGTACAAAGGCGGGTTCTGCCGACGGCAGCATACATTGGACCTGCCACATAAGGGGAACCTACGGATTGCGCCATATCAATCAGCGTCTTGACATAAGTGATGCCGTTTTCACGGTATTCAGACACGTCGCTGCTGATATCACGAGTTTCACCAAAAGCACCGCAAATATTCACACCGATGCCGACGCGCGATGCTTCCTCGCACACTTTTTCAATATCGATTGCCGCAGGATCTTCGACGGCAATTTCATATACGTCAAAGCCAAAGCTTTTGGCATGGGCGAGCTGATTAAGACGATCGTTTGAAAAAGGAGATACCCAAATGTAAGAACTCGCTCCTATTTTGGTCATAACTCACTCCTGTTCTGCGCTTCATAAGCCGTGCACGAATCGCGTACAACCAATTGACATTCCAGCATCACACCTTGGCAGGAGCAAGGCTCGCAGCGCATAAGACGGTAAAGCAGCTCTGTGGCGCGCTGGCCGATTTCATAGCAGGGCTGGGCCATTGTGGTGATATGAGGGCGAAACATGGTCGCGTGGGCCACATCGTCAAATCCCACCACGGAAACATCACGTGGCACTTTAATCCCCATATTCTGCGCGCCGTTTATGGCGCCGAGCGCCAGCATATCGGAAATGCAGAATATGGCCGTGGGTCTGTCGCCTTGAAGCAACAGGCTCTGTGCGGCTGCAAGGCCGCTGGAGAAGCTGTAATCAAAGCTGCCATAACGCACCAGAGCGTCATCGGGCTGAATTCCGGCTGCCAGCAGCGCATCCCTGTATCCCGCAAGCCGCAGGCGCGTCGAGGGATAGTTGTTGATACTGCTGATGGTGGCAATCCGCCGATGCCCGAGAGAGAGCAGATACTCGACAACCTGATAGGCGCTGCGGTAATTATCAATAGCCACGTGCGCCACACTGGTATCCGGATAATATTCCGAACATTGGACGATGGGATATTTGGCTGCGTAGTGTTCGATGTCCTCACGGCTCATACCCGTTGCCAGCATAATGGCGCCGTCTGCTCTTTTTTTAGCCAGCATATCGAGGAAGTCGCGTTCCTGATCGGTTTCGCCGCCGGTGGTGCATATCATGAAGCTATAGCCCAGCCGACGAGCGGAGAACCCGATTCCGGTCAATATCTGACTGTAATAAGGATTTGTGATGTTCGGTGCCAGAATCAGTATGACCCGGCTCTCGCTTTTGCGGAAATTGCGCGCGAGAATGTTTGGTTCGTAGGAAAGCTTATTTATGGCCTCCTCAACCCGTTGCATGGTTTCTTGTGATACATTTCCTTTATGATTGATGACCCGAGATACTGTTGCCACGGATACACCCGCTTCTAACGCAACATCTGCAATTGAAACCATGTTGTTACCTCAATGTCGAAACTTGTAATCGTTTACAGTAAACGATTACATACATAATAAAAATTTTACCCTGTCACTCACTGCTTATGACTATATCAAGTTAATTTTCGTTTGTCAATATAAAATGCGGAATAATGATAAGAAAACATGATAAATGACAATAAACGAAAGCAGCGCTGGGCAAAAAAGCCAGCGCTGCGCATTTTCAAAGAGTTCATCTGATATTTCTTATTTACAGCTCCGTAACGTCCCAGCCAAACACGCGGGCAAGCTGAAGCAGCTGGGGCTTTACATCTCCGGATATGATGAGGGAGTGGTGCGAGCAGAGGGCATCCATGACCTTGTGGCCGTCATTGTACCGAATCAGAGCGCCGTTTCGGCAATCTGAACCCGGATACTGAACGTAAGATTCGATTTCGGCCTTAATGACAGATAGCTTTTTAAAGCCGGGGTAAATCTTGGCCAGCGTGACAGGGCCTTCAGGCATACGTCCGTCTATCATCACCGCAGCATCATTGACGATTTCAAGCACCTTGGGCCGCAATGTCCACTGTGAGCAGAACGAACGCGGCACAAGGCCGAAATATCCGCAGTGTACGCCAAGCGCGTGGTTGTCCGGATCTTCAATATCCGGGAAATGATCGATTTTTTCGTGAGCCAGCGCCGCCATTCCCACAAGGAATGGATAAAGATTGGTCATCATAATGGGCTTTTCGATGGAGCGATAGATGATGTATGTGGACAGCAGCGTCAGCGTATCGCCTTCGCATGCCCAAATGATATTGTCTCTTTCAAACAGCATGTTCCATGCAAGACACGGTGTGGTGTCGCAGTGGAAGGACTCATTCAGGCAGTTAGAGCCCACGCCAGCCACATCGCCGATTTCGTCGATCACGGCCTTGACGGCAATATAAACCTTGACAGCTTTAAGGTAGTTGGTTTCACAGATGCCTTCTTGATTGATATCCCAGTCTGCGCTTATCTTTCTGGCCTCATCGTCACTGATATTGCGCGCCTGTTCGCAGACCTCTTTCCAGCTGCGGTAAATGAGCTGGCAGCCAAAGGTCTGCTCCATTTTCTCGGTGCTTTCCTTTTCCCACCAGTAAAAACGCTTGAATATGTTGGCCTGCATGCCTTCGCCGGGACTGTCCTGAAACATGAGGAACTTTGCGCCTTCTTTGAGGCTGCGCTTGACGCAAAGCGCTCTTAGCACGGTTTTGCCCATTTCTACGCTGTAGGGCGAAAAGACGCTGCAGCCTAAATCTCTTAAGTATGTCACAATCTCCCAGTCCCACATCTCCACAGTGCCAAAGCGCGACGTTAAAACCACCATGGGCAGTCCATAACTCGTCAATTCGGGGTTGTGCCGAAATGCGGCGTATATTAGCTGGGGAAACAAAATGGCATCGGCTTCGGGAAGCGGGTCTCCCACCTGAACAGGCGGCAAGAATTCCGCCACATCACCGTAAAACTCATTAAGGCGTTTCATCTGCTCCTGAAATTCCCCGCGCTCTCTGTCATTGGCTTCTTCAAAAAAAAGGGGTACCAAACGAACCTTCATGGAAATTACCTCCAAAACGTATTATAATCATTACCAAACAGACTTGCCGTGAACCACGGCAGTGAGAGACAGGGTATGCAAAATAGTGAGTGATATTGAAACAACGGATTAACCGTTGTTTGTATTCTAGCATAAGCCAAGCAGCATTTCAACAAACGCGAAGGCATCGCGTATACTTTTTTGTTGTTGACGGTACCGCTGTATTTGCAATATAATTTACATTACTCTTCACTCACTCACTAATTTTATATGCAAAATGAGGAGGACTCTCATGAAAAGACCCGTCACTATCTGTTCCGGTCAGTTCGGTGATATTGCTTTTGAACAGCTATGCGAGCTGATGAGCGGCATCGGCTATGAAGGTATCGAGGTTTCCACGGCATCTCATATCGACGTTAATAAAGTGATGTCGGATGATTCCTATGCAAAATGGTTTTTAGACACGCTAGAAAAATACGGCCTTAAGGTTTGGGCACTCGGCTCACATTTAACAGGCCAATGCGTGGGAGATAACTGGGATCCAAGGCTTGATAACTTTGCGCCCAAGGAACTGTCTCATAAGCCCGAAGAAATAAGAGCTTGGGCTATAGAAGAAATGAAAACCACGGCCAAGGCTGCAAAAAAGCTCGGCATTGATACCGTTACAGGATTTTTTGGCTCACCCATATGGAGCTATTGGTATTCATATCCGCAAACAACACCCGAGATGGTGGAGGAGGGCTTTGACAAGATCAAAGAGCTCTGGGAGCCGATTTTCGATGTGTTTGATGAGTGCGGCGTGAAGTTCGCGTTCGAGGTACATCCCACCGAGATCGCATTTGATTATTACAGCACCAAAAAGCTTTTTGACACGTTTGACAACAGACCGACGCTGGGGCTTAACTTCGATCCCTCGCATTTTGTCTGGCAGGGAATGAACCCGACGTTTTTCTT
Source organism: Bacillota bacterium (assembly GCA_023399095.1). Lineage (GTDB taxonomy): Bacteria > Bacillota > Clostridia > Christensenellales > SZUA-584 > SZUA-584. The sequence goes on from JAEWQS010000099.1 coordinate 11,037, forward strand.
AAAGGATTTCTCCGACCGCATTTATCACGTTCACATGAAGGACGTCAAAATGAATTTTGACGGACGCGCAGGCATACTCGGCTCGCATCTTCAGTTTGGTGATACGAGACGCGCTTGGAATTTTGTGTCTCTCGGTCACGGCGATGTGGATTTCGACGGCATCATTCGTGAACTCAATCAGATGGGCTACCACGGCCCGCTTTCCGTGGAATGGGAAGACAGCGGCATGGAACGCGTTTTCGGTGCCACCGAGGCGTGCGAGTATACAAAGAAAATAAACTTTGAACCATCGAACGTGGCGTTCGACGCGGCATTGAAAAAAGACTAAGCGGTAATAAATTGAAGCCGATATTGCGGCTCATAACATTTTGAAAAAGCACTCCGTTTTGTGGATTTGGGGTGCTTTTTTACTTACACTCAGCAGTGTTTGCACACATTCAATAAAAGAACTATAATTAAAATGCGGATATTTAATTTAAAACGAAAAGGAGGCGCCATTATGAGCGGAGAACCACTTATACGAAGGGCTGAAACGACTGAGTGTACCCATAAATCAGGCCATCCTCATTACGAATTTAAAAAGAAAGTTATCGTGGGGAAAGAGGATTCAGAAAATTTTGACGTCTCTATCTATGAAGTGCCTCCGGGCAAGGCGGCGGTTCCCTATCACTATCATATGAGAAACGAGGAAGTGTTTTACATCCTCAGAGGGACAGGGTTGTTGAAGACTCCCGAAGGAGAACGGCAGGTGACTGCCGGGGATTTTCTTTACTTCCCAAACAATGAAAAAGGGGCGCATAAAGTCACGAATATTTCGGAGACAGAGCTACTGATTTATGCAGATTTTGATATAAGGCATAGTCTTGAGGTTGCGGTTTACCCCGATTCCGATAAAGTTGGTATTTACGACAAGGGTAATTTCATGGTTTTTCCGGTCTCCAAACAAGTGGATTACTACGAGGGTGAATAGCAAATATTACATGCAAAATAGAATGGCGTGCTGTGAGCGCCCCTCGGTATTGTTATGGGGATACATAAATAAAAATTAGCTTATATAATAAATGTTACGAATCGAATGGGAACGTGCGCGGGCACGTTTTTTTATATAATTTTTGATTTAAAGGCAGGAATTTATCTTTCGGCAGCGAATATAATATCCATACACGTAAAGTGCGCGGGCACGTAAATGAGGTTCAAATGAAAGTTACCATCAGGGAAATCGCCGAAATTGCCAATGTTTCCAGAGGCACAGTCGACAAAGTGTTGAATAACAGACCCGGTGTCAGTGATGCTGTCAGAGAGCGGGTCAAAAAAGTCGCGGATGCGCTCAACTACCAACCGAACATCATTGGAAAAGCACTGGCAAGGCAGCATGACCCCAAGAAAATCGGCGTCATCGTGGCGCCCGACTACAATCCCTTTGTGAAAGACATCAAGCTGGGTATCGATACCGCGCGCAGTGAAATTTCAGATTATGGTTTTCAGGTGGATATGCGCGTTTTGAATACCCTTGAAGCGCAGGAACAGCTTACTATTCTCGATAACTTTATTGAAAACGGCATTGATGCCATTGCTATGTTTTCCATAGACAGTGAGGATATCAGAAAAAAAGTCGATGAAATCGTGGCGGCGGGCAAGCCTGTTGTCACCTACAACACGGATATACATGATTCCAAGCGCTTGTGCTATGTGGGGCAGGATCATTTCAACGGTGGTGTTGTCGCTGCGGATCTGATGACGAAAGTGCTTGGTAGCAGCGCGGATGTGCTGATCATCACAAGCCTTGTGGATCTGGAATGTCATAGGGAGAGAATCGCCGGTTTTAAAGCAGGCTTAAAGCAATTTGAATCGTGCATAAATGTCGATGAAATCATGGAGAACGAGGATAAAAGCCAGATGGCCTTTGCATTTACACTAAAAAAGCTAGAGCAGTGTCCGAACATGCAAGGCGTATATATCACAGGCGGCGGTGTCAGCGGTGTGGGCGAAGCGCTCAAAATGCTTGGCAAAGAAAAAGAAATCCGAGTGATCTGCCATGACCTTGTGGAATCCACAGCGTCACTTGTCAGGGAAGGGGTAGTCGATTTCACGATCGGGCAGGATCCTTTCTTTCAAGGTTATCAGCCTGTCAAAATATTATTCGACTATCTGATTGCGGGACGTACTCCCGGTGAGGAGTTTGTGAGAACGCGGATCGATATCAGAAGCCGCAGCACGATATAATTTTTTGCTTTTTACGTGCCCGTGCACGTTTCGAAACTTAGTCATAATAAGTGTATACTTCTGCGACTCAAAGCGCAGCTTTATGCAAATAAATAGATAAAGAAGGAGGAAAGTGTAATGAGCAAGATGATGAGAGCACAGGTTATTGAAGAGCCTGGCAAGATGGTGCTGAAAAATGTTCCTGTACCCGACATCAGTGACGATGAGGTGCTAATTAAAGTCAAAATGTGCGGTATCTGCGGAACCGATTGGAAGATATTTATGGGTGAATATGCCGCGGAACATCTGCCGATGATCTCAGGCCATGAATTCTGGGGCGAAATTGAAGATGTTGGCAGCAATGTGAAGGATTTAAGCGTTGGTGATCGTGTGTCTGTGGACATTTGCATGCCATGCGGCACATGTTATTTCTGCCGCCGCGATGAAGGCCTTCTCTGCCAGACCTTTACCCAGCTTGGTATACACACAGATGGGGCATTTGCGGAATATGTCAAAGCACCATGGCAAAACTGCTATAAGATACCTGAAAACGTCGATGATTATTCGGCAGCCTTTATCGAACCCTTAACCGCTGTTATGCAGGCCTCGAAGAAAATGGACTGCAAAATTTCCACGAGTGTTGTCGTTATCGGCTGTGGTCTTGGCATCCTTCATGGCGCGCTGGCAAGGCTGCGCGGCGCAGCGCCGGTGATCGTGATCGGGGACAGCGACACAAAGCTGGAGATGGCCAAAAAGTTTGGCGCAGATATCACCATTAACATAAACGAGGTCAGCGATCCTGTGGCAGAAGTCAAAAGACTCACCAATGGCATTGGCGCAGACTATGTGCTAGAAGCAGTGGGCACACCCAAAACATATGAGCAGGCCTTTGAAATGGTACGCAGAGGCGGCAAGGTGGAAGCTTTCGGTGTGGTGCCAAAGGGCAAGACCGCCGCGGTTGAGCCGTATGAATTCGTATTGGGCGAGAAAAAGGTCAGCGGCTCGTGTGCAGGTATCGGCAACGACTGGGGCGATGTCATTAATCTCCTCGCTTACAACCGCATAGATCCCAAGCCTTTGTTCGATATGGTTGTGCCTCTTGAAGAGCTCGAGACGGCGCTTCATGAAGTCAAGAAGGACAGAAACATCATTAGGGTTTTTGTAAGCCCCGAAATCAATGAACGTATTTATATTAACAAATAAAAGGAGCAGGAAGATGAGTTATAAGGAAACACTGTTAAACCCGATCAAGATCGGCACGAGGACGTGCCCGAACAGATTTTTTATTCAGGCAATGGAATGCAATGACGAGGATGAATTGGGTAATCCGTCTGAATTGACCACACAGCGCTATGAGAATCTGGCCAAAGGCGAATCGGGTCTGATATCGCTTGAAGCGATTTCGGTCACCAGAGAAAGCCGTTCGCGTGATAATCAGATGATGATCATGCCGCAGAATGAAAAGGCACTCACTGAGTTCGTTAAAAGAGTCAAGGCTGCCAATCCGGATATTTTGTTTATATTCCAGCTCACGCATTCGGGCGAGCTTTCCAATCCGGCATTCTCAAGAAGAGTAACGGTAAAACCGCTGCACGGCTATGGCGGTGATCTGCTCACTGAAGAAGAAGTGGACAAGATTATGGACGGCTTTGTGACGGCGGCGAAGATCGCGCACAACGCGGGTGCGGACGGTATCGATATGAAGCTGTGTCATGGCTATTTCGGCAGCCAGATTCTGCGCCCATATAACGACAGAAAGTGGAAGTACGGCGGCTCGTGGGAAAACCGTTCGCGTTTCGCGTTTGATCTTTATGAGCGTATCCAAAAGGAAGTCAATGATAAGAACTTCCTTATCGGTTCCAAGATTTCCGCATGGGAAGGCTTCCCGGGCGGCTTCGGTACGGATGGCCCCGATTCGCCAGTTATCGATTTGACAGAACCCATTTCGCTGCTTAAGGGTCTTGAAGAGCGCGGCGCGCAGTACTTCATACAGAGCGCGGGAAGCCCGTCTATCACTATCAGCCTCACACAGGTTGACAAGCATATCCCGTATTATGCGTATCTGCATCAGTTCTTCGCGAAAGAATTCAAAAAGCAGCTCAAAGAAGAAACGGTGCTTATCGGCTCCAACTTCAGCGTATTCCGCAATGGTAAGAACAATCTGTGTGCGGTAGAACCCGAAAAGAGCTCGCTGCTGCAATACGGCGCGCAGTGCATTGAACGCGGTGTCGTCGATATGATCGGCCTTGGCCGTCAGTCGTTCGCCGATCCGTTCCTTGCCAAAAAGCTGCGTGAAGGCAACGAAAGCGATATCAAATACTGCACCGTCTGCGACAACTGCTTAGAGCTGTTGATACAGCAGAGCAAGGTGGGCTGCTGTACATACGATAAGCGCTACACCGAAGAGCTTGTGAACACGCGCAAGGAAAAGGGCAAGCTGAAGGTTGCGCATACTTAATGAATCCAAGCGACTGGGCCGCTTTTCACGCGGCCCAATCGCTGATTTTAAAGACAGCAAAACAAAATACCAAAGAAGGAGGAAGCAAATGGAGCTTTCCGTATTTTCAGTTCTGTATAAGGATAAGCCGCTTGCGCAGGTGCTGGATCTTCTTAAACAGAAGGGCGTCACGCATGTTGAGGTCGGCGCGGGCGGTTTCATAGGAAAAGAGCATTGTGACCCGGCCGCGCTGCTGGCTGACAAGGATGCGCTGAAACGCTTTGCCGCGCTCTTTGAAGAGCGGGGCATGAAAATCGCGAGCCTTAGCTGCCACGGCAACCCCGTCCATCCACAAAAAGAGCTCGCCGAATCGTATCATCACGATATCAAAGCCGCGATTGACTTGGCATCCACGCTTGGCGTAGATCATATCGTGACGTTCTCGGGATGCCCGGGGGATTGCGAGGATTCCAAATATCCTAACTGGCCGGTATCGCCCTTTCCGGAGGACTTTCAGACCGTGTTCGAGTGGCAGTGGGAGAAAAAGCTGATTCCGTATTGGAAACAGATGGGCGCATACGCGCAGGATAAAGGCGTGAAGGTCGCAATGGAGCTGCACGGTGGCTACTCTGTGCACACGCCGTTCACCGCCATCAAGATGCGCAAGGAAACGGGCTGCAAAGCGCTGGGCGCGAACCTTGATCCGAGCCATATGTGGTGGCAGGGAATCGACCCGTCTCAGGCCGCACGCTATTTGAATCAGGAAGACTGCCTGTATCACTTCCACGCGAAGGATGCCATGATCGATCCCAATTATGTGTCGTATTACGGCGTGACGGATATGCAGAGCTTCGGCGTGGCGTATGGGCGCGGCTGGCAGTTCCGCACGGTGGGGTATGGACACGGCTTAAAGGAATGGGCCGATATATTCAGCACGCTGCGCGCCACGGGCTACGACGGTGTGATCAGCATTGAGCACGAGGATTCCTATATGTCCATCGAAGAGGGGCTCGATAAAGCCATTGCAAATTTAAAGCAGGTGATGATATTCCAGCCCGCGTCTGCGCCCAAGGCGTTTGATATCGACAAACGCTTTGCATAAGAAATACTTAAATACGAATAAAAGAAAGAGGAACGCATTATGAAGTTTGGCACATTATACGCATACTGGACATCGGATTGGCACGGCGAATACAAGCGTTTCGCCAAAAAGGTGAAAGACGCGGGTTTTGATATCCTCGAAATATCCGCAGGGGAACTGCTCACCATGTCCGATAACGACATTAAGGAATTAAAATTGGTCGCGGCAGACCTTGGCATTTCGATCACCTCCAACATCGGGCCGCCAAAGGATAAAGATGTGGCATCCAAAGATCCAGCGGTCAGAGAAGCGGGCATCAAGTTCTTGTCTGATATCATGACGCAGATGGATAAGCTGGATTCTCGTGCTTTAGTGGGCGTGATCTATACCTACTGGCCGAGCCAGTTTGATGACCTAGACAAGCAGGGTTTGTGGGATCGCGGCGTGCAGAGCGTCAAAAAGCTCGCCAAAGTGGCGGGAGACCTCGGTATCGATTACTGCCTCGAGGTGGTCAATCGTTTTGAGACAACTGTGCTCAACACCTGTGAAGAAGCATTGCAGTTCATCGACGATGTCGATATGGACAGCGTGAAGATGCTGCTGGATACCTTCCACATGAACATCGAGGAAGACAATATCCCCGCCGCCATTCGTCTTGCGGGCGATAAGCTTGGGCACCTGCACGTTGGCGAAGGCAACAGGAACCTGCCCGGACAGGGCTCGCTGCCTTGGAACGAAATCGGTCAGGCGCTGCGCGACATCAACTACACAAAAGGCGTCGTCATGGAACCGTTTGTCAAAGCGGGCGGCAAGGTCGGCGAAGACATCAAGGTGTGGCGCGACATCAGCAAAGGTGCGGATGAAGCCACAATGGACAAAAACATAAAGGAATCTCTGGAGTTCTTGAAAAAAGCGTTTTTGGGATAAGTGCGTTTATCAGATCCCAAAAGATAAGGAGAGAAAACAATGTGTGAAATTTGGACGATGGGGGAAATCCTCGTCGAGATCATGCGGCCCAAGGCCGGCATGGAGCTTTACGAAGCGGGCGAATTTATCGGCCCGTTTCCGAGCGGCGCTCCCGCCATATTTATTGATACGGTGGCACGATTGGGGCATACATGCGGCATATTCGGCGGCGTAGGCAAAGACGATTTCGGAAAGAACGTGCTGGATCGGCTTAAAAAAGACGGTGTGAATGTAGACTATGTGTTTGAAGATGACACATGCTCCACAGCAGTGGCGTTTGTGACGTACTTTGAAGATGGTTCGCGAAAGTTCATCTATCACATCGGCAATACGCCCGCTGTACATCCCAAGGAATTTAACATCAAGGACATAGACAGCCCCAAGTTTTTTCACATCATGGGCTGCTCTTTGATGGCGGATGACGCGTTTAAGCAAAAAATCATCGACACTGCCATGGTTTTTGCGAAAAGCGGTGCAAAAATCTCGTTCGACCCGAACATCCGTCCCGAACTGCTGGGCGGTCGGACGGTGGACGAGGTGCTGGGCAATGTGCTTGCGAACTGCTCCGTGATCATGCCGGGCATCAATGAGCTCAAAATGCTCACGGGCGAGGAGACGATCGAAGGCGGCGTCAAGAAGCTGTTCGAATATGAGAAGATGGAAGTGGTCGCGCTCAAGAAAGGCAGCAAGGGCAGCACGCTGTACAGCCGCAACGAAACGGTGAACTGTCCGTTGTTCCATGTGGAGCAGGTGGATCCTACAGGTGCGGGAGATTGCTACGACGCGGCGCTGCTTTGCGGGCTCATCGAGGGTAATTCGCTGCATGTGGCTGGAAACATGGCGTCTGCGGCGGGTGCGCTCAATGTGATGAAGCTGGGGCCCATGGAGGGCGACATCAATATCGATAATGTTAGGAAGTTGATCAATGAGCAAAGGAACTGATTATTTACGTGAAATCGTGCGCAATACCGGCAAAAATGCCGGTATTGCGTCGCTTTGCAGCTCCAATGAGCTGGTTTTGAAAGCGGCGCTTGAATTTGCGCGCGATAACGACACATTTGTGCTGATCGAATCGACAGCGAATCAGGTGAACCAATACGGCGGTTATACAGGATTAAAACCGGCCGATTTTCGCAGCGAGGTGCTAAGCCTCGCTGAAGCGATCGGCCTGCCTGAGGAAAAGGTCATATTCGGCGGCGATCATCTGGGGCCGGTGGTGTTTAAAGACAAGCCGGAAGAGGAGGCCATGCGCGAAGCGGAAGGCCTGATTGAAGCGTATGTGAAGGCGGGATATGAGAAAATCCATATCGACACCAGCATGCGGCTTGCGAGTGACCCGGCCGACATGCCCTTGAGTGACGAGGTGATTGCGCGGCGCGGCGCGCGGCTCTGCAAGGTCGCGGAGCAAGCTTATGCGGACACGTTCGGCAAACCCAGCGAGCTTATCTATGTGGTGGGGAGTGAGGTGCCTGTTCCGGGCGGCACGCAGTCTGCCCATGAGGGATTGACTGTCACATCACCTGTCGCCTTTGAAGCCACATACCAGGCGTTTTGCGACGCGTTTGACAACGCCGGATTGACTGAGGCCTTCAAAAGAGTGGCCGCGGTGGTGGTGCAGCCGGGTGTGGAGTTCGGCGACGATTCGGTGGATGAGTACGACAGGGAAAAGGCGAAGACGCTTACGTCTACGATTAAGGCTAATAATGATATCGTTTTTGAGGGCCATTCCACAGACTACCAGACACAAAACGCGCTCAAAGAAATGGTGGAAGACGGTATCTGCATACTAAAGGTGGGGCCGGAGTTGACGTTCGCGCTGCGTGAAGGGCTGTTTGCTTTGCAGTTAATCGAGAGCGAGCTTGGCGGCAAGGCGGATTTCACCGGCACACTGGAGCGAGTGATGCATGAGCTGCCGGAGCATTGGCAGAAGTATTTCACAGGCACGGATGAACAAATTGCGCTGAAGCGCAAATACAGCTATTCCGATCGCTGGCGTTATTACGCAAGCCAAACCGCGCTGAAGGATCAGATCAAGCTGCTGTTTGACAGCCTTGACGCAAAGCGGATTCCGTTAACGCTTTTGAGCTTTTTTTTGCCCGCACAGTATATTAAAGTGCGCGAGGGGCAGCTTGAAAATCGTTGCGAAGAGCTCGTCAAAGACAAAGTGAAGGACATTATTTCAAAATACCATCAGGCTGTGAAGAGGTAGGAACACATAAGAGCCAATAAAAATGGCCGGAATAATAGGGAGAAAATGAGGCTTTGCCACTTGGCACAGCTTCATTTTTTACGGGGTCTCCGAAAAGCAGAGTTATTTTAGTGGTTCACGATTCAGTCAGCTTGCTGCCGTTCCAAAAAGCGTTCCACAGTATGGGCACATACTTTTCAATATCCGCATCAAGGTTCAATAAGCGCCAGTCGAGTACACTCTGCATGAAAATATAAAAAGCAGTGACAAAATTTGATACTTTTTCTTCTTCAATATTAAGATTCCTTGAAGACATAAATTGATTTAATACAATGTAAATATAATTTTCATTGTTGTCAACGATCTTTTTCAATGGCCTTAATATATCATCGTCCATTTCGCTGACGGCCATAATCATCGTTCTTTTCCAAAATAAGAGTCCTTCATACGTTGTATGCAACAAAATTTGTTTGACGGTCTGATACAATAAGGTTTCGATGGATTCATCCTTTGAGACTTTGAACATATTTTGAATGGCCGACATGTACACATCAAACTGTTCCTTTATAACTATAAGAAATAGCTCACTTTTGCTCTTGATATAAAAATAAAGCGAGGCTTTGTTGAGCTTGACCAGATCGGCTATCTCCTGCATGGAGGTGGCTGAGTACCCTTTTGTGGCAAAGAGGTGGAGCGCTGCGCTTTTTAATTCATCCATCTTGTTATTGCTCATGTGACTAACCTCCAATGAATTACATAATATTATATATAAAACTATTAATATCTACAACATTTTTTCTTTAATAATAACTGTTATGAAGAACCATTATATACCTTGCGTCATTTGCAAAGTATTTGTTAAGTCCTCTGTCGAAATATCGATAGCTATAATATACCTACCGTTGGATTGACTTAAAATTGGAGGATGACAATGACACAAATACCAGCAGAGCTCCAGCAAGAACTGGAGGACACTCAAAGAGGTCGTTTCTTAACCTTTGCATTGGGCAATGAGGATTTCGGCATTGAAATTAAATATGTGACCGAAATTGTGGGCTTGCAGCCTATTAGCCAACTGCCCGAAGTGCCTGCGTTTATCAAGGGTATTATCAACCTGCGGGGCAGAATAATTCCCGTGGTTGACGTACGAATTAAGTTTAAGAAAGAACCTGAAGCATACACGGACAGAACATGCATTATCGTAATTGATACCGGAGAGGTTAATGCAGGGCTGATTGTGGACAACGTTGCAGATGTCGTCAGTATTGACGACGCAAACATCTCGCCACCGCCCGAAATGGGAGCGGGTGTGCAAAACAGATATCTCTTAGGGGTTGGAAAAGTGGGTGATAAGGTTAAGCTTATTTTAGACTGTCGCAAACTTTTCACAGCGCAAGAGGCTCAAGCCTTATCATAAAGACGCAATAAGCATAATTAGTAAGACTTCATGTATAAAACATTAAAAATTTGCAACAGATGGAGAACAACATGAAACAAAGTAAAGGCTTAAAATCAATCAAAGTATCTACGAGAATATTTATAGCACTCATATTTATGGGCATGCTGACTTCTGCGCTCGGTGCGTATGCTGTATCTGTGTTGCGCAGCATATATACAGATGCGTCAACTCAACAGACGATGACGATATACCTGGTTGGCGTCATTTTAATTTGCATGTTTCTTGCTGTATTGCTTGGAATTATACTTTCTCGCAGCATTAAACGACCGATAAGCGATGTGTCGAAACAACTTGAAAAGATGGCCATGGGAGCCGATCTGGAAATCATGGACGTTGGAAAATATAATGGTGAATTTATAAATATGGTGAGCTCTATCAATGAAGTGCGCAATTCATTAAACCTAATGCTTGAAGATGCCAATTTATTGGTTGATGCTTCATTAAGGGGTGACCTCTCGGCCCGGGCCGATTTTGAAAAGCACAAAGGTGGATATCAGCAAATCATAAAAGGTATAAACATGACTTTAGATGCTGTGATAGAGCCGGTCATGGAAGCAAAAGACGTTCTGAACGCGATGTCAGAAGGAAATCTGAATCAATTTGTAAAAGGTGACTATAAGGGTGATCATGCAATCATTAAAAACGCTCTTAATAACACCGGTACGACTTTAAAAGGATATATTGAAGAAATTACATCGATTCTCGGTCAGATTTCAAAAGGTGTCTTGACGAGCGGTATCTCTACTGAATACAAAGGAAACTTTCTGGTTCTTAAAGAATCAATAAACGGAATTGTTGCATCCTTAAACATGGTATTATCCGAAATCAACGATTCAGCAGATCAGGTTGCAAACGGAACAAGACAAATTTCTGATAGCAGCCAAGCCATTTCACAGGGTACGACAGAACAGGCTAGCTCTATTGAAGAGCTGTCGGCATCCATTACGCAGATTGCTGCGCAGACCAAACAAAACGCAACCAATGCCAACACAGCCAATGGGTTGGCTCTTAGTGCTCAGTCTGAGGCAGTTGCAGGCAATGAACACATGAAAGAGATGCAGGATGCGATGTCTCAGATCAATGAATCCTCCGGAAACATCTCAAAGATTATCAAAGTGATTGACGATATCGCATTTCAAACCAACATACTCGCGCTTAATGCCGCAGTAGAGGCTGCTAGAGCGGGGATTCATGGAAAGGGCTTTGCGGTGGTGGCCGAAGAGGTAAGAAACCTCGCGGCCAGAAGCGCAAAAGCGGCAAAAGAGACGACGGAGCTTATTGAAGGCTCTATCAAGAAGGTAGAGGCAGGTACGAAAATTGCAGACCAGACTGCGGCAGCTCTGGCCAGCATCGTGACAGGCGTGGAAAAGGCGGCGGAGCTCGTCGCACAGATTGCATTGGCATCCAACGAGCAGGCCACGGGCATTTCGCAGGTAGACCGGGGTATTGAACAGCTATCTCAAGTTGTGCAAACCAATTCGGCCACATCGCAGGAGGCGGCAGCGGCAAGCGAAGAGCTGTCCAGCCAGGCAGAAATGCTAAAGACAATGGTTTCACAGTTTAAACTGCAGGATACACAAGCTAAGAAGTTTGACGCAAACCAAGCGCCCGCATTAAAACAGGGGCGTGGCGCGGTAGAAATAAACCTAAGTGATCAGGAGTACGGAAAATATTGATCCTCATATTGTACTATCAATCAAAGAACCTGCCTTCACCGGCGGGTTCTTTTTATGCAAATAGAGAACTTAGTTGCATGGCTCGTGATTCGGCTATGAACCCACGATCACGCCGCCATTCACATGCAACACCTGTCCCGACACATAGCTTGACGCCTCGGACGCGAGATACACATATGTGGGCGCAAGCTGCACGGGCTGGGCTGCATACTGAACGGGCACATCCGAGCCGAATTCCGCAACCTTCTGCGGCGAAAAGCTGGAGGGGATTAGCGGCGTCCAAACAGGCCCCGGCGCCACAGCGTTCACGCGGATGCCGTTTTTGAGCAGCGATATCGACAATGAACGTGTGAATGACACGATTGCGCCCTTGGTGGACGAATAATCGAGCAGATCGGCGCTGCCCTTATATGCGGTGATGGACGTGGTGTTGATAATCGTGCTGCCCGCTTTGAGATGGGGGAGTGCCGCCTTCGTCATATAAAAGTATGAAAACACGTTGGTGCGGAAGGTATATTCCAACTGCTCGGCTGATATATCCGCGATGCTGTTTTGCGGATATTGCACGGCGATGTTGTTGACAAGCACATCGATTTTGCTAAACGATTTAATCGTTTCATCAACCACTTGCTGCGCCGAGGATTCCTGACGCAGGTCTGCACAGACTGCGACGCATTTGCGGCCGTAGCCCTCCACTGCGATCTTCGTCTCTTCCGCGTCCTTGTTGGCCTTCAAATAAGCAATCACAACATCGGCGCCTTCCTTGGCAAAAGCCACCGCCACAGCGCGTCCGATACCGCTGTCTCCGCCTGTGATAATTGCGGTTTTATCCAGCAGCAGCCCGCATCCTTTTTGATTCGGGTCGTCGTAAACGGGCTTCGGGTTCATTTCCCATTCCTTACCGGGCGAAGCCTGATGCTGTTCGGGAAAGTTCTTGTTTGTCATTTTGCATCTCCTTTATGTTTATAAGTATTTTATCCGATAGTGAGCGACACTTATGCATTTTGCATGGCCATATGTCGATAAGAAGAATCATATGGTGTGATCATGTCAGCTTTTTTGGCTGCTTCTTTTCATGTTTGCCCGAAAATGGTATGATAAGGCTTGATTTCAAATGAAGGATAAAAGCATGGATCAAAAGGTACTGAATAAACTCGAATTCGATAAAATACGTGAAAAGCTGGCGGCGGGAGCGCTTTCGGACAGCGGCAAGGAAGCGGCGCTTTGTTTGCAGCCGCAGACCACTGTGGCTGCCACGAGAAACTTGCTCAGCGAAACGCTGGAAGCGGAAAGCGTGCTGATGCGCGCGGCCTCCTCGCCCATGAGCGGCTTTTCGAATATTGCGTCTGAGCTGGCGCGTCTTAAAGCGGGGGCAGACCTTGGGTGCAAGGAACTGCTAAGGATTCTTGGTGTTTTCAAAGCGGCAAGGCGCGCGAGAAACGGCCTTAAGGAAAGCGGGGCACGCAAGCTCTGGGACATGGCGCAGCAGCTGGAATACGATGAAAAGCTCATCAAGACTTTGGATGACGCAATTGAGAGTGAATCGACGCTCTCCGACAGCGCGTCGGCAGAGCTTGCTTCCATACGACGGCGCATGATCCGAGAAAACGATGGGATAAGAGAGAAATTAAGCGCAATCACTCGCTCCACCAAGTACAAGGAATACCTGCAGGACGCGATCGTGACCACGCGCGGCGGACGATATGTGGTTCCCGTCAAGCAGGAATACAAACGGAACATCAGCGGCCTTGTGCACGATCAGTCGGCGAGCGGGCAGACGTTCTTTATAGAGCCGATGGAAGTCGTTGAGGCAAATAACCGCTTGCGTGAGCTGGAGCTGGCCGAAGAAGCCGAGATCGAGCGTATTTTGCACGTATTCAGCGAACAGCTGCGCGAATATGTGGAGGCGCTCAAACTGGATATGGACATACTGACCGCTCTCGACCTCATGTTTGCGAAGGCGCATCTCGCGTATACCATGAAGGCGTCGCCGCCCAGCATCAGCGAGGACGGCACGCTTGTGATCAAAAACGGCCGCCATCCGTTGATTGACCCCAAAAAGGTGGTGCCTGTATCTCTCGCTATTGACAACGGCTACAGGGGCCTTATTATCACGGGACCGAATACAGGCGGAAAAACGGTGACGCTCAAGCTCGCGGGGCTGCTGTGCCTCATGGCGCAGTGTGGCATGTTCGTGCCCGCGGATGGCGGCACGGTGCTGCCGGTTTACAATTCCGTGTTTGCGGACATCGGCGACGAGCAAAGCATTGAACAGAGCCTCAGCACATTTTCCTCGCACATGGCCAATATCACGCGCATTGTGAGCAAGGCAGGGCATCATTCACTGGTGCTTCTCGATGAGCTGGGCGCAGGCACAGACCCCGCCGAAGGCGCGGCGCTTGCCATGGCGATTCTAGAAACGCTCGAACAGAAGAGCAGCACGGTGCTCGCGACGACGCATTACAGCGAAATCAAGGCGTTCGCGACAGCGAGTACGTATTATCAGAACGCGTGCATGGCGTTCAGCTTAAAGACGTTAAGCCCCACGTATCAGCTCATCATGGGCGTACCCGGCGTATCCAATGCGTTCGAAATATCCAAGAAGCTGGGGTTGGACGAAACAATTATATCGCGCGCGAGAGAGCATATGTCCGAAGAGACAATCAAATTTGAGCAGCTCATCGGCGAGGCGGCACGTCAGAAAGAGATCGCCGAACGCAAGGAGCAGCAGGCTGAGATGAATCGCCGCACGGCGCAGTCCATCCGCGACAAAAGTGACACCGAACTGAAAAAAGCGGAGGAAAAAGCCAAAAGCGTTGTGGATCGGGCGCATGAACAGGCGATGGAGATACTTCGCGACGCGCGAGACGAAGCCGAGCGCGTGATATCCGAGCTCAAGCTGGCGAAATCCGCACGGCAGGAGGATATCAATGCCTCACGCAAGGCGTTATCTGATAAGATCGGCGAGGCGGCGACGCATCTGCGCACAAAGCCCGAAATAAAAAGCGGGACGCGCCCTGAGGATATCGCCGTGGGCGATACGGTTCAGCTTTTGAGCCATAATGTCAGCGCGACGGTGCTTAAAGCGCCCAAGGACGGCAGCGTTTACGTTCAGGCGGGTGCGCTCAAGCTGGCTGTACCAATAAGTGATGTAGCGCCTGTGAAGGCTGAGAAGAAAGTTAAGTCCATCGGCGGATTCAAGCGTAGCGGGCAAACACCCGGCATGTCGCTGGATTTAAGGGGTATGACACTGGACGAAGCGGTTATGGAGACGGATATATACTTGGACGAAGCGTTTCTCGCAGGGCAGACCGAGGTGCTGCTGATTCATGGCAAGGGCACCGGCGTGCTCCGCAGCGGCCTTCGACAATACTTGAAAAGCCACGCGCATGTCAAAAGCTTTCGTGCGGGCCAATATGGTGAGGGCGAAGATGGTGTGACCGTGGTGACACTCAAATAGAGGAGCACAGAATGGATATTGCAAGCGCGTGTCTAGTGGGGCATAAATGCCGATATAATGGCGAGGCAAGTGAAGACGCAAAGATCAAAGAAATGTATGAGCAGGGATTGGTTAAGGCTGTCTGCCCCGAGCTGCTTGCGAAGCTGCCCGTACCGCGAGCCGCGTCCGAGGTCGTGGGTGGAGGCGGAGAAGATGTGCTGGCAGGCCGCGCGCGCGTGATGGCTCAGGATGGCGCCGATATCACGCAGGAGTTTATGGAGGGAGCGCAAATGACGCTGGAAATCGCAAAGCAGTGCGGCGCGAAGCGTGCGTACCTAAAATCCAAAAGCCCATCGTGTGGCTGCGGGTCCATCTACGACGGTACGTTCTCGGGTAAGATGAAGGCAGGCGATGGCGTGACAAGCGTGCTGCTCAAGAAACACGGCATAGAAGTGATCGAAGTATGAAACATTTATGAATAATCGGTGAAATATGAACCAGACATATTGGTTCACGCCGCGTAATTGGTCTATAATAGTAAAATAATCTACAATAACAATTCACGATTTATATATAAACGGGTGAGGTGAAAGTAATGTCGAAGGAAATATTGGTCATTGACGATGATAAAAATATTTGCGAGGTGATCAAGCTCTATCTGCAAAAGGAAGACTTTAAGGTCACGCTGGCTTACGACGGACAGTCGGGCATCGAGGCGTTTGAACGCAATACGCCCGCGCTGGTCGTGCTGGATATCATGATGCCTCGCAAGGACGGCTGGGAGATATTAAAGCAGATCCGCAAATCCAGCTCGGTGCCTGTGATTATGCTCACCGCCAAGGGCGAGACCTTTGATAAGGTGCTTGGCTTAGAGCTTGGCGCAGACGACTATATCGTCAAGCCGTTTGACCCCAAGGAGTTTATCGCGCGCGTCAAAGCAGTCACACGCCGTGCGGGTATGCAGGAGGAAGAAAACAAACAGATCAGCTATGAAGGGCTGAATATTGATATATCAAATTACACCGTGACCTACAAAGACGAGATCGTGGAAATGCCGCCCAAGGAAATTGAGCTGCTGTATTTCCTTGCGTCTCATCCCAACAAGGTCTACACGCGTGAGCAACTGCTGCAGCAGGTATGGGACTTTGAGTTCTTCGGTGATTCGCGCACGGTGGATGTCCATATCAAACGGCTTCGCAAGAAGCTTTACGATCAGGGAGAACACTGGGAGATCAAAACAGTCTGGGGCGTGGGCTACAAGTTTGAGGTTCGGTAAATGGCAAAGTCGCTTTTTGCCCGCATGCTTGTCGTTTATCTGTTGATTATTCTTATTGCCTTTGTGCTGGTGGGCGGTATCTTCTTCGAAACGCTTAAAAATCAGTTTCTGAATACTCAGATGGATACGATGGGGAACGGTGCGCAGATAATCAATGAGTGGTGTACTAAGAATTACTATGGACAGATATCAAACGATGATTTCCAGGCACTGCTGGTGCAAAAGGCCACTGAGGAAAGCACCGTTATCTGGCTGGTCGATCCGTTCGGTCGGATTATTCTAAATGCTGATCCAGAGCAAAAAAGTGATATAGATGAAGCGTTTAATTCCTTTGATTTCCTTTCCGATGTGTTACAGGATACAAAAGTTCAGCGTATATCCAACGTCAACAATTCGTTTAATGACACCGTGATGACGGTCGCCATTCCTTTGAAAATAGACAACACCATTCAGGGCGCTATCGTTGTCCACAAGGCGGTGAAAGACGTTGGCGTTGGCATCAACGCAATATTCCATCAGGTTTTTATGCCGCTGTTGATTTCCGTGGCTTTCGCGGCGATGCTTGTTTTTATTCTCTCAAGGTACATCGTGCGGCCCATAAGAGATATATCTTATGCTGCAGGGGAGCTGTCTCGCGGCAATCTCGACTGGCGCGTAAAGCCAAAAACACAGGATGAAATCGGCGAGCTGGCTGAGGCGTTTAACAGAATGGCGGAGGAGCTCAAGATGCAGGACGGGCTGCGGAACACGTTTATTGCCAACGTATCGCACGAACTGCGCACACCGCTTGCCTCGGTGCAGGGCTTCATACAGGGCATGCTGGACCGGGCCATTGAAGAAAACGACCGCGACAAATACCTGGAAATCGTGCTGGGTGAAACCAAACGCATGAACACGTTGATCTCCGATTTATTGAACCTCGCGAAGATCGAATCCGGCAAGTTCCCGATTGAGTACAGTGAATTTGATATCAACGAGCTGATCCGCCGGAGTATCCTTACGTTTGAACAGCGCATCGAAGAAAAACAGATTGAGGTGAATATCCGGCTGACCGACAATAAGCTGTTTGTCTGGGCGGACGAAGATCGCATCTCGCAGGTCATCACCAATCTTGTGGACAATGCCGTCAAGTTCACCCCTTCGGGTGGCGAGCTTAAGGTCTGGACACATGCGGCGGATAACAAGGTTTTTGTGAGCATCGCGGATACGGGCGAGGGCATACCGGTGGAAGATCAACCGTACGTTTTCGAGCGCTTTTTCAAGGTGGACAAATCCCACAGCCAAAGCACGCCGGGCACCGGTATCGGTCTTTCCATCGTCAAGCGTATTATTTCGCAGCATGGAGAGAAAATAACGCTGCAATCCGTGCCGGGCAAGGGGACAACGTTTACGTTTTCCCTGACGCGTACGTTTGAGGGTTCTTCGCAAAGCCCTCAAGGAAAGTAACGCTTTGTTTACCTCTAGTTTGCAATTTGTTAAAAATAGGCGTATATAATGTCATACATACAGCAATAATGTTCCTAAAGAAGGAGGTTTTCATATGAGTGATGAACTGAGACCCCAAGACAGTGGAGAAGAAAAAAGACCTGAAGGTGTATGGGAAGAAGACAAACACAGGTCAGAGCAGCAGGCACCACCTGTCGGCGGATATGGTTTTTACGGACAGCAGGATCAAGGCTGGAACCCCGGGCAGGCGTGGCAGCAGCCGTCCTTTACCGGCTCAGCAGCTCC
>JAEWQS010000179.1 GCA_023399095.1 Bacillota bacterium
GATCTTGTACTTTCTGGCAGCTATGCCGCCTCAGTCTTCGTCCGTTTTGCCCTTCACTGTTTAGCGAGCGCTCAAATATACTATCAAACCTGCTTACTGTTGTCAACGCTTTTTATTATCGCTTTTATACAAAATATATTAAACTCTTAATGTGATGATAAACCGCGTTAAACACCACCAATAATAGATATTTCGTCAATGCCCTCCCGCGTTCAAATAAAGGGGTAAGGTATGGATTTTAGAAATGTAGATTATTTATTATATAATTGAAGATACAATCGCCTATACATATTATATTAACTAAATTAATATTTATATTAATAATATTAATATGGTTGTTGACATTATTAATTTATTGTAGTATAAATAAAATATAAATCAATGAGGAGCTAAACAAATGAAGCATAAAGCACCATCCGCCTGCCCCGTCTGCGGCGGCGCTTACGAAATCACTCGGCTCACATGCCAAAAATGCGAAAGCGAGCTCGGTGGTCATTTTACAGGATGTGATTTTTGCAACTTATCCAATGACGAAGAGCTTTTCGTCCTCACATTTTTAAAATGCCGCGGAAACATTAAAGATGTAGAGAAGGAACTAGGGATTTCATATCCCACCGTGCGCAGCCGGCTGGACGCTGTCCTGGAACGACTGGGGCTCAAAAGCACTTCATCCTCCGATGAAATCAAAGACGCGCGCCGGCAAATATTAAACAGACTGGAAATCGGCGAGATAAACGCCGACCAAGCTGCCGAGTTATTAAAAAATTTATTATAGAAAGTCGAGAAAACAAAAATGAATGAAGAAATTCTAAAGGTTTTGGAAATGGTTCGCGAAGGCAAGATATCGCCCGAAGACGGCGAAAAGCTGCTGTCCGCCATGGGAACCGAAGCACCCGTGAAAAAAACAGGTAAGAAAAACTCCATGCTGCGTGTCCGTGTGGATGTCAAGGACCCTGACAAGAAGGAACAGGCCCGCGTGAACGTCAACGTGCCGCTGG
Source organism: Bacillota bacterium (assembly GCA_023399095.1). Taxonomy (GTDB): domain Bacteria; phylum Bacillota; class Clostridia; order Christensenellales; family SZUA-584; genus SZUA-584. Next base: position 999 of record JAEWQS010000179.1, read on the forward strand.
CTCTCGCTAAAAAAGCAGTTGGTCTAATGTCTTTCATTCCCAAGGAAGCAAAGAAAGAGCTGGCTGATCAAGGCATTAACTTAGACGACATCAACTTAAAGGAGCTTATCGAGATGTTCGAAGACGGCGAAATTACCGAAGAGCTTGTCAACGTGGACACCGGCGATGACGTTCAAGGGGCAAAGGTGAGAGTCTATGTCGACTAGAAAGAACAGCCTTGTGATCGCCACCGTGCGCATCGGCTTCTTTCCGATCGTCGCGATATTCCCCTTCAGATGTTTAGCCGAAGTGATCGAAGGATTGTCCGATTTTCTGTCTCTGTTTCAATTCACCAGCCAAAAAGTCCAATCAGCCATGTCATTCCTTGAACATCTTATCGCGCAAATCAAGGAGTACGGCCCTTTGGATCTGGTTGATGTGGATGTCCAGTCTCCCGAAGCGAACGTCAGAGTCAGATTGCTGTTGAGGTAATAAACATGAAATTTTTAATACGATATTCAACCAAAGCTGTGCTTTACTTTTTCATACTGCTGGGCGCATGGGCGATCGGCCTGCTGCCCGGCACAGCGTTGACGGCGCTTTGGGCTGCACTCATGCTGGCGCTTGTCAACATGGTGCTCCGCCCGATATTTGTGGCTATTGCGCTGCCATTTAACATTATCACGTTTGGTATCGCAAGCGTTTTTGCGAATCTGCTATCCCTCGTAATTGCAAACGCCATTATTGGCGGGCCTATCACCGCAGGATTCTGGGCAATGCTGCTTGTCGCTCTGATCGTTATGCTAGCCGACGATGCCGTAAGAGCGATGCGGGCGGCGGCAAAATCCAAAACAATCGACTAATATCTTAAAAACATTAAAGGACATAAGCAATCATGATACATCAAACCATATTTAGAAAAGATTTCACTTTAATGGTGATCGGTCAAATCATATCTTTGTTCGGCAACGCCATATTGCGCTTTGCCTTGCCGCTCTATCTGCTTAACCAAACACATTCTGCAGCACTGTTTGGCATCGTATCTGCGTGTTCGTTCCTCCCCATGATCATCCTGTCACCCGTAGGCGGCATCATCGCAGACAGAGTCAATAAGCGCAACATCATGGTCATTTTGGATTTCAGTACAGCCGCGCTTGTTTTGATTTTCACATTACTCATGGGCAGCGTTGATCTTGTGCTTCTGATTATTGTCACCCTGATGGTTCTTTACGGAATTCAGGGCACATATCAACCCACCGTGCAAGCCAGTATTCCTTCGCTTATCGCATCCGACAAACTCATGCCTGCAAACGCTGTGATCAATTTGGTCAGCTCTCTCGCTGGCCTAATAGGCCCAGTTATTGGCGGTGCTTTATTTGCCTTTTGGGGAATCACCCCAGTATTATACGTGAGCATTGCAAGTTTTCTTTTTTCCGCCATTCTAGAAATTTTCATTCACATTCCTTTTGAAAAAAAGAAAGCTAACGGAAGCTTTTTGTCCATCGCCTTCAACGACATAAAAGAAAGCATGGACTTTATTCGAAATAAAAAACCGATAATCGGAAAAGCCACCCTTATTATCGCAGCCATCAATCTGTTCTTCTCCTCCATAATCATTATCGGCCTGCCCATAGTCATTACACAGCTGCTTGATTTCAACGAGACTCTTGCCAACCAGTTATATGGCTATTGTCAAGGCGCTCTGGCTGGAGGCGGTTTGCTGGGTGGTGTGCTGGCGGGTATCTTATCTAAAAAATTCAATATCAGAAGAAGCCACCGGCTTCTGTACATCTGTTCGCTTTTGCTGATACCGATAAGCCTCGCGCTCGCGCTGCAATTGCCCGCCATGCTTACCTACTATATTTTACTGGTCTGCTGTTTTATAACCATGTCTGCGTCATCCATTTTTACAATTGAGATGATATCTTTTCTACAGTTAATCACACCGTCTGATTTGATTGGCAAAGTGATGGCGCTTGTTATGTGTCTGTGCATGTGCGCACATCCGCTGGGACAGTTGATGTATGGTGGGCTATTTGAAGCCATTCCGGAAAAAGCCTATTTATTCTTCTTGGGCGCCGCCCTTATTTCCGGCATTGTTTCTATGCTCTCAAAAGCATCGTTTAGCCGCCTCGAGCGTGAAGCACCCGAAATAGAAAATGTGGATTATTTATTGAAGGAAAAATGCGTATAAAGGAAATCAACAAAACACAAAGAGCGGGAACCCCCGCTCTTCATGCTGTGTATCTTTTATGCAAAAAGCCTTCAAGCCTTTACGCCTATTGTCTGTTTTTTAACCAATTTGGCGGTCAGCCATTATATTATATAAAAAACAGCGAGTATAGAGTTTATTTTTTCACAATCTATGACAGAAAAAAATCGCAAACTTGCAACTTTGCGAACCTCAACTCTCACCCATATTTGTTTATTCTACATATAATCCTTTTCTCCTGCCAGTTTTGAAAATAAATCCGCATCTTTTTTTAGAGTGCGCGCAATTTTCTCAAAATCTTTGACGCTTAATATTTCCGCTCTTGCGTTTTCATCGATTCCCGCTTCCCGAAGCACGTCCGCAGCCGTCTCGGCCGAAAGGCCAAAGCTCTGACGCAAATTGCTTTTCACCGTTTTTCGGCGCATGGCAAACAAACCTTTTACCGTTTTCAGGTAGGCATCCTCTTCTTCACCACCGGACTTTCTTTTCACTGTCAGCTGCACCATCGCCGACGACACGTCTGGCTTTGGATAAAAGCAGCCCGCAGATACATTAAACAGCAGCCTAGGCTCTGCGAAATAGCCAACCGCCGCGCTGATTGCGCCATAATCTCGACTGCCCGGCTTTGCACATAGCCTCTCGGCAACCTCTTTTTGTACCATAACGGTGATGGAAACGATGTTCATTTTTGCTTCCAAGAGCTTCATTATACACGGGGATGTAATATAATATGGTAAATTGGCTGCCACATATATTTCTGCACCCTCAAAAAAACCGTCTAAATCTTTAATGAGATCAGCCTTTAAAAAGTCCTGATGATACAGATGAAAATTCGGCTCCTGTGCAAACATATCACGCAGCGCCGCAGACAACCCTGCGTCAATTTCGTAAGCCACAACAGCCGACGCGCGACCGAGCAGACGGCTTGTGAGCGCGCCCATACCGGGCCCAATCTCCAGCGCGCATGCGCCGTTTGGCACTGCCGCTTCAGCAATATGATCGGCAATGTTACCGTCAATCAAAAAATTTTGGCCGAAACGTTTTAAAGGCGCTACCTGATACTTTTCCATAAGCGCTTTTAGCACCTTCGGCGATGTGATATTATCATTCATTTTACGAGTATATCACACTTTTCAGGCATGGAATAGGGATTCGCCATACACCACCATTTTTCATGTTTAAAACATCTATTATGCTTCTTTTTCGCCTAATAATGAAGGATGGTTTACAAATCATAATTTTTTATTACTAAGTTGTTACAAATGTTTGACAAGATGGTTCCGATGGTGTATAATGAATTCGTGGTTAAGACAACCACCCAAAACAGCACCACCACCACCAATAATAATATACTATGTCAAAAGCCTTTGCGGTTCGCTGCGAAGGCTTTTGACTTATAAGCGCAGCAAAACAACGGCTCTTGTCTTCTTACAGCTTATCCATTCGAGCCGTTGCATTAAAGTCGGATATATTTTTACTTTGTCGGTAAATCTGTCTGCCTGGGATCGCGAAACTTCTCGCCCACTTCTGATGGGTTGAGTCTTTTACGTATTTCCGGCAGCTGCTTGGCTTCGCGTGTGAACTTAATCGCATAGGAAGCTTCGTCCTTTGCATTGTTGCCGATTTCCGTATCTTCCGTGTTCTCCAAGGCAACAGGTTTGGATTTCTGTATTTCTTCGCTGTACTTGTTCATCTCATACAGCCTGTTGGTAACCGGCTGCGATCGAATCAGATCATATAAATTATCCATACCCTATTCCTCCTTTCACCCCAGTTTTTAAGACCCTGGCTGATAACCTCACATCATTTATCTATATCAATAAAAATATCCTTACAGCAGCAAGGACAGCAAGTTGTCTATAAGATTGCGGCCCGGCTGTCGTAGCTTCGCTGCTGTAGACCCGCGGCTTTGCGTCCTTACCTTTCGGCAAGTTTGCCCTTTTATTTATTTATCGGTATTTTTACATAGAACTTTAGCTTTTTTTAATAATTCCAAGTAATTTTTTAATTATAGCACACCTATACTGTTTATGCCAAAAAAATTGGTTCTTTAGCAAGAAGGCTTCTGAACCAAACAGAAAATAAATTATGGCCACGCTTTAAGCTTAATGATCATGTCCAGCTTGTTTTTCTGCAGCTTCTGCATCCGCTTTCGTTTCATGCACTGTCCCGCGTGGATGCTGCACAGGTGCATAAATCGAATATAGTTTGAGCGGCGTTCTTCCTGTGTTGATAAGATTGTGCCATTTTCCCGCAGGTATGACAAACGCATAATCAGCAAAGACGTCTTTTTGAAAACTGAGGGTATCCTTTCGGGTGCCCATCTTGACAACTCCTCGTCCCTCTTCAATACGTACGAATTGATCAAGATCAGGATGGATCTCCAATCCTATGTCTTCACCAACATTTATACTCATCAACGTCAACTGCAAATGCTGTCCTGTCCACAAAGCCGTTCGAAATGTATTATTAAGCTTAGTCACCTCCTCAATGTTCACAACAAACGGTTCAGGACCGAAATCTTCCGATCTCAAACGACGGAAATTCGTCGGGTTCATCATTTCATTTTCCATCGGCGCGTGTGAATTGCTGTTGCATACATAACTTGCGTTGCCTTTGGACAAATAATTGCTATCCGGAAAAGGTTTAAAACGATTGTACATATTTTTCATTCCTTTCTATTTTGCTTATATCATTAACCTATGCACGGTAAACGCAGATTGTTTTATTATTAAAAATGGTTCTATACTATACATTGGGGCAAGGAAAAAAAGAAGAGGCATAAATCTTCAAAACCTTGTAGACTAAAGTTACACCACATAACAAGTCGCAAGGAGAGAAATATGTCTCAAGTGGATTATAGCGCGAAACTGCTGGATATGGAAGATATACAGCTTCAAGATGTTGTGAATGAACCATTGTATATCGAACTTAGATTTAGAATGCGGCCAAGAGATCACGAATGTCCAGATTGCCGTACACTGACACGTATCGTTCATGATTATCGACTTCAATCTGTTAAAGACATCCCCTTTCAAGGCAAGCCA
>JAEWQS010000093.1 GCA_023399095.1 Bacillota bacterium
AGTCTGCTTGCACCCACACGCAGCGGGTATCGGTTTTCGGGTTGGTATACCGAAAGCTCATTTGCGACAAAGGTGACGGGTTGGAGCGCGGGCGAGACGGGTGATAAAAGCCTGTACGCAAAATGGCAGAAAATCTCATACGCCTCTGACCCCGAGCCTACCATGACGCCTTTGCCAACAGTTACACCCGCGCCTACAACGTCACCGACACAAACGCCCGCCCCTATCCAAGGGCCGGTAGTCAAGGTGGATGAAAGCGGTATAGATACGTCTGTCAATCAGGGCAGCGTAATAGCAGTGGTGGACGACAGCGCTTTGCAGCAAGCTATCGAGCAGATTCTGCAGGGTATCAGCACGGGGGACATCAAACCGGGCGAAGCTGTGATCGAGCTTCCGAAGGTCGAACTTCCACCCGGTACAACACTGGGCAGTATTGAGTTTGACACAGAATTGGCTCAAATCATCGCGGAAAACGGGATATCGGTGAGAAGCCAAATTGGCAATGCCGTGATCGATGTACCGGCTGCGGTGCTTGCACAGACAGAAGGGTCTTCGTCTGTGCGTATCGTGAGCAACCGTGAAGAAAGCCTTACCGGAACTGAAAACGGCATGTTTATGCTGTCTACCGGAGAGCAAGGCCAACTTATTGGTTCGCCGTACAGTTTCGCACTGGAGTTGCTCATGGCGGACGGAAGCGTTCAGAACCTAACGGATTTTGATGGAACGGTCAGCATCACGATCAAGCTGACAGAAGAGGAGTTAGCCGCGATTGAGAACCCAGACAACCTAAAGATGGTCTACGTCAATCCGCAGACAGGCGAAACCGAAGTACTGGAAAGCGTGTTTGATCGTGAAGCACGGACGCTGACATTCTATACGTCGCATTTCTCCGTTTTTCAGCTTATGGAAGTTGGGAAAGCTATTCTCGATAAACCCACAAATTTATGGTGGGTACTTTGGGTTGTGCTGGGCATAGCTATTGTCGGCGCGTTGGCCATCACTTATTTCACGGTCAGGAAGAGAAGATTGAACAACGAATGATTCCCAGAGATTTCGCTAGACAGGTTTATTGGAGGTATTTTATGAAATCTAAAAAACGAAAATTTGCTATTATTTTGATGTTGGCTTCTGTGTTGATGCTTTGTTTTTCGGCTTGTGCGGAAAATCCAGGTGTGGCGGGGGGCGACTTTGCGGAACAGGGTTCATTGAAGGATGCGCTTACTACTGATGGCAACACAACAGTGACTTTGACAAATGACGAAGCGATTGATCTGACAGGCATTGATATCAAAGGCAGAAAAGAAATATTTATAGACAACTGTACGTTAACGCTTACAGGAAAGTATGCTCTGACGCAAGAGGGAGTCTTCGACATTAAACCGGGAGAAGAATCTGGGGAGGGCAAGATCGACTTAAGTGAACTGCAGTTTGATTTTACCAGCCTTTCAGCAGATTACCCCGATGAAATGTCTGTTATTGAAGTCAGAAGCGGGGTCAATATAATTGAACCTGCAGAAAATGACCGAATAGATATTCGTGATTTCGATGTGCTAAAAGCAATCAATGTCAAACGTCAGAGTTAACTCCGGCTGGACACATTTTGGACACAAAAGCTTTGAAATCACTTTAAACACTATAGACGCAACGAAACGGGAAGTGCCTTTAAATAGGCGTTTTCTGGACATGGCATAACAGAAAAATACTTAAAAAACGTCGGATTCTGTTTCGAATCCTAGTTCCGCTGCCACGTCGGAGCAAACTACGCTCCACTCGAAAGCCCCAACAAAAAAAGTTGGGGCTTTTTCTTACGCTCCGTTGCTCCTCCTCTCCCCACAAAGCCTCACGACTTTGCGGGGGCCCCTTTTTTAGGGTGTTTTATTATTTTGATAATGGGATTCGAACGCGAGCCTGCCGCCGCCGCTTCCTTGCTCCTACTTTTCCCCACAAAGCCTCACGACTTTGCGGGGACCCCGAGATACAGGCGGGTGAGACGTCGTGATAGGGAGCGCAGCGACCGGAGCGAATCCTAGTTCCGCTGCCAGACGAAAACCCCGAAACCACGATGGTTACGGGGTTTTCTCTTATCTGGATGTTGAAAAATGCAGCGGCTGGACACTTTTTAGGCACAGATTTATTTATATTAAAAAATGGTGGTCGCTGATTTTTTCAGCGAATTTGCGTTTTTATAATATATACATGCTAATTGCCTCGGCGTTGGTTGAGGTTTTTTTATTTTTTTTAAGCGCTGGTGAGTGATATATAGGTAGACAATATAGATAAAATGACTACAATAGTCATATTTAGGCAAGACTCATATTCAAGTATCTAAATACGTATTATTAGATACTGGTTATATTCAAAAATAAGTCTAGCAATGGCGGTATAATGTGGATTTATATAAAAGATTATGCTATATTATAATAAATAATGTTTATAAAAAATGGGGTGGCATAATTAAAAAGCTTAAACGCAGGCGTAAAGAATGGCTAGATAAAAAGTGTAGAAAAACATTGCGTAACCGCACAGCTAAAAACAAGCAGCGTAGACGCAATACCGGTCACTCGCCAAAGCAGTTTAATAATGAGTATGCAACAATTGATAAGACCAAAAATCGATACACAGCTCTTGCCCCAAAGAACTTGAGTATTCGAGATAACTATGATGAAACGATCTCGTACTTCAACGGTATTTTTCTCGACATGAGAGAAAAGCATGTCGGGAGAATATATAATTTTGATATTAAAGATGTAAAAAACCTTACAAATGATGCTCTCATGTACATTCTGGCAATTGTACACAATATTAAAAAAAGAAGCGTTTATAATTTTGGATTTGAAGGAAATATGCCGGATGATCCTGAAGCTCTAAGGCTTTTTAAAGAATCGGGCTTCTTAAATTATATGAACACCAGAGTCAACTCGATCGAGCCAACTAACGAGAAGTTGCAGATTGTTTCAGGTAAAAACACACAAAGCCCATCCGCAAAAGATATCGTTGATTTTGCGCGGATACTAAAAACAAAAGAACAGAAGAGAAAGCTAAAAGCATTATACAGGGTTCTTGTTGAGCTCATGAGTAATACAGGTACTCATGCATATAATGATACTGGTATAATGCGAAAAAATTGGTATGTATTTGCGGAATACATTGGTGACCGAATAAAGTTTGTTTTCCTTGACACAGGCCAGGGGATACCGGCTACAATGAAAAGAAAAGGGATACGAGAGCTTCTTGGATGGAAAAGCGATGAAGGACTTATTCTAGCAACGCTAAAAGAGAGGTTCAGATCACAAACTGGACAAACAAATAGGGGGTACGGCTTGCCCGGAACTTACAAGATATGTAAAGAAGGGTTGTTAGAAAAGTTTACAGTAATATCAGGTCGTGGTCGCTGCGAAATTAATGTCGATGAAGATAGAACTATTAGATTGCCAAAGCAAATATACGGAACATTGTTTTATTGGGAAATCAGTTAGACAAAGGAGAGGTTATGGTTAAAATACATATTGCAAATGATTATTCAGATACGCCTGGTAGTAGGTTCGAGTCTGAAGGACCTTTTTCGGGCGAGAGGTTTCGAGATGAAATGTTGATACCAAAATACGAGGAAGCACTTGCTAAAGACGAGAAACTTGTAATTAATTTAGATGGTGGGTATGGATATGCAACATCATTTTTAGAAGAAGCTTTTGGAGGGATGGTACGTCACTATAAAAACAGGGATTTCGTTACTAATGTTGTTTTCATTTCTGAAGATGAACCCTCTTTGGTTGACGAGATTCACGTCTATATAGAAGAAGCGGAGGTGGAGTAATGAAAAATTCAAAAATGTTATTTTGCTTTGTCGTTGTCATTGTTGCTGCACTATCTTTTTTAATGGGTTATAACATTAACCAAAATACTCAATTCCTTAACATTTCTGCTTCGGTAATAATAAACGTCTTAGTAGCTGCGGGAATTACTTTTTATTTTACCCAGAGAAAACACGATGAAAGAAAACAAAAAGAGATTGTGGCGACGATTATTTTAAGACTTCAAACGTATCTAGATAAAGAGTGCGCTTATAAAATAGAAGACACCAATAATACCCTTATGAACAATCGTGCTATTAATAACTCTATTGCGGCGCTAAAAGCATGTGGTGAATACAAAAAATACAAATCAGGTTTAGACTATATTGAAAATCAGTTCAAACATTACAAGAATTTGTTTGGAAACCATAAACATGATCTTGAGTATTTAAAAAAATCTGAACCCGAGTTTAGTAGATTCACAACAAACATGTCGAGCAAGTTAGAAAAAATACTTGTTCAGCTTTATTGTAACGGGCGTATAGAAAGCAGTAATAACGATGAGAATGAAGAAGAATGAATAGTGAGATACTAAAATATACAAAATGACTATAATTTTACGCTAAAAGACCAAAATTGCAACAGATTGATAAAAAGCGGCAGCTAATACTAAACACTATCCAAAAAGCTTTTGTAACGTTGTTTTTGATAAAACACTCTGCATTCGTTTATTTTCAATTAATTGTATTACTCGAATATGTTAATGTCTAGATTGTTTTAAAGACGTAGGAATAAAATAAAAATGCCAATTCTTTGTTCCCCGGTCTTACTTCATTCCACGCTATAAGTACGGATAACGGGAGCTCCTGATATTGTCTGCAGAGTAACCTTGAGTGTGGTGCAGCCTTGCGGTACCGCGAAATCAGCATAGATCCATTCGCTGTTTGAATCCAGATTAAAATCATAACTTGTCTCATCACAATACAAACGAAGCTGAGCAGCCGATGAAGAGTTGTACATAAAATAGACGCGCACTGTCTGATGCGACAGCAGCGTTTCATCGTATATGTAAAGAACTGCGTTATCTTCGGGTATACCGTTTGTTGTCAGTCCCGCAAGCGCGCTGTGAAAAAGTCGTTTGTTCTCCCCGAAGCTGACGATGCCGTAATAGCCGTTTTGCGTATGTGCAACCGAAGTCCCCTCGGCTAAGACAAAGCGTGAAAAAGCAGCGCTGTTAAAAGTGACGACGCTTACGCCTGTCAGCGCGTTAACCGGTTTTTCCGTCCAGTATTGCGGGGGAATGACGGAGCCGACAGCACCGTAATCACCAAGGCTTGCGCACACATCGTCATAAAGCATCACATATGGCGCGTCGGTCATGGCTGTGTCGAGCACGGTGAGTGTGTTGTCAAAATAGATACCGGTTTCGGGAACGAGCAGCGCGGTTTTATCGGACATCAGCACAGCCCCTTCCTTCGAATCGATCGCAAGTGCATCTGTGTTGTTGTGGCTGTTAAGATCGTAGCCCAGCACATTGGCAACAATCAGCCCCGCCACGAGACAAATCATGCATATGCGCTTCACAATCGTGCTCCAGCCCCGTTGCCAGATCAGCGCCAGCATGCCTAACATAAACGTGATAGCTGCAATTTGTGTGAGCGTCCGCCAATTCAGCACGGCGTCATCATATATGATATAGGAAAGCATAATCGCATCAACGGGATATTGTCTGTTAGACAGCAGCGCGCCAAGCGATACGGTGACAATCATCGCAAACACAAAGCCCAGAGCGGCGAGCAGCTTGCTGTTGGGCTTTACATCTTCAAGGCGCGGCGAAGCGGCAAAGCCAAGCAGAACGGGTAAAAACATGAAGACGTACCGGATGTGAATGCGGCCTTGAAAATAACTGCCAACGGTTTCTGTGTCGAAGAAGAGATAGCAGGCTCCCGCCGCATATAGCACCAGCGCAAGTAATATCAAAATAAGCTGTCTTTTCTGCGGTGCATCGAACCTGCGCAGATTGGAAGCGGGCATAAGCAGTGGATAAACACCAAAAGCGACAGGAATAAAAAACGCATATAACAGCAATCCGGGAAGCGTCTTTTTGAGATGGTCGAGCGTGGGCGGCTGTGTCTGTGTCTGATAAATTGACGCCCATGAGAAATCCATCCCGGACCACATGAGTGCCAGATGCGTCAGCAGGTATAGCGCTGCAAAAACACCCGCAAATACGAGCATGTACGCAAAGCTATCGCGGCGGCGGGTGCGAACGGCATCAAAAAGCAGTATGCCAAAAAACACGACGACCAGTGCGATGGAACCGGATTTGGCTAGCGTCAGCAAAAACGCTGCTAAGCCCGTGATGGCCGCTTTGCTTGTTTTGTCCCACCTTTTCATGAAATGCCCGAACATCAGATAAACCGTGAGTAAAAAGAGCGGATAGATAATGGCTTCGGTCATGATACGGGTGGTAAGCAGCATGTCGGGAAGCAAAAGGGAAACGGCAGCGATGCCAAGGGCGGTTTTTTTGTTGTCTGTCAGCTGTCTTGCGATGCCGAATGCGGGGAAAACGGCAAGGTTCATCACTAAGCAGTTTATCAGCTGTATCATGCGAAATTGCATACCCGCCCCGGACAACATATAAACAGGTGATATCAGCAACGGATAAAGGATATTTGTGTAGGTGATCGGCTGGTTTCTCAACGAAATGGCGTCTGTGTTTACAATGGAACGAGCGATGTTCGCATACAGCGCTTCGTCCGGCATGACAAACGGATTCTGACTGGCGATGAGGCCAATAATATAGCGCAGTGCCACGCCTCCGATATACATGAAAATGAGCCATTTTAAATAGCTTTTGTTGTTAAGAAGTTTTTTCATTCATCCCCCGATGCAAATAAATAAATCCATATACATTATGTATCATTTGATTTGATGTTTTGTCGAAATAATGTTACTATATGCGTGAAAAAACTACAATAAAAAGTTATATAATGTAATTAAATAGGAGTTTAAGATTGTGTATAAGACAAAACAAAAGATTACGTTGCTAACTATGGTAATGGTTCTCGTGATGATGGTCTTTGGTGCGTGCACACCGGCAACGACGATGGCTTTGGAGCAAAGCGACATCGTCGGTCCGGCAGGGCCGCAGGGAGAACAGGGAGAAGCAGGCGCGACAGGTATCACGGGCGCGACGGGCCCGACAGGCCCTCAGGGAATTGCAGGCGCTGATGGTGAAGACGGCAAAGACGGAGCCGATGGGCAATCCTTTGGTGTGACAGGCGCGCCGGGTCCGGTGGGTGCAACAGGTGCGACGGGCGCCACTGGCCCTTCGGGAGTTGGGCCAACAGGTGCGGCTGGCCCGATAGGCCCCATTGGTCCGATAGGTCCGATAGGTATGATGGGACCTGCCGGTGTGACGGGTGCGACCGGCCCAACGGGAGTAGGCATACAAGGTCCAACTGGAATGATGGGGTCGGCAGGCGCGACGGGTACCACTGGCGCGACAGGAGTCACAGGCGCGATGGGTCCGGTGGGTGCAACAGGACCGACGGGTGCCACTGGCGCGACAGGTCCTCAGGGTATTCAGGGTGCGACGGGTGCGACGGGAGCTACAGGCGCGATGGGTCCGATGGGTGCAACAGGACCCACGGGTGCGGTGGGAATGCCGGGGTCGGGTACTCTTTTCTTTAATCAGATTCCTGGAGCTATTGCTTGTTTCCCTCCTCTGAGTACCGAAGTGACAGTTGCGGATTTGAATGTAACGGTCACAACAGGCGATAATGTCAAGCTGGATTATGCGCTTTCTTTTGAATCATTCACGACTGCGAATAGCAGCTTGGGTTTTGAAACAAGACTATATCGTGATGGGACACTAATCGAGACAAAGTCGTATACTGATGCAAATTCATCTGCAGGAACGTTTAGATTCACTTGCAGCGATACGTATGTCGACACAGCATCAGCCACAGGAAACAGCAATTATAGCGTTCGTGTCATTGTTACAACGGCAACAAATGTCACTTCAGCTACGACAAGTAACAGAAATCTGAATGCGATTGTTTTTTAACCACTCATCTGTACTGATCAGTCAAAGAACTCGGCTTCTTACACTGCCGGGTTTTTTTATTTCCATCCTATTTCTGTCATGAAACCATTTGCCTCGTCATAAACTATAAGACCAAATTATTTGTGAGGCGAGGTTTTATGGCACACTGTCCATATAGCTTTTTTGACTACCGCATGGAAGAGGGAGAGACGTTTGCGTCGCTCGCGGGCAAATTCAGGTTGCCTGAGCGGGCAATACTTGAGCATAACAAGGGAATGCAGCCGGGCGCGGGGCGGCGGGTGCGGATTCCCTGCGCGTGCGGCGGCTGCACGCGCGGCGCGTTCTACGCGATACGCAAGGGGGAATCGCTGCTGCAGATTGCAAGGCGAAACGGTCTGGATCTGACCGATCTGTTAAAAGCCAATCCATATCTGAACCCCGGCTATTATGTGCCCGTGCAGGTGATTGTGATACCGCCTGCACGCATGCGCGCCAAAAGCGACACCTATATCGTGGAGGAAGACGAAGGTGTTTTTGACGTGCTGCGCAAATTCCGCATGGATTTCACCACCTTTTGCATGCTGAATCCCGATATCAGCCCGATGACACTCAAAGGCGGACAGCGCGTGCATGTGTCTCCCAGGACCGAAACCACAAAAAAAGGACGATGGTATACGATGGAGAAGGGAGAAACCCTGCTAAGCGTGGCACAAAGCCACGGCATCCCCGTGAGCACATTGCTGGGGCTTAATGATCATCTGCGCCCGAGCGACTTTAAAGAGGACGCTAGAGTACGCGTACCGGAAAAACAAGTGTGAAATTGTGCATCATATAGTCAGAAAAGCCTCCAAACGATGCAGCAGTTGAAGTGAAGAGATAATAAAAGCTGTTGCTTACTTTGCGTAGCCGTCCACTGCATCGTTGCGGTTCCGGCACAACCGTAGACCGATAGATTGACATAATATCGGAATAAATAGCGCCTTGCGCGGTCTTTCCTTTTACAGTAGAATGATATGGAAATAAGGACAAGTACGAGAGGAGAGCCGCACAAATGATACTGATTAACGAGAATTACTTAGCACTCAAAGGGAGCTATCTTTTTTCCGAGATGGCCAAAAGGATAAATGCGCACGGCGGAGATATCATCAAGCTGGGTATCGGCGACGTGACACGCCCGCTGCCTGCTGCAGTGGTGGACGCGATGAAAAAAGCGGTGGACGACATGGCTACCGCGCAAGGGTTTCACGGCTACGGGCCAGAACAGGGCTACGCGTGGTTGCGCGAAGCCATCGCTGCAAACGATTATGCGGGGCTTGGCATTGACGCGGATGAGATATTTGTGTCGGATGGCGCAAAATGCGACACGGGCAACATACAGGAGCTTTTTTCGCCTATGTGCGACATTGCCGTGCTTGATCCCGTTTACCCTGTCTATGTGGATACCAATGTGATGGCGGGGCGCGCGGGTGAATATGACGAATCCAAAAACGCTTATTCCAACATCACCTATCTGCCGTGCAGTGCGGACAACGGCTTTAAGCCGTCGCTGCCGCAAAAAAACGTGGACATCATTTATCTGTGCTACCCCAACAACCCGACAGGCACGGTGCTGACCAAAGACGAGCTGACGCAGTGGGTGAACTATGCCAAAAAGACGGGCGCACTGATACTGTTTGACGCGGCATACGAAGCGTTTATCCGCGAGGATAACGTGCCGCACAGCATATATGAAATTGAAGGCGCCAAGGAAGTGGCGATTGAATTCCGCAGTTACTCCAAAACCGCGGGCTTCACGGGCACGCGCTGCGCGTTTGCCGTTGTGCCCAAAGCGCTCATGGGCGCGGATAGTAACGGAGAGCTGCATTCGCTGAACGCCATGTGGAACCGCCGACACACCACAAAATTCAACGGCGTGCCGTATATCACACAGAAGGGCGCGCTTGCGTGCTATTCGGACGAGGGCAAGGCGCAGATCAAAGAAACGATCGATTTATATCTCGAAAACGCCAAGATCATCCGCGAAGGGCTGAAAAGCATGGGCATCGATTGCTGGGGCGGCGTGAGTTCACCGTACATCTGGCTCAAAACACCAAGCGGCATACCGTCTTGGGATTTCTTCGATAAGCTCTTGGATGCGGGTGTCGCGGGAACGCCGGGTGCGGGCTTTGGCAGCGCGGGCGAAGGGTATTTCCGCCTGACCGCGTTCAACACCAAAGAAAATACGCTTAAAGCGATGGAGAGGTTTTCTGCGCTTAAGCTGTAAATATTTTTGAGAGAAGAATCCAATATGTCGGTTAAAAATGCGCTGGTTGTCAATTTCTCAGGCACAGGCGGCACGGCTCGTGCGGCAAACGCGGTTGAGACTGCGCTTAAAAAGCGCGGCATCAACGTCAACAAGCAAGAGATTCGTCATGATAACCCAATCGGCAACGGTGATGAAGACTTGCTCGTATTGCTGTTTGCAGTGCACGCCGCAAATGCGCCCGAGCCTGTATACCGCTGGCTGGAGCAACTGACGGCTGTGCAGGGCATCCCTGCCGCCGTACTCGCGGTATCGGGCGGCGGCGAGATATTCCCAAATAAGGCATGCCGTTTAAGCAGCATCAGACGGTTAAAGAAAAAAGGCTACAATGTGACATACGAGGACATGCTTGTGATGCCGTCTAATATGATGCTGGCCGCACCGGACAGCCTTGCTGTGAAGCTGTTTGAGGTGCTGCCGACCAAGGCGCAGCAAATCGTGGACGATTTGTTGGCAGGGACAAGAAGGCGCACAAAACCGGGACTACTGAACAGGTTTATGTCTGTGGTCTGCGAGCTTGAGAAGAAGGGCAGTCATCTGTTCGGCAAGGGGCTTTATGCTAACGAAGCCTGCACGGGCTGCGGCTGGTGTGCGAAGCAGTGCCCCAGCGGCAACATCAGCATGGAGGCTGGAAAGCCGATTTTCTCAAATCAATGCGTAATGTGCTTTCGGTGTGTGTATGGATGCCCGAGCCATGCGATAAAAGCCAAGCGACTTAACTTCGTACTCAACAAACAAGGCTTTGACATAAAGCGGTTTGATAAGATTGGGGATATTCCTGACGCAAAAACCAAAAGCATGCTGTGGAAAGGCGTGAACCGGTATTTAGACGGTGATAAGAACATTTATACGAACAACGACAGGACGGTACCGAGAGGATAGCCGTCCTTTTTATACCGGAGAATACAGTTTGGAATTTATAAGAAAAAAACTGATATAATAGGTAGATATATATGCTATAATTAAAATAATTAAGAACGCGATACTAAATATATAATTATTTGAAAAAGTAGGAATGGGGTGTTTTTCTATGAATACTAAAGAATTCGATTTGAACATTGAAAAAGTTTTAGAAAATTGGACAATTTCTCATGCTATTAGAGAGGTTATTTCAAATGCTTTGGATGAACAAATTATTACCAACTCAAAGAAGATTGATATTTATTGTGACGAAAGTAATACATGGCATATTAGAGATTATGGGCGGGGTCTGAACTATACACATTTAACTCAAAATGAAAATGAAGAGAAGCTAAATCATCCGAATCTTATTGGCAAGTTTGGTGTGGGTTTAAAAGACGCTTTGGCTACTTTTGATCGTCATGCAGTTAGTATAATAATTGATTCAAAATATGGAAGGATAACACTTGGAAAATCTGAAAAGCACGGTTTTGAGGATATAACAACCTTGCACGCTTATATTAATGACTCTAAAGATAAGGGTTTTTTGGGCACAGATTTCCAAATGCGAGGATGTACAAAAACAGATATCGAGAATGCAAAACAATTATTTTTGTGTTTTAGAAAAATGCAACAATTAGAAACTACACAGTTTGGAGAGATATATGAGAAAGTTAGTGAAAAAGCAGAAATATTTATTAATGGGGTCAAGGTATCGGAAGAAGACAATTTTCTCTTCTCGTATAACATTACTTCTCTAAACGCTTCTATAAAAAAAGCACTCAACAGGGAAAGAACTAATGTTGGACGTTCTGCTTATACTGATAGAGTAAAAGACATACTATTGAATTCAGAAAGCAAAATGGTAATTAGTTTACTAACGAATAATCTAAATGAGCTTAGTCAAGGAACAATTAAAGATGAATTAAAGTGGAAAGATGTTGCAGAATTCGCGGTTAAGAGGTTAAATGTTCAGAATGATGTTGTGTTTGTATCTCCGAGGGATTTCGAAGCATTAAGTGGTGATACTATAGATATTTTACGGCAGAGTGGAAAGAAGATTATATATATACCCGAAAATATAAAAGCCCGAGTTGAGACTTCCTATGATGTAGAAGGCGGCAAAATAGAAACAGTGGCTACTATTTTAGAGAACTATAGAGAAAGTTTTGAATACAAATTTGTTCCATACGAGAAATTAACGAATGACGAAAAAAAGGTTTTTGATATGTCATTTATAATAATTAGAAGCTATAAAGCTGATCACTTAATGAATAAAATTGCAATTTCTGAGACTATTAAGCCAGATTTATATGGCGATGCTTCTGTGGGTGTCTGGGATTCAGAGCTTGAAAAAGTGATAATTAGAAGAGATCAATTAAAATCAAAACAAAAGTTTCTTGGTGTACTTATTCATGAGCTTATACATGCCCATAAAGACCTTATTGATGTTACACGACAATTTGAGTTGGAAATGACAAGAATTATAGGGATACTGTCAGCGGAAGTCTTTGATGGAACAACACTATTGAAGATATCCTAAATTTAGGTGATAAATATTTGTCTTATTTAAACAAAGGGGCGTTAAATTCATTTCGTTGAAAACGCCTTTTTTGCATGCTATTATGAAATAAGACAAAAGGCTTTAATTCTTGACAGCATCTATTACAATTCCGGAGGGCGGCATGAAAATACTGCACACATCCGATTGGCATATCGGCCACACCCTGTACACGAAAAAACGCTATGACGAGCATGAGAAGTTTTTATGCTGGCTTAAAGACACGATTCTGTCGCGCGATATAGACGCGCTTGTTGTATCGGGCGACGTTTTCGACACGGGCGCGCCGGGCGGACAGGCGCAGCGGCTTTACTACGATTTTTTAACGTCACTGCTTGGGACATGCTGCCGAACGGTGATTGTTGTGGCGGGCAACCATGATTCACCTGCGATGCTCGAAGCGCCAGCGGGTGTGCTTGAGAAGCTACATATACACACAATCGGGCTGCCGAGTGAGATTGAACGTCATGTGATACCGCTACGGGACGCGGCGGGAGCTGTGCGCGGCCTTTGCTGCGCGGTGCCGTACCTGCGCAAGAATGAAATGGTGAGGCTTGAGGACGAAGCGCAATCCACGGATGAGCGCATTGTGGCGGCGACGGCGCAGTTTTACCGTGACGTCACGGACGTGGCGCTGGCATATCGAAAAGAACAGGGCGAAGAGCTGCCCATCATTGCGACGGGGCATTTGTTTGCGCAAGGCGCGGTGCGATCCGAAGGCGACGGCGTGCGTGAGCTGTACGTGGGCACATTGGGTCAGGTGGGTGCTGATGTTTTTCCTAAGGAAATTGACTATGTAGCGCTGGGGCATATCCACGGCGCGCAGCGTGTAGGCAAGCAGGAACGGATACGTTATTGCGGTTCGCCGCTCGTTATGAGCTTTGCTGAACTGGGGCGCGAAAAATGTGTGCTGGAGGTGTCACTGGATGAAGGGCTTGTTATCGAGGCGATACCCGTACCGGTGTTTCAGCGCATGGCTTCGGTACGCGGCAATCGTGAGGAAATATTAGAACAGCTACAAGCTCTTACCCAAGAGAACGTTTGGGTGGAGGTCACATATACAGGCGAAGCGGCTTGTCCGCATTTGAGCGCGGACGTGGCAGAAGCCGTGCGCGGCGGGTGTGCCGAGGTGCTCAGCATACGCAATACCGCAGCAGCGGCAGCGATGCTTGAATCGGCGGATGAATCCGAGTCGCTGGCGTCCATGTCTGTGCAGGATGTGTTTCTGCGCTGCATTGGAAAGGACGCATACAATGAGGAGGATACAGAGGCGCTTGTGGAATGCTTCAATGAGATCATCCGCGAGATGGAGGAGGCGGAAACATGCGCATAGAGAAGGTGGTTATTGAAAACCTCAACTCGCTGCTGGGCCGTTTTGAGATTGATCTGACAGACCGGGCGTATGCGGGCGGTCTTTTCGCGATTGTTGGCCCGTCTGGCGCAGGCAAAACCACGGTGCTGGATGCGATATGCCTTGCGCTGTACGGCAAAACACCGCGCATTGAATCCATAAGCGATGCGCATGACGAGCTGATGAACAAGGGCGCGTCAGCTTGCAGAGCCGAGGCGGTGTTCACGGCAGGCGGCAAACGATACAAAAGCGTATTTGTGCACGAACGCGCGAAGGGGGCAAAGCCATTTCGCGCGGTAAAACGAGAGCTCTTGGCTCAGGCTGCTGACGGCGCATGGCAAGTGGCGGCGGCGCGTATCCGCGAGGTGGATGAACGCATCGAGGAGATATGCGGGCTCGACTACGGTCGGTTCACGCGCTCGATCATGCTGGCGCAGTTTCGTTTTGCAGAGTTTTTGCAGGCCAACTCCAATGAACGCGCGGCGATACTCGAACAGATCACGGATATGGATATATACCGGCGCATTTCCATCGCCGTTTATGAGAGAACGCAGCGGCAAAAGCAGCAGCTTGCGGAAACGCGCAGCCGCATCGGCGACATCACGATACTCAGCGAAGCGGAGGAAGCGGCGCGCAAGGAGGAAGCGGTTCAACTGGAAGAGGTGGCTGCCGCCCATGAAACGCTCAAAAACGTGCTTTCAGCGTGCCGTGCGATGGCACAGCAGTTGCAAGGCCTTGAGGAACAGTACGAAAAATACAAGAAAGCAAAGACGCCGCTAGCCGAAGAGAAGGAAAAGCGCTTGCTCGCGTTCAAGCAGGCGGAGCAGGTCGAGCAGACACAAATTAAGAAGAATGACGAACTGGCCGACACGCTCAAAATCGTGCGTGAGATCGATATAAAAGCGACCAATAAAGTGGATGAGATAAAGCGTTTCGATCGAGAGATCGCAGATGACGACGATAGGATAAACGCAAATAAAAAAGCGGTTCTGGACATATTCAAAAAGTATGAGCCTGATGCAACGGGCGAGAGATACAGAGCGCTTTATGAGACGGATGACGTGAGCGCACAGCTGCGCGGCAAAGCAAAAAGAGAATTGGACGCTGCTGTTAAAATGGCGGAGATCGTTGAGACGCAGATCAGGCAAGCGCTTGCACGCAAGGATGAGTCCCATTGGCGCTCTCGCTTGGAGCTGCTCAAAAAGGCGCTTCCATTGGCTGAAGCGATGGATGAACTCAAAAAAGCACAGGAAAAACTGACAGTCTTCAAAACACAGCAGGCCGCGCTGGAAAGCGAGCATAACGCCTTCGAGCAGACAGCCAAGGAGATAGAAGAAAAGTTCGAGTACGCAAAGCTCAATATGCGCTTCGGCGAGGAACGGCGCAGGCTCCAGGACGGCAAGCCGTGCCCGCTTTGCGGCGCTCTGGATCATCCCGTAGCAGGAGAAGCGCTTGACGATGCCTATTTTGAAGAAACCAAACAGCAGTATGAGCAGATGCAGCGCCAAAGGGATGATATAAAAAACCGAATGCGCCAGATCGAACTGCGTATCGATGATTTAGGTGCATTGCTTGATGAGAAAACGCGTTTTATCGACGAGAACGGAGCGTCGTTATCCGCATTGGATGGGCAGTCGGAAACGGACGTGATCGCCAAAGCGATTGATGAGATTGAAAAGCGGCTCAGCGTTTATACGGATCTGCTCAAGAAAAAGAACAACGCCGCCGAGAACGTCACTGCGATGACAGAACGTTTTGGCGGTATTGACAAGGATGTGGAGATGATCGACAGCCGCAAGCGAAATATTGCGGATGCTGAAAACGACAAGAAAAAGAAGCAGCAGCGAAAAGAGCAGGTGCAGACGGAGCTCGACGCATTGAACGCACAGAGAAAAGCAATCTTTGGTGATATGGATGCCGATGCGGAGGAAACGGCGGCTAAAAGACGCTTGCAGCAGGCTCAGGATGAAAAGGAGCAGAGCCGCAAGCTCTCCGATCAGGCGTCACGGGCGTTGGGGCAGAACGGCAAGGATCTATCGCGCACGAAAGGCGATATCGATACGCTCTCGCTGAACCTAAAAGCCAACTATGAGAAATCCGCCGCGGATGCCGTGAGCGTTCAAAGCATATCGGACGATGAAGATGTGACAGCGCTTTACGGACTTTACATGGACGCGGCTGCGGCGCTGGGAGAGCAGCCGGACGCAGATGCGCTTGGGAGCTCGGCAGACGCGCTGGGCGCGTTGATATCCGGGGAAATCGCGAGGCTGGGCAGCGTGAGACAGATACTGAAAGCCAACGCTGAAAGTCGGCAGACCGTCAAAACACTTAAAAGCCAGGAGAAGATATACAGGCTGGCGGTCGAAAAATGGGAGAAGCTCAACGCGCTGATCGGATCGGCCAGCGGCAACAAGTTCAGCCGCATGGCGCAGAGCATTACGTTTGACGCGCTGCTGCGCTTTTCCAATCAGAGCTTAAAACGCATGAGCGACCGTTATATCCTCGTACGCGACGAGAAGGGGCCAGACAAGCCGCTGGAGCTAGCGGTGATCGATATGGACCAGGCGGGTGAGAAACGGCCTGTCAGCAACCTTTCAGGAGGAGAGAGCTTCATCGTATCCATGGCGTTGGCGCTCGGGCTGTCCGAGATGTCGTCGGGCGCAGCACGTATTGATTCGCTGTTTATCGACGAGGGCTTTGCGTCGCTCGATGAAGACTACATGGAAGCCGCGCTGCAAACGCTTTCGGCGCTCGGGAACCGGGAGGGCAAGCTGATCGGCGTCATCTCGCATGTGGAGGCATTAAAGACGCGTATCGATGTGCAGATCGAAGTACAGCGGCTCTCGGGTGGACGCTCGGAGCTGACCGGGCCGGGCGTGAAGCAATTTGCAATTAAGAGTTAACAATTAAAGGTGAGTGGGGGTATGTTGAATGGAAAAAACGAACCGTGTGCCTTTGCTGGCTGCGCTGGCCTTTGCATTCATCGGGCTTGCTTTCTATGGTGGCTTAACCGCAAATGAGCCGGAGCTGGGGCTTGGCATTGCCGCGGCTTTTTTGTGTTTTATACTGATGCCCGCCTTTCATTTAAGAGCCAAACGGCTCCGCAAGATTTTTGAAAAAGAAAATGTGCTGATCCGTTTTGAGTATGAGCCAAGCGAGATCGAAGAAATCGCGGCGGCACAAAGACATGCAACGCATAAAAAGTGTATACGGCTTTCGGTGCTTTTCAGCGTTTGTCTTGCTATCATTTTTCTGCCGTTCGTACTGTTTTCTATGGAGCCGGATTCGCAGCTGCCGCCCATGGTTCCCATTGCGCTGCCCGGCGTGCTGCTGCCGTGGCTGAGCCTTTTCATTGCGCCGTACGTAGTGGGTAAAACAATACGTTCAAGGCCTTGCGTCTCACTCGTTGGACGCGATTATGTGCTCGCTACAAACCGCTATCTTGGCGTGAATGACCGGCATCAATTACATGCCGACTGCATCCGTTATGAAAAGGGCAAGGATGGCCAGATGGGCACCCTTTTTGTGAAATACAGCTTCAAAGCAATGCGCACAGCGATGCCCAGTACATTCAGCCTTTGGGTGCAAATTCCCGTGCCGTACGGAAGGGAAAACGATTCAGCGGTGCTGAGTATCGAATAACGAGTTTAAGATATTATTCTGTCGCTCTCCTTCATCATCATTAGAAAACAATCATTTGGTCGCTTTATTTCAGTTGTCTCGTTTTATAAATACAAAAAACGGTTATTGTATAAATATAGATACCGCCGGTAATGGAGATAGTCACATTTTAGAAGTGCGAAGAGCGGTTTATTGTCATATAGCACTTGGGAAATAATAACATTTACAAAAGATGAGGTATTCGGTTATTCTCGCATTGTATTCAGTTCATTAGGGAGAGTGGCAGTATGAACAACATTTCTGATCATCTTGCCCAAAAAAAAGTAAGACCGAAGCTTTTCAGAATTATCTTGCTGCACTTATTGGGTGTGCTTATTCTGGTACTTGGGACTTTGCACGTGTTAGGCACAACCAATGCATATCGTCAGCAAAAGATTTCACATGCAATTGACGTTGCGCAGGCCGGTATGGCTTTCATGTCTGCCGACCTGATCAAAGAGATATCTACCGACCTGAATCATTTTGATTCTTCTGAACTTCTTAGTATAAAAAAAGGATTGCAGCGCTTTAAGCTTTATAATGAAGATGTTTGCGCGTTGTTTATTTATGCACAGCATGACGATAGACTCAGTGTTCTTGTCATTTCTGAACCATCCGGAACTGACGTCATGCCTGATGCCCGGGCGCAGGTTTACTTGGAAGCCTTGATGGAAAATGAGCCGATGATGACCGAGGACGAGACTGAACCATGGAAGACGGTACTCGTTCCATTGCAAGACACACTCACGGGTCAGGCTGTTGGAGTTCTTGGCATCAACTATTCCGCATCTGCATGGAACGAAGATATAAGCAAAAATGTAGCCCATGCAAGCCTCGAAGCACTGCTGGCGTTTGTTTTTTTGGCAGTTATCTTCAAACTGTTTAGCAAGAACAGCATGCTTGCCAAGATAGGCAAAAGGCTCAATGAAAGGGAAGATGTTTTTAGAAAACTTTTTGATCATTTGCCGATGGGCGTTGCGCTGGGCGAAGACGACAAGTTGGGCTCTGAAGGTGTTAATAGAGAGCTTGAAAGAATCCTTGGCAGAACACAGCAGGAGATAGCCCAAATGAGCGTAGATATGCTGAGTGGAACCGATGAAAAGCAGGGGGATGTGGAGCGCTTTGCGCAATTTAAGCAGGGTAATGTCAGCAGCTATACATCGATAAAGAAGATAGACAAGCCGGACGGGCAGACAGCTTGGATCAATATGAACGTGGTGTCTCTGAATAAAGAGGATGATAAGGCCGGAAAAAGCCATCTGTGTATAATTGAGGATGTGACACAGAGGATTTTGACAGAAACCGCTTTGCGGGAGAGTGAGAGAAGTAAGGCTGTTCTTCTTGCCCACTTGCCGGGCATGGCTTACAGGTGCCGAAACGACCATGACTGGACGATGCTGTTTGTGTCGGAAGGCTGTAAAAAACTTACGGGCTATGAGCCCGAAAACCTCCTTTATAATAAAGACGCTTCTTTTATCGACCTGATAGCACCCGAATACCACGAAATCTTAAGGATGGAATGGGCACGCATTCTTGCTCTGAAAATACCGTTTCAGAATGAGTATGAGATTATCGACAAAGACGGGAGACGCAAATGGGTCATAGAGATGGGGCAAGGGATTTATGATGAAGAAGAAAACGTGGTGGCTCTTGAGGGGCTTATTATCGATGTAACGGAGCAAAAGCAGCGGGAAGCCCAAATCAAGCATATGAGCGATCATGATTTATTAACCGGCCTTTACAACCGTAAGTTTTTTGAAGAAGAAAAGGCAAGGCTGGAGGATGACTGCTATGTGCCGGTTTCGGTCATCATCGCGAATATCAACGGGGTTCGCCTTATCAACGATGCGTTCGGGCATGCAGAAGGCGACCGTGTGATCATTGAAGCGGCAAGCTTTATGAAAAGGCGCTGTCGCGAGGGAGACATTCTTGCGAGAACCGGAGGCGATGAGTTTAGCCTGCTGTTGCCCAACACCGATTCGCATGAAGCCTACAGCATCCTTCGCAGCATACACAAAGCATGCGAGCAGCATAACGGGATGAATCCAAACCGCCGGTATGATGTGAGTGTATCTTTGGGCTTTGGCGCGAAGAACCTAGAAAGTGAAACAATCGAACAGGCAGCCAAGGAAGCCGAAGAGTACATGCACAATCGAAAGCTGTTGAATCGCAAGAGCTCTCACAGCACGATTCTATCGTCGATTATGGCCACGATGTATGAAAGAAGCCAGGAGACGGAGGAACACGCGGAGCGACTGAGCCTTTTAAGCAAGAAAATCGGCGAAAGGATGCGGCTGCCGCAAAAAAGCCTGGATGAGCTCGAACTTTTTGCCATGCTGCATGACATTGGAAAGGTCGGCATCAACGATCGTATTTTGAACAAACCCGGAAAACTCAACGACGAAGAATGGGCAGTAATGAAAAGACATCCTGAGATAGGATACAGAATCGCTGTATCTTCACCGGAGCTTGACCCCATTGCCGAATACATCCTATCACATCATGAGTGCTGGGACGGAAAGGGATATCCTCAAGGACTTAAAGGGGAGAATATTCCGTTGCTTTCGCGCATATTAGCGGTGGCAGACGCATACGACGCAATGACGGAGGACAGGGTTTACAGAAAGGCGCTGTCCAAGGAACAAGCTTTAGAGGAAATTAGAAAGAATGCGGGGACTCAGTTTGACCCCGTTGTGGCTCAACGATTTATAGAGATCATGAGTTAACCTTGCAGGGAGATGTGATATGAGAAAGCTATTCATGGTGATAGCCTTGCTTTTTTTGTTGGGGCTGCCTCAAACAGCAAGTGCTCAGCCGCAGGACGATGCTGATTTTGCACAGCTTTTTGAGGAGCACGGTGCGATTATGCTTCTGATTGACGATCAAACAGGAGTGATAATCTATGCCAATAGAGCCGCCGTTTCGTTTTACGGCTACACAAAGCAAGAGCTTGAATCCATGAGTATCACACAAATCAATACTTTGACAACGCAGGAAACGAAAGAAGAAATGCAGGCGGCCATACAAGAAGAAAGAAACTATTTTGTATTCAAGCATCGTTTGGCCAGCGGTGAGGTGCGCGATGTGGAGGTTTTCTCATATCCCGTCATGTATGAAGGGAAAGAATGCCTTTTTTCCGTTATTGATGATATTACGGAAAAGATGATGATGGCACAGCGAGAGAAAAATGTATCAACAGCCATTTTTGTATTCGGAGGTCTAACAATTATTGTGCTCTTCGTTCTGATAACGATCATATCCCTAAACACAAAAAAGCTTAAAACATCAAAAAAGGAAATTGAGAATTTCAATGAACTTATTAGCACTTTTATAGACGCGGATGAAAGCCTTGTCTATCTCAAGGATGAAAATTTGAAGTATGTGTTTGTCAATAAGGCGCTGGAGGAGTTTTATCAAAGAAAGAGCAGTGATATCATCGGTGCGGACGATTTTGAATTGACAGATGTGGCGTTTGCGGAGCTTCGCAGGAAAACGGATGAGGCTGTTTTGGAAAAGCAAACCCGCATTGTCGATGAAGTTGTATGGAACGGTCATATTTATCAGACAACGAAGTTCCCGGTCAAAATGATAAACGGCTCTATCGGCGTGGGCGCATATATCAGAGATATCACTCAGCAGCGCAATCGTGAAATTCGACAGCAAAAATCGCTGATTCGCAACAAAATTCTCGTTGGTGTTTTGAACAAAAGCTTTGAAAGCAAGCAGGAGCAGCTTGATTATGTGCTTCATGAAGCGCTCAAGCTGACTGAAAGTAAATATGGCTATATTTACTTTTATGATGAGGAAAGCAGAGAGTTCGTGATAAACTCCTGGTCTAAGGATGTGATGGACGCATGCGGCGTTGCGGAGCAACAAAGCAAATACTACCTTGATAAAACGGGTGTATGGGGAGAGGTTGTTCGCAAAAGAAAGCCCATTATCGTCAATGATTTTGAGGCGTCGCACCCGCTTAAGAAGGGCTACCCCAAGGGGCATGTGGAACTGAAAAGGTTTATGTCTGTACCGGTTATTATTGACGAGCAGATTGTGGCCGTTGTGGGACTTGGCAACAAGCAATGTGATTACGATGATTTTGACGTTTATGAGATGACGGTGCTGATGAACGGCGTTTGGAACGCGGTTGAGCGCAGGCAAGCCCAGGACAATCTCATTCTGGAGCGCAACAAATATCTTCAGACGATCGTCTCAATAGGTGATGGCGTAATGGTAATGAATCGTCAGGGACACATAGAAATGCTCAATACCATAGCGGAGAGACTGACGGGATGGACACAGGAACAAGCGGTCGGACGTCATTATAAGGCTGTGTTTGTGTTGTCGCACGAATACGAGGGCAGTGAGATCATGGATCCCATTGCGGCGGCATTGGAAACGGACGCGATTCACGAGATGGGCAACAGCGCGGTGCTCACATCTAAAGAGGGCAAGAAGTTTTATGTTGAAGACAGCGCCGCACCGATTAGGGATGAAAACGGCCAAACGGTTGGGGCTGTGCTGGTTTTCCGGGATGTGACGGATAAAAAAGAGCAAAGGCAGAAAATCGAATTTTTAAGCTATCATGATGAATTGACGGGTCTGTATAACCGGCGTTTTTTTGAGGAAGAACTTCAGCGTATAAACACGGAGAGGAATCTTCCGCTGTCCATTATTATGGGTGATGTCAACGGATTAAAGCTTACCAATGATATTTTTGGCCATGCGTATGGTGACATGCTGCTTAAGAAAGTATCCGAGGTGTTCAAAAAAACATGCAGAGCGGATGATATCATTGCCAGATGGGGTGGGGATGAGTTTGTTGTTCTTCTGCCAAAAACATCTGGCGAAGAAGTGAAAAACGTAATTTCTCGTATAAAAACGGAGTTTGACAAGGTTCAGATCAAAGCCATAAAGGGAAGCATCTCCATGGGGGCTGATACCACGACGATCGCCGGAGTTGATGTTTTGGAAATTCTCGACCGGGCAGAGGCGAACATGTATAGTGAGAAAACGCTGGACCGGGAGAATGTGAAAAGCCATGCCATCAAAGCCATTGTTTTAGCGCTGCATGAAAACCATCCAAGAGAAAGAGGTCACTCTGAGCGCGTTGGTGAGCTGTGTCTGAAAATGGGGAAGCTGCTGAGGCTCAGCGATGTAGAAACACACAAATTGAAATTCGGCGGTTTTTTGCATGATATTGGCAAGATCGTGCTTGACCCAAAGCTGCTGGACACGAATTATGAATTGACTGACTCAGAACTGGCGGAGATGAAAAAGCATACAACGGTCGGTTATCGCATTCTCAATTCTTTTGACGATACGATAGATCTGGCGGAAGTTGCGCTGTATCATCATGAACGCTGGGACGGACAAGGGTATCCCAAGGGTATTAAAGGAAATGCGATCCCATTGCTTGCGAGAATTATCGCAATAGTGGAATGCTTTGACCGAATGCTTTATCCGTCACAGCAGAAAGCGCCGAAAACAAAAGAGGAAGCGATGCGGGTTATTCATGACAGTGCGGGAACGCGTTATGATCCGCAAATGGTCAAACTGTTTGAGAAAATGATGCGTTCATTCTGACATGTTTGGCCATGATTTGACGCCATGAAGACTATGACAATGCGTTAATATGTGTTACACTATATGGAACAATGACGTGCGCGCCGATGTGTATGTCGATAGCGGGAGGCTATGATGAAGAGGTCGAGGATTAATGAAGCCATTAAACGAATGGAGGAAATGGTATGCAAACACGGGTTTAAATTGCCGCCTTTTTGCAGTTTTACTCCTGAGGATTGGGCAGACAAAGGAAAAGAGTATGACGAAATTCGTGACAACATGCTCGGGTGGGATATCACTGATTACGGCGAAGGTAACTTTGAAAAAACCGGTTTTTCTTTGATTACGCTCAGAAATGGTAATGTCAAAATCGACAAATACAGAAAGCCTTATGCAGAAAAGCTGCTCATGCTCGAGGACGGTCAATACGCACCCATGCATTTTCATTGGTCTAAGATGGAGGATATCATCAATCGCGGCGGGGGTAACGTGCTCATCCGACTTTACAACTCCACGGCTGACGGGGGATTTGACGAAACTAACGTTAAGGTATGCGCGGATGGCCGTGAATATTATGTTCCGGCTGGCACACAAGTCAAGCTCACACCGGGTGAGAGCATCACCATATACCCGTATCTTTACCATGACTTCAGCGTGGAAGAAGGAACGGGCGCAGTGCTGCTTGGGGAAGTATCCATGTGTAATGACGACACAAACGATAATCGATTTTATGAAAAGATCGGTCGTTTCCCTGCCATTGAAGAAGACGATTCTCCATACCGCCTGCTTTGCGGCGAATATCCAAAGGCAATAGGATGACGACACTATAACAATAAGCTGTATTCAGTTAGATAGTCGAGGTCTTCGATACCTTGGTTGTTGTTTTCTGAGCTTCGTGCAGTCTTTTAATTCCACGTCACAATATTTATCTGCGGAAAATATAATAATTTGTGTTTTGGTGTTGACAAAACAGTGTCGCACTGATATTATTCACTACTGTGCCCGCTAAACAGCGAAGCGCAAAACGGACAGGTGCGAAGGTAGCATAGCTGCCAGAAAGTACAAGATCGAACGATGTTGACAAACGCCCCTGGCGTCTGGTAACATACGAACTCCACCGCGAAAATCGGGGGAGAGGAACCGGACGAGAGAATGGTTCCAAGCCAGAGA
>JAEWQS010000116.1 GCA_023399095.1 Bacillota bacterium
CGGTTCACTCGCCGAAGATTGCGAGCATCGAAGTGATGCGGCACAGCCAAGTCAGGCGGTCGAAGCTTTACTACCTGCGTGATCGCGTCGGCAAGTCTGCCAAACTTAAGGAAAAAAGATACTAAAAATAAAGGAGCCGCTTGTCGGCTTCTTTTTTTGTTTTCGAAAAACACATCATTTTATGATATACTTTATTCGTTTTAGGAAGTTAAAAAGAAACGATGAAGTTATAGAAACTAAAGGTATAAAAAATGGACATACAATGGTATCCCGGCCATATGGCCAAATCCCGCCGTCAGATCGGCGAAAAACTTAAGCTTATCAATGTCGCGGTGATTGCGATAGACGCGCGAGCCCCAAAAAGCACGCTCAGCCCTGATCTTTTGGAGCTGCTTTCGGGCAAGGCATGTATCGTGGTATTGAACAAAAGCGATCTTGCGGACGAACAGCAGACAAAGCTGTGGACGGATTATTACAAACGCGAGTTCGGCAACGCACTTTCCTTTAATGCCATGCGTGATAAAAAGGGCTTGCTGCTTGGCGCCATCAGCAAAGCCGCAGCGCCTGTGATTGCACGCTATGCCGAAAAAGGCGTGCGCAAAACCATCCGCGTGCTCGTTGCGGGCATACCCAACGTGGGCAAATCGGCCATCATCAACCGCCTTGTGGGGCGAAAGAGCGCCAAGGAGGGGGACAAGCCGGGCGTGACGCGCGGCTTGCAGTGGGTGAAGCTTTCGGATACCTTAGAGCTGCTGGATTCGCCGGGGCTGCTCTGGCCCAAGATTGAGTCTCAGGAGACCGCCGCCAAGATCGCGGTGTGCGGCAGCTTAAAGCAGGAGATTCTCGACGAGACGGCGCTGGCCGTCGCGTTGATCGATATGCTGCGCTCCGCTGCGTCGGGTGCCATCACCGGGCGATATGGCGTGGAGGAAAAGGGCACAGCGCACGAAATTCTCGAAGCGATATGCGTCAAAAGAGGGTTTTTACTGCGGCAGGGCGAAACAGATACGGAACGCGGCGCCAAGGTGCTGCTCGATGAATTCAGAGGAGGACGCCTCGGGCGTATTACGCTTGAGCGTTTCGGTGACGATGCAGAGTGAGGAGCTAGATAGGCTCATCGCCATGAGCCAATATGAAAAGCCGTTTTGGGAATCGGGGCAGCTTGTTGCGGGAATCGATGAAGCAGGCCGTGGGCCGCTTGCAGGGCCGTGCGTCGCGGCGGCTGTGGTGATGCCGCGCGATTGTCTGATCGCGGGCGTGGACGATTCTAAAAAGCTGACAGAGAAAAAGCGCGAAGCGCTTTATGAGCAGATCACGGATAAGGCACTCTGCTATGCTGTGGGTGTATCGGACAGCGGCCTCATCGACGAGATCAATATTTTGAACGCGGCCAAGCGCGCGTTTGCACAGGCTATATCCGGCCTGTCCTTTCAGCCTGACTATGTGTTTTCCGACCGTATCGGCGGTATTGAGATTGATCGCCCGTATGAAGAGATCACGGGCGGAGACGCACTGTGCTACAGCATCGCCGCCGCGTCCATCATCGCCAAGGTCACGAGAGACCGCATGATGCGCGATTATGAACAAGAATACCCGGGCTATGGCTTTGCCAAACACAAGGGTTATGCGACCAAACAACACCGTGAATGCATACTGGAGCTCGGTGTGTGTGAGATTCACCGCATGTCGTTTTTAAAGAAGCTGATCGGATGAACATGCGCGAGCGTGGCGACCGCGGCGAGGAACAGGCGGCGGCTTATCTGGAGCAAAAAGGCTGTACCATTCTCGCAAGAAACCATTACATACGCGGCGGGGAAGTCGACATCATATTCAAGGATGGCGGTACCATCGTATTCTGCGAGGTAAAAACACGCACGCAAAGCCGTTTTGGAACACCTGCCGAAGCGGTGACGGCTGTGAAGCAGCGGCGCATTTGCCGTGCGGCGCTCGATTACGCGTATCAAAAAAAATGCATTGATGAAAGTATAAGATTTGATATAATAGAGGTCATGAGCGACAAAATTAACCATATAATGGGCGCTTTTGAGTTTATCGAAGATACAGGGGAACGATGAAAAGGATCTTAGTTCTTTTAGTAATAATCATTTTGCTGGCCTCATTGCCTTTGGGGACGGGTTTTGCGGACGATGCATTCAAACCTTCTGCCGCATCTCCCTCCGTCACAGTACTGGCTACCATACTAACCATTGTGATATCAGCGATTTTTATTATCGTGTGTGTGCTGCTCAATGTCCGAACCGCTATTGCGGACGATGATGAATCAACATGGTCGGGCTTTGTACTGACGGCTGTGCTGGCAGTGGCCATCCGGGTCATTGTTGCGCTGATTTATGAAGGCTATACGACAGATATCGGCTGCTTCAAGGGCTGGGCCATTGCGGTATATGAAAGCGGCCCGTCTCACTTTTATACCTCCGGCATATTTGCGGATTATCCGCCGGGTTATATGTATGTGCTTTGGGTGCTTGGGCTTTTGCGAGACCTTTTTTCCATTGAGGCAACCGGCGCTTTTTTTACGCTCATTATCAAGCTGCCGTCTATCGCAGCGGAGGTTATCACGGCTGTTATTGTGTTTAAGATTGCGAAGAAGGAAATGGGCAAAACATTCGCACTGCTTTGCGCGGCATTATTGCTGTTCAATCCCGCGTTTTTTTTCAACAGCAGTGTCTGGGGGCAGGTGGACGCATTCTTTATGCTTTTCGCTGTGCTCACCATTTATCATCTAAGGAAGGACAACCCTTGGCTCGGCGCGTTTTTTTTCGCATTCGCGTTGCTTATCAAGCCGCAGGCGATTATGCTTCTGCCCGTGATTGGGCTGTATTATCTGTTTGCGCTGTTTAAAAAGGACAGGCTCAGTCGCGGCGTGCTCGGCGTGCTCGGCGGTTTTGCGATTGGCGCGGCGGTATTTGTCTTGGGTGTGCTGCCATTTACGGGCGACCAGCCGATAACCTGGATACTTGAAAAATATGTGGGCACCGTCAAATCCTACCCGTATGCCTCCATCAACGCGTTTAACCTGTTTGCACTGACAGGCGCCAACTGGCGGCCAAGTGATTCGCCGCTGTGGTTCTTCAACTACCAGACATGGGGCGTCATATTTATTGTGATTACCTGCGCTATTGTGGCGTTTTTTCAATGGCGCTCACGCAGTCAGAGGCGGCTTTTCGATGTATCGGCATTTCTGATCATTTCCGTATTTATGCTTGCGCATTCCATGCACGACAGGTACATATTGCCTGCAATCGCCTTTTTACTGCTCGCCTATGTGTATTCGCGGGATGGCGCATCGCTGTTTTTTGGCGCGGCCTTTTCGATAACGGCGCTGCTTAATCAGATGGTGGTGCTGTATGCGGATTCCGTGTTGCCGGCTGAGCTGCCGACATTGCTGATTTCAGGTGTCAATGTGCTTTTGTATATTATTTATTTCATGTTCACGTTTAAAAAACTTTCCAGCAGCGCTTTGCTTATCAAAAGCCCCGCGCTCAAAGGGTAAGATAGGATAAAAGGATGAAAGACAAGAAGATCGACTGGCAAAAACACGCCCGCAGAAGACTATTCGACAAACACGACTCCACACATATGACGCGCCTTGATTGGCTCGTGATGATGGCTGTGACGCTGATTTATGCGGTGGTTGCGTTCATGAACCTCGGCGCTTCCGAGATACCCGAGACGTTTTATAACATGGACGGCGACGAGATCGTTGTTGAGTTTGAGCAGATAGAGGACATTTCAAGTATTCGTTATTTTACGTCGCTTGGCAAGGGCACGTTCTCGTTTTTTTATTCTGAGGATGGCGAGGGCTACAGCCCTGCGCTATCAGAAGTGACAGAAACAGCCGACGATGGCACCTCGACGACAACGATGGAGCCGCTTGAGGTGGAGCACGCCACCACGGATATGTACGAATGGCAGTTCTTTGACTCAAGCTTTACCGCTAAGTATGTGTCCATCCATGTGGATGAGCCGGGCCTTCGTATGCTGGAGATGGGCTTTTGCGATGCCGACGGCAAGCCTGTTGCCATCAAGTCGGTCAAAAATACAAATCCCGAAGCGGAGCGCGGCAACGCCCCTGTCTTCATGTTCGACGAGCAGAAGTTTGTGCCGCAGCGCACTTATTACATGACCGAAATGTACTTTGATGAGGTATACCATGCGCGCACGGCTTATGAGAACATCAACCACATCAAGCCGTATGAGATCACACATCCGCCGCTCGGCAAAATCATACTTGGCATTGGCATCCGATTGTTTGGCATGAACCCATTTGGCTGGCGCTGCATGGGCACGCTGTTCGGTGTGCTGATGCTCCCGCTGATGTACCTTTTCGGCAAACGGCTTTTCAAGAAGACGCTGTACGCGTTTATCCCGACTGCACTGTTCGCGCTGGATTTTATGCACTATACGCAGACGCGTATCGCCACGATCGACAGCTACAGTGTATTCTTTATCATGCTCATGTATTTCTTCATGTATCTTTACACCGAGACGAATTACAACCGGCAGCCGCTTAAGAAATCGCTGCTCCCGCTTGCGCTTTGCGGCGTGTCCTTCGGCCTTGGCGCAGCCACAAAGTGGCTCTGCATATACGCGGGCGCAGGCCTTGCTGTGCTGCTTTGCATTCAGCTTTTCAAGCGTTATCGTGAATACCTTTATGCACGCGAAGCGCTAACCGACGAAAATGAGGAGGGTATGGATTCAAAACGACGCGCGTTTTTGGAGTCTGTGAGCAATGCCTTTGTTAAAAAGACATTTATCACGCTCCTTTGGTGCGTATTGTTCTTCATCGTTGTGCCGCTCATCATTTATCTGCTTTCGTATATCCCGTATATGCTCGTGGAGGGCGAGGATGCCTATAATTTTGCGGATGTTCTGCATAATCAGGAGTACATGTTTAACTATCATAGTGATTTAAACCCTGAATCACCGCATCCGTTCTCGTCCAGCTGGTATTCATGGCCGCTGGATATAAAACCGGTATTCTTCTTTCAGGGCAAGGGCTATACCGACGGCACCATGTCATCCATGTCCACGATGGGCAATCCCGCGATATGGTGGGGTGCGCTCGGTTCGGTCATCACGCTGATCGTGATTCGCATACGAAAGGGGCGGCTGGGACGGCGTACGATGTTCCTATCCATCGCGGCACTGTCGGAATATCTGCCTTGGGTGTTGATTTCCAGAGAAACGTACATCTATCACTATTTCGCGACGCTGCCGTTTTTGATATTGCTGATGACTGTGCTCGCAAAATACCTGATTGAGAGAACGCGGCACGGCAAAAAGGCGGTGTTTATCTTCCTTGGCATCTGTCTCGTG
This sequence comes from Bacillota bacterium, assembly GCA_023399095.1. Classification (GTDB taxonomy): domain Bacteria; phylum Bacillota; class Clostridia; order Christensenellales; family SZUA-584; genus SZUA-584. The sequence goes on from JAEWQS010000116.1 coordinate 5,341, forward strand.
CTTTTCGTCATGTTCTATCCAGTGACGACTGGCACCGTGGTGTCTAAGACATACTCAGACACCTTCCTGCGCTGGCTGCCGTCGTGGCCGTTCTATTGAGGAAAAAAAAGGTGCTGAAAAAACTTTTTCAAAAATACAAAAATGGCCTTGTGCACTTCTTCAAGTTTCAGGTGGTGGGTGTCGTCAATTTCTTTGTGGATTATGGCGTCCTATCGTTGCTGAACCTTGTTTTGGGATGGCCGTTGGTGCTCAGCAATGTTATCTCGTACACATGCGGCGTGATCAACAGCTTTGTCTGGAACCGTTTCTGGACGTTCAAAATAAAACTCAAGTTCTTCAGCGTCTACAGCATCCAACTGCCACAACGCACCATTCATCCGGTCTTTTTATCTGCTGATTTTATTAAATTCATATTTGTCAATCTCGTATCGCTGGGCGTTAATACGCTCGCGGTCTATATACTCGGCGATCTGTACGGTCTGCCCAACATCATCGCGAAGCTCATCGCGACCGTCTTTTCATTTACTGTCAACTTTGCGGGCAATAAGCTGCTTGTGTTCAAAGACAAGCCAGCCGTGCCTGTACAGGAATAAAGGAAATACTGATTCATTTGTCATCAGCACTTTAAAATGCTGGTCTTGCGTTGTGTTGAAAACACGATAACAGCGCTGGTTGCTTTTGGTACTTTTCATCTGATCTTTGTTTCCTAATTAAGTGAGGCAAATTTTGCTGTCGAAAATTTCAAGCTTTGGGCTCTTGGGGCTCATCGGATTTCCTGTGGTCGTGGAGGCGGATATTTCTTCGGGTATGCCGTCATACGAGACTGTCGGGCTGCCCGGCGCTGCCGTGCGCGAATCTAAGGAGCGCGTCCGCGCCGCGATTAAAAATTCAGGGTTTGGTTATCCGCAGCAGCGCATCACAATTAATCTCGCGCCTGCCGATTTAAAAAAACAGGGGCCGATTTATGATCTTGCGATTGCGCTTGGTTTGCTCTGCGCCAGTGGCCAGATCCCGCCGCCCGACGAAAACAGCGTTTTCCTGGGCGAGCTGTCTCTGGACGGCCAACTGCGCGGCATCGCGGGCGCGCTGCCTATGGCGATATCCGCGCGAGAAGCGGGTTTCAAGAAGCTGTTTATCCCACCCGAGAATGCGGGTGAGGTCGCTTATTTGCAAGGGCTGCAGATATATCCCGTAGAGACACTCTCGCAGCTTGAGGCGCATCTTTGCGGGCCAGAGCTCATCACACCATATCCCACGCTTGTGTATCAGCCCGACGACGGAGAACTCTGCCAAAGCGACATGGCACATATACGCGGACAGCAGCAGGCACGCCGCGCGCTGGAGATTGCGGCAGCAGGATCGCACAATTTACTTTTTATCGGGCCGCCTGGGTCAGGCAAAACCATGCTGGCGCGTGCACTGCCGGGCATACTGCCGGATCTTTGCTTTAACGAAGCGCTTGAAATATCCAAAATCCAATCGGTCTGCGGCATCAATGCGGGCGGCATCGCCACCTCGCGGCCGTTTCGCAGCCCGCACCATACACTCTCGACCGCGGCGCTGACAGGCGGCGGCCATCATGTGATGCCGGGCGAAATCAGCCTCGCGCATGGCGGCGTGCTGTTTCTGGATGAACTGGCGGAGTTTAAGCGTGAAGCGCTTGAAGCGCTGCGCCAGCCGCTCGAAGACAGGAAGATCAGCATAGCGCGCGCCAACGCGAAGGTCACCTATCCCGCAAACGTGATGCTGATAGCATCCATGAACCCGTGCCCGTGCGGCAACTACGGCAGCGACAAGCCATGCCGCTGCTCGCCCCGTGAAATCAGGCAGTATCTGTCCCGCATCAGCGGGCCGCTGCTGGATCGTATCGATATGCATGTGGGCATGGATGCGGTGACATACGGCGAGCTCACGGACGAAAAATCAGGCGAGACCTCGCGGACAGTGAGGGCACGCATCAACGCCGCGCGGCAGATACAGCATCGTCGCTACGCAGGCACCGGCGTATACGGCAACGCATCGCTGTCGGGCGAGCAGTTAGAAACAAATTGTGCGCTCAGCGCACCGTGCCGAAAGCTCATGGAGACGGCGTATAGCGCATTTGGCCTTAGCCCGCGCGGACGTGCCCGCGTGCTCAAGGTGGCACGTACCATTGCCGACCTTGCGGGGGCGGAGACGATCGGGGAAGGTCATCTTGCCGAGGCGCTTCAATATCGCGCGCCCGATCAAAGATATTGGGGATAATGATGAACGGATACACAGAAGAGGAAAAGTACTGGATTTGGGTCGCGTCACTGGGGCTTGGCGCCAAGTCGTTTTATCAGGTATTGCGTCTGTTTGGCTCGGCGGCGGCTTTTTTTGACGCTGTAAAAAGTGACTCGGACTCACTGCAAACCCTGCCAGCCGAGACGCTGCGCCTTGCACACGCCGCGTGCTCGGATCAGCGCATCACCGAGGTGCTCTGCGAGCTTTCTTCCAAAGATATATACGCGCTGACTCGGCTTAGCGATGGTTACCCTGAACCGCTAGCTTCAATACCATGGCCTCCGCCTGTGCTGTTCGTAAAAGGCGAGATGGGCAGTTTAGATCGCGCCATAGGCATTGTGGGTACACGCCGCTGCACACGGCGCGGTTATGAGCATGCCCGCCGCATCGCGGGTGGGCTTGATGGCATGTGCGTGGTGTCGGGGCTTGCGCGCGGCATAGACACGGCTGCGCATTTGGGTGCGCTGGATGCGGGGCTTTCGACGATCGCGATACTGGGCTGCGGCGTTGATGTGATCTATCCGCCTGAAAACGAAGAACTCTACTATAAAATCATACAAAATGGCGCGGTGATATCGGAGTTGCCCATTGGTGCTGCGCCGCACATGAGCAACTTTCCTGTGCGCAACCGCATCATCGCGGGGCTGTCTCGCGGTCTGCTCGTTGTCGAGTCCGAGATGAAGGGCGGCACGGCCATCACGGCATCGCTTGCGGTGCAGTATGGCAAGGATATATTCGCAACGCCGGGGCCGCCATTTGTAAACGTCTCGGAGCTGCCGGATGCGCTGATTGCGGCGGGCGCGGTGCCTGCGCGCGATGCGGCGGACATCTTAGCATATTACGGCGTGGGAAAGGCCGCGGCAAACGAGGAGCAAGCGCAGCCCGTGCTGGATTTCACACAGGCGCGCATCTATGAACTGCTGCATCATCAGGATTTGAGCGCGGAGGGCGTAGCGGCGCTTTCAGGCCTTTCGCCGGGCGAGGTAAATGTTTCGCTCACGATGATGGAATTATCCGGATTAATCCGGCGTGTCGCGGGCGGAAAATACGGCGTTTGATTATGATAATCTGGGTTTAAGTTTAAGGCTCTATCAATAGTTGCATTGAACAGCCATGCATATGTTATAATCGAGCCGCGTTGTGCCAACAAGCCAAGGTGCGGCATAACGCTAAATAGGGGAAGTCTCTTTTTACATTTGATTTCAATTATTAATTGTTGTAGAATGGACGTATAAAAGTGAAATTATATGTAATAGTATGAAAAGTTGATTATAAAGGCACAGGTATGGATGCGCTGAGAAGATATGCGAAACTAGTAAATTTTCTAAATCAAATAATATTTATAATAGTTATGCTGTCATTGTTCGTATTTGTATTCCTTACGTATTATGAGCAGGCAGTTTTCTTTTTCAAGGGGAATTTCATTATTATATTTTTATATGTCGTTATTCTACTTGTGTTGGCTGCAGCGTATAGATGTTTGCGAATCGGTATATTAACTACGGGTGAGCTTATATACTCGTGTTTTCTTGCAGTTTTAATAACGAATACGATTATGTTTATCGTAATGTGTTTGGTCGCAAGAGAAATTATGAATCCAACTGCTTTGGCTGTTCTGTCCCTTGCTCAAACCTTTATTGGTGCGCTTTTTTACTGTTATGCAAATAAGATTTTCTTTTTACTATATCCGGCACGTGACTGCGTGGCAATTGGCAGGGATTCGAGAATCGATATAATAACTTTTAACAAATTTCATAAATTGAAAACTCGTTTTAATATCCATGTGATCTTAGACGAACGTGAAGGCTTTGAAAATTTGAAATGGCAATTAGACCATTATTCAACAGTCGTATTAGGGGACATCAATCTAGAACTCCGTACTAAGTTAATTGAATATTGCTTTGAAAAAGATATCCGCTTGTATGTGATACCTAATATAGGGGATGTGATGATGCATAATGCTCATGAAACTCAGATTGATGATTCATTGGTTTATTTATGCCGGAATGAAGGCCCCAGCACGGAACAGTTATTGGTGAAACGAATCTTGGATATCGTATGTTCCATTATTGGTTTGGTGATTTCGATTCCCATCATGCCAATCATAGCCATATTCATTAAGGCCTATGACAGAGGTCCGGTTTTTATTAAACAAAAGAGGCTCACGCTTAATGGCCGTGAATTCAATTTGATCAAATTTCGCAGTATGATCGTTAACGCAGAGCAAGACGGTAAAGCTCGTCTTGCAAGCGATGATGATAAGCGTATTACGCCGGTTGGCAAGGTTATTCGTGCTCTTCGATTTGATGAACTTCCCCAGCTTTTCAATATACTGAAAGGGGATATGGCATTGGTGGGTCCCCGTCCGGAACGACCTGAAATCATGGAGGAATATCTGAAAGATTTTCCGGCATTTCAGTATCGTTTAAAAATGAAAGCCGGGTTAACAGGTTATGCTCAGATATACGGAAAGTATAACACGCCGTTTGAAGATAAAGTTAAGCTTGACATCGTATATGTTCTGCGGTACTCAATAATCAATGATTTAAAAATCATTATTGCAACGATTAAAACAGTATTCATGAAAAGCAGTACCCAAGGCGTTCTGAATGAAGGCAGTGAAAGTGTCAGAAAGAAGGAGGACAAGCGTTGATCTTAGTGACGGGAGGCGCTGGTTATATAGGAAGCCACACCTGCATCGAGTTAAGCAAAGCTGGTTACGATTTTGTCATAGTCGATAATCTTTCAAATAGTCTGCCTGGGAGTGTTGATAGAATCAAAACTCTTACAGGGAAGGATGTCAATTTTTTTTCTTTTGATTTGCGTAATCAGATTAAACTTGAGCAGGTGTTTGAATGTTTTGGAATAGATATGGTCATTCACTTTGCTGGTTTTAAAGCGGTCGGCGAGTCAGTAAAGGCACCTCTTGATTACTATAAAAACAATATTGAATGTACGATATCCTTGTGTGAAGTGATGACAACGTACAATGTAAAAAAACTCGTATTTAGTTCTTCGGCTGCGGTTTATCGAAGCGACAATCTAATGCCTGTCGATGAAAATTCAGCGCTTGGATGTACAAGCCCTTACGGATGGACCAAATTTATGATTGAGCAGATGCTTAGAGACCTGAGTATAGCAGATGATCAATGGTCTATTGTTTTGCTAAGATATTTCAACCCCGTTGGTGCACATGAAAGTGGAATCATTGGCGAAGAAAATGATGAGGTTCCGAAAAATCTAATGCCCTATATCACACAAGTTGCTTCAAAAAGACTTGAAAAGCTATATGTATACGGGAAGGATTATCCAACTAAAGATGGTACCGGAATTCGAGATTATATTCATGTTGTTGATTTGGCAGTGGGACACCTTAGTGCTTTGAACTATATTAAAAACCACAATGGTATAGAAGCGATAAATTTAGGGACAGGCAAAGGCTACAGTGTTTTGGAGCTGTTGTCGGCTTTTGAAAAAACAACTGGCATGAAAGTACCCTTTGAGTTGGTTGGAAGAAGAGCTGGGGATATTCCCGTTTGTTATGCATGCCCCCAAAAAGCCAAAGAGCTGCTTAATTGGCAGGCGGAGCTTGGGATTGAGGATATGTGTAGAGATGCATGGCGTTTTGAGGAGCTCCGCGGAAACCGAAGTCGTTTTTAAATGTTTGATAGGGTCATCCGGCTTAATCTGACATTGTATAAACCTAAGTAATAAAGCCAAAAGATTATATAAAGAAAAAAAGAAGGTTGAAAATGGCATCTTCATATTCTGTATTGATGTCCGTATATAAAGCTGAAAACCCCGATTTTTTATCCAAGAGCATTGAGAGTATTATGACTCAGACTTTACCGCCTCAGGAGTTTGTTTTGGTTTGTGACGGGCCGCTTTCAAATGATTTGGATAACGTTATCGAAAAATATCAACACAATTTCCCCGATAGAATGCGCATCCTTAGGTTAAAGGAGAACCGTGGTTTGGGAGTGGCGCTTAATGAAGGTCTTCGTGTTTGTCAAAATGAATGGATCGTTAGAATGGACAGTGATGATATCGCTTTCGTCAATCGTTGTGAAAAACAAATGTCGTTTGCCCAAGAAAATGGATTCGATGTGTCAAGCGCTTGGATCAGAGAGTTTGGTAACAATCAAAGGGTATCCGTACTTCGAAAAGTCCCCGCAAGTCATCATGAAATTGAGATTTATGCACATAAACGTAACCCCATGAACCACCCCTGCGTGATTTTACGTAAAAGCCAATTGGAAAAAGTGGGTGGATATCGGAATATGCCAAAATTTGAGGATTATGATCTCTGGGTTAGGATGCTGCAAAATGGTGCTAAAATGGGCAATATTCAAGAGCCTTTATTATATATGCGCGCAGGAAAAGATCTTTATCGGCGCCGCGCAGGGTTGAAGTATTGCAAGGATATCCTGCGCTTCTGGCGGGAAATGAGAAGAATCGGCTTTTCGAGCCGCAAAGAATGTGCATTCAATATAATCAGCCGGTGTGCGGTTAGCCTATTGCCCAACAAGGTTAGACAGTCGATATACAAGCAGAGATTAAGATCGGGTCGGTGCTAGAATTTCGGACAAGGAACTAAGCAGTAAAGTGTCGAAAATTTTGAACTAACAGGTTGACATGGAGCCTCTGTCGCCGTGGCTTTTGCAGACACGGCAGGACAGCCCAAAGGGCG
>JAEWQS010000132.1 GCA_023399095.1 Bacillota bacterium
AGTACTGTGGCAATACACTCCTTTGAGTAGTCGAGGCTACAGAATCATATAAAGAGTCCACAGTGTCTAAGTAGATTGTACCAACTAAACGAAAGGAGCGTATGGTACTGTAATGTATCATACAAGACAACATATGATAAAAAAGCTGGATAACGGCCTTCGCGTGATCACAGAGTCATTGCCGAATTATAACTCGGTGGCCGTTGGCATATGGGTGAAAACAGGCTCGACGTGTGAGGAGCCAAAGGAAAACGGCATCTCACACTTCATCGAGCATATGATGTTCAAGGGAACTCAAAAGCGCAGCGCCAAGCAGATTGCCGTGGATATGGACAAGATTGGCGGACAGCTCAACGCGTTTACCTCTAAGGAATGCACTTGCTACCATGCGCGGGTGGTGCCCGAAAAGCTGGAAGTAGCAGTGGACGTACTTTCGGACCTTTTCTGCAATCCGATGATTGACGAACAGGAGTTAGAGAAGGAAAAGGGTGTGGTGCTCGAAGAAATCGCGATGGTCAACGACAACGTGGAAGAGCTTGCGCATGAAAAAATATCCGAGATTTACTTTGAAGGCAGCACGCTCTCTCAGCCAATACTCGGACCGGCGGAGAATATCAGCGCATTTAAGCGCAGCGACCTCGTGGGCTATATTGACGATCACTATTATCCGGCCAACGTCGTGGTAGCGGTGGCGGGTAAGTTCGACGAAGCGCGTCTTGACGATGTGCTGAATCAATACATCGGCAGCTACAGCCGCGGCAAGCGCAAAGAGGTATCCGATTGCGCAAGCCCATTCGCGCCCAAACCAAGCACGCTGTATGTGGAGAAGGACGTGGAACAGACGCATTTGTGCCTTGCTTTTCCGGGCTGTACATTTGCCGACGACGATCGCTTTGCGCTTGCAGTGCTTAATAACATATTGGGCGGCGGCATGAGCTCACGCTTGTTCCAGACTATCCGCGAGGAAAAGGGACTTGCGTATTCTGTGTATTCGTATCCGTCATCGTACAGCTACGCGGGGATGTATACGCTGTATGCGGGCACCACGGCAGCCAATGCCGACACTGTGGTACAGCTCATGAAGCAGGAGCTCGACCGTTTGAAGACCGAGCACATCAGCGAGGCGGATTTCAAGCAGGGTATCGACCAGCTTAAGGGTAACTATGTGCTTTCGATGGAAGGTGTCAATTCCAAAATGAGCGCAATCGGCAAATCGCTGATATTGCTGGATGAGGTCTACGACGAGGACAAAACAATCGCCAAGATCGACGCGGTTTCCATAGACCGTGTGAACGCGATGATCGACGAGATATTCGACTATAAAAACATGTCGGCTGTGTTTGCCGGTAAAATAGAAAAGAAAAACGAATTGGAGAGTTTTTTGGAGGGATTAAATGGACAAGCTGGAGAACATATTCGAGTTTCAGAATAAGTTTGACACCGAGCTCGCACAGAAGCGCGGCCTTGAGAACATCCCGATGGAGCAGTGGATACAAAAGGAAACACTCGCGATGATCTCAGAGCTCTCAGAGCTCATTGACGAGGTCAATTTCAAGTGGTGGAAGAACCCAAAGCCTGTCGATTTAGGCAAGGTGAAGGACGAACTCGTGGACATTCTGCATTTCTTCGTGAGCATGTGCTTGAAGACGGGCATGGATGCAAGTGAGCTGCACGAGCGCTACTTAAGTAAGAACAAGGAAAACTTCGCACGGCAGCATGGCACATCTGAGAAGAAGGGCTACGAGATCGGGTAAGAGTGTATACACCCAAGATAATAAACAGCGACTAGGCAGCTTTGCCGGGTCGCTGTTTTTATACCGCAGCTATGTATCGGCAAAAATTTATATCCTTGTTCGCGGTTGATGATGTTGCCGTTTATGGTGTTGATTGTCACAATGCTGACGTTCTTCTGACCTTCGGTGGGGCAGCCCTACTGCACATAGACCTCTTCGTCATACTTTTTTCGTTACACATAAAGAAATATCTCGCGGGCAATTTTATCAGCCGATTAATTGTGCAATGACACCCATTCACCCCTCATGTTTAAACCGCATAAGATAACGTATGACAAAAAGGGGTAAGCGCCATGCATCACATTCTGATTATCGGCGGAGATAAACGCCAGCTTGCGCTCAGCACGCTGCTTAAGGAAAAAGGGCACAGTGTGTGCCTTCAGGGCTTTCATAAGTTGGGGTTCGCGGATGAAGACATGAGTATGCCCGATTATGTGTTTTTGCCTGTGCCATACCGAAACCCTGACGGCAGTATTAAAGCGCCGTTTTCGGATACGCCGCTCGCGCTGGAATCCATTGTCAAACGCTACCCAAACAGCGTCTATGTATTGGGGCGCTGTGACGAGGATGCGAGAAGGGTGATGGATGGGCGTGTCAAGTATGTGGATCTCAATGATGACGAAGCTTTTTTGATTAGAAACGCGCTGCTTACGGCACAAGCCGCGATATGTGCGTATGCCAAATATACAGAAACAGCGCTATGCGACACCAAATGCCTTGTGGTGGGGTATGGCCGTATATCCAAATTCCTATGCCGGCTGCTCAAAGCACACGGCGCGAAGGTAGCGGCCACCGCACGAAAAAGCAGCGACTTGGAGCTCATCGAGCACGAGGGCATGCGCGCTGTGCATACAGGTGATTTGCGGCAGGTGCTGCCATGGGCGGATGTGGTGTTCAACACGGTGCCTGTTCATGTCTTTGAGGAAAGAGAGCTGCTGGCCATTCGCCGGGGCGCACAGCTGATTGAGCTTGCATCGCCCCCATACGGCATGGATTTAAAGCTGGCAGAGAAATCCATGGTTAACATGCGTATCGAGTCGAGTCTGCCGGGGCTGTATTTCCCGGTTTCAGCAGCCAAAGCGATGCTGCATGGTTTTGAAAGAGAGGAGATGCAAAAATGGAACTGACCGGAACGAGGATCGGATTCGCGATCACCGGATCATTTTGTACATATGAGCTGATTATGCCCGTGATAAAAACGCTGGTTGAAGCCGGTGCTGAGGTAACGCCGATTCTTTCGTACAACGCCGCAAACTATGATACGCGGTTTATGAAAGCATCGGAACTGAAATTGTTTTTAACGGAAACCACAGGCAAAGCGATAATGGATGATCTTGTCAAGGCGGAGCCGATTGGCCCCAAGAAGCTGCTGGATTTGATTATCATTGCGCCGTGTACAGGCAACACGCTCGCCAAGCTCGCACTGGGAATCACAGACACGCCCGTGCTGCTGGCCGCCAAGGCGCATCTTCGAAATCAGGCGCCTGTGCTGATCGCGGTGTCCACCAACGACGCACTTGCGGCCAACGCCAAAAACTTGGGGCTGCTTTTGAACACGCGCCACATCTATTTTGTGCCGTATCGACAAGACAACAACAAAAAGAAGGAAACATCCATTGTAGCCGAAATGGATTTGATCATCGACGCGGCGAAATCCGCACTGGATGGGAAACAGCTGCAGCCCATTATGCTGGAACCGAATTAAAAAGCATTGATTAATATGCAACGTGCAGATCAGTGCTTGTTCAAATCGAAGTCATAATCGCGGCCCTTTATGCGGATAATAACGAGTATCAAATCAAAAAAGGGGCCGCTATGCAAAACACAAATGAGGATCCGGCAAAAAACGCTGATAACCATCCCGCCGACACACAGACCTGCGGAGACCCCGCAAATAAAAAAGAGGGCGCGGATATCAAGGAATTCGGGGCGCCGCTCGCTCAATCGCCCATCCACGTCGTCAGCATCATCGGGCAGATTGAGGGACATACGAATTTGCCGCCGCAGAACAAAACAACGAAATACGAACATATATTGCCGCAGCTTGTCCTGATCGAACAGGATCCGTCTGTGCGCGGCTTTATTTTGCTTATCAACACGGTGGGGGGCGATGTGGAAGCGGGACTCGCGCTTGCCGAAATGATCGCGGGAATGAGCAAACCAAGTGTATCGCTGGTACTGGGCGGCGGTCATAGCATCGGCATCACTCTGGCCGTGTCATCGCAATATTCTTTTATCTCGCCGTCTGCCAGCATGACCATTCATCCGATCCGCATGAGCGGCGTGATCATTGGCGTACCGCAGACGTTTGATTTTTTTAACAAGATGCAAAAGCGCATCGTCGATTTTGTGTGCACACATTCAAAAATCACCGAGGAGAAATACCGCCACCTGATGACGCTCACGGGAGAGATGGCGAACGACGTGGGCACCGTACTGGTGGGCAAAGAGACTGTGGAATGCGGCATTATCGACGAAGTGGGTACGTTTGCGGCCGCGTCGGCCAAGATACGCGAACTCGTGGGAATTAGCTAATTGGATATACGATTCTGCCTTAGGCTTTGTGTTATATGGTATAGAATTTTGTAGTTGCGCGGATACATATCTGGAATTTCAGGGTGTTTCGGCGCAAAGAAATACAGGCGATGATCTGCATATGGCATAAGTGATTGTATATTTCCCTTGGTATGATATAATACTTACCGAGGTGAAACGTATGCCGCCAAAAGGCAAAAAAAAGAAAACATCTGTAAATACGGAAACGAGACACCTTGGAGAAGCGGTTGGTATCATTATCATTGCTTTCGGCATTTTCCTTGGCGTTTGTGTATATATAAAAACCGATACGGGACTGCTGGGCGGCGTTGCCCGGGACATATTGTTCGGTCTGTTCGGTTTGTTTACTTATGTCATCCCTTTTCTATGTATCGTTATCGGCATACTGATTATCGCTGCGCGAAACAAACGCGTCAACAAGGGTAAGACGGCGCTTTGGGTGCTGCTTATAGTCGCTTTGTTCTCTTTGGCACACACATTTTTACTTAACGAACTTATTCTGGATAAAGGATTTTTCACATATGTGGGTGAATCCTACCGCATGGGCATAACTGGCGCAGGCTCCGGCGCGCTTGGGTGCTTGCTTGTTTACCCATGTGATCTGCTGCTGGGGCATGTGGGCTGCATCATATTGTTTATCACGATGGCGCTGATCTGTGTGCTGATATTGGCCAATCTTTCAATAAAAAAGATGAGCCAGGATGTCGCGCGCGTCAGCAAGCAAACGGTGCAGATGGCGCGTGAGACAGTGGTCGAAAGGGCAGCGGAGCGTAAAAAACGCCGGCTTTATGTTGAAAACCTGCGTGACGATATGCCCGAAGAGATTGATGAACCGGACGAGCCCGAGATACTCGGGGAAAAGAGCTTCCGACGCAAGAAAAAATCCGCTTCGTACTTAGATGATGAGGTTTTTGTGGATGTGCCAAAGAAGGCTGCAGATTTGCCTATGCCTGAAGACGAACTGACAGGAGAACTGCGGGGGCTCACGATAGAATCGTTCGAGACGTTTGATCAAAGAACAGCGGAGCAGACACAGCCCATCGAGCACACACAGGAACTGCCTGTGGCGCATGCCAATCAATCCACTCCACAAAAGAAAAAGAACAAAGCATATAAGATACCGCCTATTTCTTTGCTGACCAAAGCCGTTGAAAAGAGCAAGGCGGGCAGCATGGAGGAACAGCGAAAGAACGCGCAGATTATCGAGGAAACGCTTGCGAATTTTGGCGTGGAAGCCGAGGTGGTGCATATCGTTCGCGGCCCCGTGGTGACGCGGTACGAGCTTCGGCCCGCGGCGGGTGTGCGTGTAAAGCGCATCAAGGAGCTTGAGAACGATATATCCTTGAATCTTGCGGCGCGCAGCGTAAAAATCGAAGCGCCGATACCCGGCAAGGCAGCGGTGGGCATTGAGGTGCCTAACTCCAACGTGACGTTTGTGCATCTTCGGCCTTTACTGGAATCGGTTGAATTTAAAGAATCGCAGTCGCCGCTCACTTTCGCGCTTGGTAAGGACATTTCCGGGAAGAATTATTATGTGGATATCACCAAGATGCCGCATATTCTGATTGCCGGTGAGACGGGCGCAGGCAAGAGCGTGTGTATCAACTCGATTATCACAAGCCTGCTGTTCAAGGCCACGCCGGAAGAGCTTAAAATGATAATGATCGACCCCAAGGTTGTGGAGCTATCCATGTTTAAACACCTGCCGCACCTGCTGGTGCCGGTGGTGACGGAGGCCAAGAAAGCGGCCAGCGCGCTCAACTGGGCGGTCAGCGAAATGACGTCGCGCTATAAGCTGTTTGCGGAAAAGGGTGCGCGCGATGTCAAACGCTTCAACACACTTGCGGATGAGGATCAGGAGCCGCTGCCGCGCATCGTCGTGATTATCGACGAGCTGGCCGAGCTCATGATGGCGGCGCCGCGTGAGGTGGAGGATGCGATCTGCCGCATCGCGCAGCTGGGTCGTGCCGCAGGCATTCATCTGATTGTTGCCACACAGCGTCCGTCCGTCAACGTTATCACGGGCATTATCAAGGCGAACATCTCCTCGCGTATTGCGTTCAAGGTCAATTCGGGTGTCGACTCGCGCACCATACTCGACCAGAACGGTGCGGAGAAGCTGCTCGGCAACGGTGACATGCTCTATCACCCGACAGGGGCGCCGCGACCCATTAGGCTTCAGGGCTGCTTCTTGTCGGATAACGACATCGAGGCGGTCACGGAATACGTCAGCAAAGGTATTGAAGAGCAGGAGTTTGATGAGGGTATCATGACAAACATCTATTCCGGCGGAGAGGAAAAGACAGGCAGTGACGACGATGCGGATGAGCTGCTTCCCAAAGCCGTCGCGATTGTGCTCGAATACGGACAAGCTTCCATTTCAATGATACAGCGTCGTCTGCGCGTGGGATACGCGCGGGCCGCACGCCTTGTGGACGAAATGGAACAGCGCAATTTTGTGAGCCCTTTTGAGGGCAGCAAAGCGCGCAATGTGCTTATTACCTGGGACATTTATGAGGATTTATTCGGCCCCAGAGAGGAAATGAATGGATAACCTTTATATACACGTCGTATCCTTGGGATGCGACAAGAACAGGATTGACACCGAGCATATGCTCGGCATACTCGCGGGCAGCAACGCCGCGGTGGTCGATTCGCCAGAGGAAGCCGATGTGATTATCGTGAACACCTGCGGCTTTATCGATGACGCCAAGCGTGAATCCATCGATGTGATACTGGAGATGGCGAGCTATAAGCAGGACGGCGCACCCGCGCTGATTGTGACGGGCTGCCTTGCCCAGCGCTATGCCAAGGAGCTCTCGCAAGAGCTGCCTGAGGTGGACGCGTTTTTAGGTGTTGGCGCATACAGCAATCTGCTGGACGCGATACGAAACGTGCTCAGCGGCAAACGGTACGTCTGCTGTGACAGGCTGGATGGCGATATCGAAGGCCGCGTGCTCACCACGCCGTCTCATATGGCGTATGTTCGCATTGCCGACGGCTGCTCCAACAGCTGCAGCTACTGCGCGATACCGCGCATTCGCGGGCCGCTGAAAAGCCGCCCGATGCAAAACGTGCTTAGTGAGATCAAAGATCTGCGTGCAGGCGGTGTGTCCGAAGTAATACTTGTTGCGCAGGATACCACGCGCTATGGCGAGGACTTAGGATCGCGGCAGCTAGAAATGCTTATCGATGAAGCAGCTGGCATCATGGAAGGCGGGTGGCTGCGCGTCATGTACTGCTATCCCGAAGGCATCACAGATGAACTCATCGACGTGATGCTAAAGCATGACAACGTCTGCCGATATTTTGATATACCGATGCAGCATTTCTCCGACGCCGTTCTTAAGCGCATGCACAGGCGGCACACGCGTGAGAAGTCGATAGCGCTTGCCAAATCGCTGCATGAGAAGGGCTTTACTCTGCGCACATCGCTGATCGTAGGTTTCCCGGGCGAGACGCAGGAGGATTTTGATAGTCTGCTCGACAGCATAAAGCAGATTCGCTTTGAGCGTCTTGGCGTGTTCCGTTACTCCCCGGAGGAAGGCACAGCTGCGGCGAAATTGGCTGATCAAATCAGCGACGACATAAAGCAGGCACGATATGAGCAAGTGATGGTGTTGCAGGCACAGATATCGCGCGAGCGCGGACAGACGCTTGTCGGTCAAACACTGCGTGTGATGATCGACGGCCTCGACGATTCAGGCGCTGTGACCGGGCGCACGATGGGGCAGGCCCCGCAGGTGGACGGCGTAACCATTGTCTCGACAAAAAAAGACTTGACGCCGGGCACTTTTCATGATGTGCTTATAAATGAAGCAAATGAATACGATCTTTTGGGAGAGCTTAAATGAATATTGCCAATAAACTGACGCTTTTTCGGATTATACTGGTTCCTGTGTTTCTTACGTTCTTTTATTTGCCCATACCGTACTGGAACTATTATGCGGTGCTCGTGTTTATCGTCGCGTCGCTGACCGACCTTTTCGACGGACGACTCGCGCGCAAGCACGGCATTGTGACCAATTTTGGAAAGCTGGTTGACCCGATTGCGGACAAGCTGCTGGTTTGCAGCGCGCTGATCATACTGACAGCCAAGCCTGATGAAGCAGGCGGGTGGGTCAATGAAATACTCGTGATCATCATGGTGGGACGCGAGTTTGTCATCAGCGGATTAAGGCTTATCGCGGCGGCGGAAGGCAAAGTGCTTGCTGCGGATATGTTTGGCAAGGCAAAAACTGTGATACAGATCGTGGCGATTGTGGTGGTCATGCTGCAGGCGGGGCTCTTTGTGGACACCTTCTTTGAACAATGGCTTATCATAGGCGGCTTTGTGCTCATGTGCGTCGCGACGGTGCTCTCCGTGCTCTCGTGCGCCAGCTACTTTATAAAAAACAAGGATGTTCTTAAAGAAATGATATGATGTGTCCGTTTCTTCGGACAGGCAATATGTAATGATATGATATAAACGTGTGTTATAAACAGGAGGGTTTGGGATATGTCGGTCGAAAAACAAAAAGCGCTGGAGATGGCGCTCACACAGATAGAGAAGCAGTTTGGCAAGGGCAGTGTGATGAAGCTGGGAGACAAGGCTATGGTACCGGTATCTGTGATACCCACGGGTTGTCTTGAGCTGGATGTGGCACTGGGTGTGGGCGGTGTGCCGCGTGGCCGCATCATTGAGGTCTACGGCCCGGAGTCGTCGGGTAAAACCACGGTGGCGCTGCACATGGTGGCTGAGGCGCAAAAACTCGGCGGTGCGGCGGCTTTTGTGGACGCGGAGCATGCGCTGGATCCGAACTATGCCAAAAACTTGGGTGTTGATACCGACAATCTTTATGTGTCGCAGCCCGATACGGGAGAGCAGGCGCTCGAAATCACCGAAGCGCTTGTGCGAAGCGGCGCGATCGACATCATCGTCATCGACTCTGTGGCGGCGCTGGTGCCCAAAGCCGAAATAGACGGCGAGATGGGTCAGTCTCATGTGGGCTTGCAGGCGAGGCTGATGTCTCAGGCATTGCGCAAGCTTGCGGGTATTGTGAATAAATCGAACACCGTGGCGGTGTTTATCAACCAGCTGCGTGAAAAGGTGGGCGTGATGTTCGGCAACCCCGAAACGACGCCCGGCGGACGCGCGCTCAAGTTCTATGCGTCGGTACGATTGGATGTGCGCCGCATTGAGACCATAAAGAGCGGCGACGAAATGATCGGCAACCGTACGCGCATAAAGGTGGCCAAAAACAAGGTTGCACCGCCGTTTAAGAACGCTGAGTTCGAGATCTACTATGGCGAGGGCATATCTTCGGAGAGCAGTGTACTTAATCTCGGTGTGAATCTGGGGCTTATCAAAAAATCCGGATCGTGGTTCTCTTATAATGATACGCGTATCGGGCAGGGTAAGGATAATGCGAGGCTGTTCCTAAAGGATAACCGCGACGTGTATGAAGAGGTGAAAGCGGCGATACTCAAGGAATACAACCTTGGCGCTGTGGATACAGGCGCCGCAGAAAAAGAATAAACTGTAAATTAAGAAACATTTTTTAATACACCTTTGATAAACGACGTTTTTTGTAGTATAATCCGCTTAAGGTGGTGCAGTATTCTAGTCGGTACTACGGTTTTGAAGACGGGCCTAAAAATCCGTCAACGGGCACATCGATGAAGTTTCTGGTGTTGGCCGCTGACGCCCAGTCGGGGGCTGATGCTGGAAGTTAAGGTCGTGGGGCGATCCGCAATGGCATGCGGGCGTAGACCCCGCTTCCGTGGAGACCCAAGCAGGTGATGGCTTTGGCCGTTACTACTTGGGGTGGAAACCTGTTATGCGGTGAAAAGCTGTGTACAGAGTAGCCTGCCTTGAGTTTTGTGGGGCGTTATTGCAGAACACGCCTTGGGGTGCTGTGGCCAGGCGCGCCGAGGACGATTGCTGCGAGAAACCTGCATGGCAAAAGAGGCTAGAAACCGTTTTAAGTGCTGTCGAGGAAAACTCCTAGACTGTAGACGTGCGTATGAAAAAGCGCACAAAGATATTTTGGAGATTATAGTGTGGTCTAAACGGCAATCCAGTCACGCGTCCGGCGACGGGGCGTTTCAGGGTTTAAAGGGAAACCGCTTCATCGGCGACGGGAAGTATCTCTGAGGGGAAATCCTACTGGACCTAAGCTGCAAGGTTTATCCAAGATATCACCACCGCTTTTTTTATTTCAGGAGATTTTTTTGGGTAAAAAAAAGCTAAAGAAAAAATTCAAGTTCTGGGCGCTGAAGGTTTTTATCATCTCGCTCATATTAACGGCGGGGATCAGCGTCGTCACTGAGCTGCTGATGGACAACCTGTCCATTATCGCGGCAGCCTTCATCATTTTGTTTATTGTGCTAATAGGCGTTTCTTTTGATATTATCGGCATTGCTTTTGCGACGTGCGAAACGAAGCCGTTTGTATCAATGGCTTCGCGCAAAATAAAGCGCGCCAAAAGCGCTATTAAACTGCTGCAAAATGCAGATGTCGTATCCAACATCTGTGGCGACGTGGTCGGGGATATCTGCGGCATTGTAAGCGGCGCGGCAGGTGCGGCCATCGCGATAAAAATAATTGCTCAGGCACAAAATACACAGGGCATCGTGATTACGATTGCGATATCCAGCATCATTGCGGCGCTGACCGTGGCGGGCAAAGCAGCGGGCAAAACTCTCGCGATAAATAAGAACAAACAGATCGTCAGTTTTGTGTCTTATGTGCTGATGTTCTTCTTTAAGGATAAATGACATGGCGGAAAAGAAACGTATCGACATCTATTTATATGAGAACGGCTTGGCGGAAAGCCGGGAGAAAGCGCGTGCGCTGATCATAGCAGGTGAAGTGAGTATTGACGGCAAGATGTGCAGCAAGGCATCTGCCACCGTCACATCCGAAAATGATGTTGCCGTGAAGCAAAACGATGCGTTTGTGAGCCGCGGCGGCAAAAAGCTGCAAAAGGCGATTGACAGCTTCGGTCTTGATTTGCACGGCGTGACGGCGATTGACGTGGGCGCGTCCACCGGCGGATTTACAGACTGTATGCTGCGCAGCGGCGCGGTGTATGTTTATGCCGTGGACGTGGGATACGGTCAGCTTGCGTGGCGCCTGAGGCAGGACAGCCGTGTCTGTGTGATGGAACGGCAAAATGCCCGCTATCTTGAGCCAGAGATGTTCGGCAGACCCATTAGCTTTGCGAGCATCGACGTGTCGTTCATATCGTTAAAGCTGATACTGCCAGCGCTTGCTAAGATATTAACGCCGCCGTTTACCATAGCGGCACTGATTAAACCGCAGTTTGAGGCAGGCCGCGACAACGTAGGGAAAAAGGGCGTTGTGCGCGATAAAAGCGTACATGTTGATGTCATTCGCGGTGTGCTGGATTTTGCGGGGGAGATGGGTCTGGCATTTTGCGGCCTTGATTACAGCCCCATCAGAGGGCCTGAGGGCAACATCGAATATCTCGCGTGCTTCCGTGACAGCGCTGATATGATGACACCCGATATAAATCGCGTCGTTGACGCGGCACATGAGGGCGCAAACTAATCACAAATGGCTGTTTTGGCATTTCTCTTTATTTCGTGTTGTATAATTATCCAAGGTTATTTATAATAAAAACATATGGGAATGAAAAACGTTGGCATCTACGCCAATCCATGCAAAGACTCAAATTTAAAAGGCACAAAGCTAGTGGCGCAGAGTCTGCGCGCACAGGGACTCTTTGTGTCTTTTGACGCAGGCTCTTTACCGGACGACGAGACAGATATCATCGATTATACGAATATCGACTGTCTGTTTGTGCTGGGCGGAGACGGAACGCTGTTAAAGGCGGCTCTCACCTCCAGTCTGTTTGGTGTTCGCATACTCGGTATCAACCTTGGCAGGCTTGGCTTTTTAACCGAAGTGGAGCTAGATGATATTGATGAAGCCATTCGCCGAATAAACGCGGATGAATGCTATGTGGAAGAACGCATTATGCTGCACGGCTCTGTTTATGACGAGGACGAAAAGCGTTTTGAAGTGGAAGCGCTCAACGATGTGGCTGTGCTCAAAAAGGACATGTCCCGCATGATCAATTTGGAGCTTTCCATCGGCGGCGCGCTTGCTGACCGCGTGGCCTGCGACGGTATGCTCGTATCCACACCGACAGGTTCAACGGGTTATTCGCTGAGCGCGGGCGGGCCGATCTTAAGCCCGAAATTAAAATGCCTGTTGGCCACACCAATTTGTCCGCATTCGCTTCATTCACGCACTTTGGTGGTATCTGAAGATGATGAGATTATCATAAGGCCGACCGCACCGGGCGGCATCGTGCTCACAACGGATGGTGTCCAATTAAGAGAAATAGACAATGGGGAAATGGTCAGAATAAAAAGATCGAGACATATAGCGCGTTTCATACGTTTTCATGAGAACTATTTTTATCCATTGCTTC
>JAEWQS010000007.1 GCA_023399095.1 Bacillota bacterium
CATGGAGGATGTGGCCAAGCGTGCCGAGATCACGAAGACCATGCTTTATTATCATTTTGATACCAAGCGCAACCTGCTCCGCGAGATATCGCAGAGGACAGTGAACGCACTGAAGCTGGCTTTCAGCGAAAGCTTAAGCCAGCACGGCACGCAAAGCGCAGAGGAGTTTCGCAAGCATCTTGGCAACATGATGGGCTTTTTTGAGAAGCACCGCAGCATCATTCGTTTCATCGTGTCTGAATACATCAGCAATCCCGACGAAACTATGACGGGCTTTGCTGACATGTTTGAGGTGATACGCGGCCTTGCGGGCAAGGATCAGCAGTCAAAGGATTTCCTCGTACGGATTTTCTTCTTCAACGCGATGCCGATGCTGCTGTATGCCTGCACCGGTGAAAAATTCTGCGAAGAATACGGTGTGGATCCGGAGCTGAGCAAACGCATATTTGCAGACACATTTGCCCAAACCTTCCTCAAAAGCGCCGCGGCTGAGCAGCGATAACAGGAGCTCGATATGGATATTTTTCAAAGCTATTATGACGCCGCGGACAGCGAAAAAGCCGTCGGCATGGCCGCTTATATGAAGAACCAGTTCGCATTTTTGGGGCTGCAAAAGACTGAGCGCGCCGCATTAAGCCGCAGCTTTCTCGCTCATAAGAAAAAGCAAGCAGCAGTGGACTGGGATTTCATCTTTCGGTGCTTTGAGCTGCCCGAGCGCGAGTTCCAATACCTCGCCGTCAGCTATCTGCTTGCCGTGGAAGGCCGCCTTGGCGCAAATGATATTGGTCACATAGAAACGCTCATCGTTACAAAACCGTGGTGGGACACCGTGGATATGCTGGCAGGCGTGGCGGGAGACATTGTTTTGCGGCATGACGAAACCAAGGAAGAGGTTGTGGCAAAGTGGATGCAAAGCGACAACCTTTGGCTGAGACGCGTGTCCATATTGTTTCAGCTCAAATATAAAGACAAGACGGACACAGCATTTCTGTCGCGCGCGATACTGTTTAACTGCGATACAAAGGAATTTTTCCTCAACAAGGCCATTGGCTGGGCGCTGCGCGAATATTCCAAAACAGATGCCGAATGGGTGAGGCAATTTATTGGTGCGCACAGTTTGAGCGCGCTCAGTGTCAGGGAAGCAAGCAAATGCCTGTAGTTGAAACTGAAATCCTTATAAAAGAGGCAAGTCTTTTGGTTTACCTCTTGAACCGTTGTGTATCAGCTATCTTTTGAAGTGCTGCCCGGGGTTGTTTTGTGAGATAATATGGTAAGAAAAAGGGAGCTTTATTTATGAATCTGCGTACATTTTTTCTGGAAGACTTCTACGAAAAGCACGAGTTTTCCACAACATATCTGCTTTCGCAGTCGGACTGCGAAACCATGACTGTGGACGAGCTGCTTAAGCTTGAGCCGGGCGCGAAGGAACGCTTTATGGAAACCTCGCTTGGCTATACCGAGGTAAAGGGAAGCCCTGAACTGAGGCAGCATATCGCCGCGCTATATAAGCACTGCGGGCCGGATGACATACTTGTTCACGCGGGCGCGGAGGAAGCGATATTCAATTTCATGCAGGTGTTATTAACTGCGGACGATCATGTGGTCTATATGTCACCTGCGTACCAGTCGCTTTATGAGGTGGCTGCGTCGCTTGGGTGCGAGGTGTCGCCGTGGCCGCTGCGTCAGGGCAAAGATGGCTGGATGCTGGACACCGACGAGCTGCTTACACTGATTAAGCCCAACACAAAACTGCTTGTGCTCAACACACCGCACAACCCCACGGGCTATTCGCTTTGCGATGAGGAATTGGTTCGCATCGCAAATATTGCGCGCGAAAGAGGCATCTTTGTGTTCTGCGATCAGGTCTACAAAGGCCTTGAGTGGGACGGACAAGCACACGCTTGGATGAGCGACATATATGAAAACGCGGTGTCCTTGGGCGTGATGTCTAAGGCATACGGTCTGCCGGGCTTGAGAATCGGATGGATTGCGACGCGGAACAAAGACGTCTATGAAAAGATGGTGAAATACAAATACTACACCACCATCTGCTGCAGCGCCCCCAGTGAATTTCTTTCAGTCGTGGCGCTCACACACAGCGATGCCATCCTAAAGAGAAATGTGTCGATCATCAAAGACAATATCGCTTATTCAAAGCCGTTTTTTGCCAAGCATGCAGATATATTTGTGAACAATGTGCCTGCTGCGGGGCCGATTGCGTTCCATAAGCTCAAAATGTCGGGCGGCATTCGTGCTTTCTGCGAAGACCTGATTCAAAGAAAGGGTGTCTTGCTGCTGCCCGGGGATGTTTATGAGGCAGACGGCGACTATTTTCGAATGGGGTATGGCCGTAAGAACTTCAAGGAATGCCTTAATCAACTGGATGACGACTTGAGCGGTCAATAAATTGCGAAACGTAGCAATGCCTGTTTCTTTATTGAGACAGGCTTTTTATTTAATAAAATAGTACTCACACTAAAACTAAAAAATTAATATAATTGTATTGACAATAGTGTATGACATACAGTATAATGCACGCGAGAGGTGAAAAATGTGGAAGAAATAAACGCCATTGTGACGAATTTAGAGCAGGAACTGAGACGCGGGACGGTGACACTTTGCGTTTTAAGCCGACTAAACAAGCCAAAGTACGGCTATGCGCTGGTGGAGGAGCTTTCTAGCGCGGGCATGAGCATTGAGCCCGGGACGCTCTATCCTTTGCTGAGGCGGCTGGAATCTCAGGGGATGCTTGCAAGCGAGTGGGAAACGTCCGGCCCGAAACCGCGCAAATACTATGTGCGAAGTGAGGCTGGCGAGAAAATCTATAAGCTGCTGTGCGGGGAATGGGATGATCTGACGCGCAGCATCGACAGGCTGATTCATGAGGAGGGAGAACAATGAGCGCAAACAAAGTTCAAGAGCTGATAGACAGATATGTGTATGATGTGGCACGGCGATTGCCGCAGACCCAGAGAGAAGATATCGAAAAGGAGCTGCGCGGCTTGATTGACGACATGCTGCTTGCGCGGACGGGGGAAATGACGCCAACGATAGATGACGTGACGGCGGTACTGAAAGAGCTTGGACAGCCGCAGGGGCTGGCCGCGAAATATCGCGGAACCAAACGCTATCTGATCGGGCCGGACTATTACGACATTTATTGGCTGGTGCTGAAAATCGTGCTCGGCGTTTCCGGCTTTGGGCTGGTGATCGCGCTGATTGTGAGCAGCGTAACCACGCCGCCGCAGAATGCGATAAGCGCTGTTGCCCAATCGTTTGGCGGAATCATCAGCGGTCTGATGCAGGCATTCGCTTATGTGACAATCGCGTTTGCGCTGGTGGAGCGCTTCAGCAAGCAGTCGCCGCTGAAGGAAATAGACTGGAACCCGAAGGACTTGCCGCCCGTGCCCCCCGAAAATCAAAAAGATACAATCACGATCAAAAAAGGCGATCCCATCGCCGGGCTGATATTCGGGGTGATCGGCCTTGTGATATTCAACGCGATACCGTGGATTTTGGGATATGTGGTGGCGTCGGATGAGCTGGTATCCGTACCGGTTTTTAACCTCGAAGTGCTGCGCTCCATGCTGCTGCTTATCAATGTGCTCATCTGCCTTGGCATTCTCAAGGACGTGCTGCGGCTCATCGCGGGACGGTATACGCTTAAGATCTCGCTGGCGATTGCGGCCATCAATATCGCGGCGCTGGTGCTTAATATCGTGATATTCCTTCCACCCGCGATTTGGAACGCCGACTTCTTAACGTCGCTCCATGCGGCCACTGGGGTGGAGTTGTTCGTAAGCCAAGGCGCGCAGGCATTCTGGGCCATGCTGCCGACGATTATCGTGGTGCTTGCTTCCATCGGTTATGTATCCGACACGGGTGTGACGTTGTACCGCGGCGTGCGCGGGTCATCATGGCGCAACGAAGCGCTATAAAAGGGTAGGAAAGAGCATCTTCGCAACGAGGATGCTCAATTTTATTCAAGGGTTTTCAGACATTTTTGCTTGAGCTTAATACAATCGTTAAGATGCACCATCTGATGACGTGTGACGGGCATTTGAAAGATGCCGGCAACGTTCTTTTTGCCCCAGAAATCGAGCAACCATATGGAATCCTTGTGGTCGATGACACCGCCCTCGTCACGAATGCGTGTGAGCTGATTTGTCGAAAACCTGCGCTTTAAGTCATCAAAGCCTAAGCTTTCGATAACCGTTTTTGTCTGCATGCCCACTGCATTGCGGTATTCATAAAGCGAGGTTTTATTGATGTCGCTGCTGAATCGGATGATCTCGTCGTCGGTCATGGCGTTGGCTGTATCCGTGACGCGTGTGCCAAGCCATGAGAGCCAATGATTATCCAGCACCTGACTGGAGTCTTGTATAAGGATGTTGACCGTTAAGTCTTCAATGCGCGTGATGTGCCAGATGTTCCACGCCACCGTCACGTCTTTGATTGTGGGCATGGTACGAAAGGCGCTGTCGGTGAGTCCGTTCCAGACTTCATCCATATATGTGACGGATTGCGTGCCGTAAACGGGTGACGCATGGACGAGCGAATGCATATCGAAAAGCAGCTTTTTCGTATCGGCAAAGCGCTCCTTTTTGAGTATGATGTCCTTTAATAGCGTTTGCTTTGGGTTCCAATCCTTCGTCACCTGAAACATGTTTTCTTTGACTCCTATGCCTAAAATTTTTTCGATTATACCATAAAAATCCATGATAATAAATATTACGTTGAAAACCGTTTAGACATAGGAAGACCGCTTATCATGACAATGCGCATCATATGCGGCGCTTCGCAGATACTATGTTTGAAGCATGTGTGCCGTCTTGACAAATTTCGCGCATGTGCTTAACGTTATTCTCAACGACTTGCGAAGGGAAGACATCAATGAAGCAAAAAACAGGTCTTATGCTTTTTTCGGTCGCGCTTGGCACGTTCATGGCGGCGTTGGATGCCAGTGTGGTCAACGTTGCCAATCCTGTGGTTCAGGCGCATTTTGATGTGCCGCTTGCCACGATGGAATGGGTTGTGACCGCGTATCTGATCGTGGTGAGCAGTGTGCTGCTTTTTTTTGGACGCCTTTCCGACCTTTACGGCCAAAAAAAGCTGTACATCACAGGCTTTGCGGTTTTCACCATCGGTTCGGCGTTGTGCGGTCTGTCTTCCAGCATCAGCATGTTGATCGGCATGCGCGTCGTGCAGGCGCTGGGCGCGGGCATGATGTTCTCTACCAACTCAGCGATTATCACGCATCACGTACCCGCAGACCGCCGCGGACGCGCTTTCAGCGTCAATGCTGTGTCGGTCGCCGTTGCGCTGTCGGCCGGGCCTGTGCTGGGCGGCTGGCTCACAAGCGCTTTTGGATGGCAAAGCATATACTTCATCAATATACCGATCGGAATCATTGGCATTGTGGTCGCGATGCGATTTATCCCGACCGACAAGCATAAACCCGATGTGTCTATGGACATCCCGGGAAGCGTGATGATATTTGCGGCTCTTTTTATGATACTGCTCGCTCTGGATCAGCTCAGCGCCAATATCGATACGCTGACGTTCGTGCTGCTGTTGCTGGGAGGGCTGTTTGTGGCCGTCATGTTCGTCCGTTTTGAAAAGCGAAGCAATCACCCGATTCTCAATTTGAAGCTGTTTCGTATTCGCGTTTTCTCGGCAAGCCTTTCCGCCGCGGTGTTTAACTATATGGCGCAATATATCATGGTGTTTCTGGTGCCGTTTTATTTGCAGACTGTGCGTATGTATACGCCCGCCATGTCGGGGCTGCTTTATATGCCGATGCCGCTGGCCGCCCTCATAACCGCGCCCATCGCGGGCGTTATTGCCGACCGTGCCGATACGCGCATCTTAAGCTCTGCCGGCATGGGCATGATGGCGGTGGGGTTGTTCCTTTTAAGCCGCCTTGAAGTGGACACACCCAACAGCTATATTATCATGTCAATGGCTGTGACAGGCTTTGGATCGGGGCTGTTCCAAACACCCAACAACAGCGCCGTGATGAGCAGCGTGCCGAATGACAGCCGCGGCGTTGCTTCGGGCATGCTCGCCACCGCGCGCAATATGGGCATGGTATTCGGTGTAGCTCTATCCAGCGCGCTTTTCACGCTGTTTGCGGGACAAGCGCCCGGTCAGGCTGCGGAAGGGATTGTCGGTCTGATTGCGGAAAAGGCCTCGTTTATCTATGCGCTTCGGCTGACGTTTATTGTGGCATGCTTTGTGGCCGTCGCGGCCATGGCGGCATCGCTCACAAAAGGTAAAGCTAGTTTGCCGAATATACTTAAAAAAGCCGAATGAAAAAATGATTTTTTTGGCATTATCATTTTTATGCCTTTTAACGAATATCAAGCCGCCGAACGCCAGATACTATGTTGTGTGAATAAATGAAAGGAGCCCTTCTATGTCACAATTAAACAAAATGGAGCTGCAGAACTTAAGGCATCTCATCGGCGCGCATGATACTGCATTTCAGAAAATGCAGACGTATGCCCAACAGTCTACAGACCCGCAGGTAAAGTCGTATTTCCAGAAGTCTGCCCAAGATGCGCAGAAAACCAAACAGCAATTGCTGTCATTTTTAGGTTAGGAGGTTGATAGAGATGCAAGGAAGCAATACAATGGGAAGTAACATGGGGAGTGGTGGCCAGGGTGGTTTGCAGGAAAAGGCCATGGTCAACGATGCTTTGGCTCAGGTGAAAAGCAGTCTGACCACTTATGCGAATGTGATTTCGGAATGTTCCAACCCCAACTTAAGACAGGCCATTCAGCAGATCAGAAACAACTGCGAGACGTCGCAGTATGAACTTTATCAGATCGCTCAGCAAAAAGGCTTCTATCAGCCCGCAACAATGGCAGACGACAACGAAGTGAATCAGATTAAATCGCAGTTTAATGCATAATCAGATTCCAAGAAAAGCCGATGGTTACGTCGGCTTTTTTTACTCTATTTGTTCTAATTCATCAAAGATTTCCGATTCGAAAAATGATCGGATGCTGATGTTCAGACCACCACATATTTTATTAATCGTCATTATTCCCGTGTTGTGTGTAGACCCGTTAACGATATCATTGACTGTGGACTGTGTGATTCCGGCCGCATGTGAAAGGGCATTGATGCTTAACTGCCGCTCGTCGCAAAGTTCAAGTATGCGGCAAACAACAGCCTGAGAAATGTCCATTTGATGTACCTCGTTTATGTCTTCTCTCTGTTCAGCGATATCTATTTTAACAGTTTTGTGTTAAAAATGATAACGGAATACCGTTGTCATATAACCCGTTTAGATATATAATAAACGAAAATCGGTTAACCCTTTCATATTCATCCGGAGGACATAATGAAAAAGGACATCGGTGTCAACGAAATTCAAAAAGAACGCTGTATTCTGGACGGTATGATCGAGGATGCGATTCGCAGAGGTATCCGAATATCCAAGGATGAGGCCATACTCAAGCAGAGCCAAAAGCTCAACAAGCTTATCACCAGATATCACAAAGAGAAGACAGATTTATAAACCAAATGATCCATTTTACAAATTGTATATACAAGGGGACAGATGCTTCTTCGCTGTGCTCCTCAGCATGACGAGGACTAGGGTGTCCTCTCAGTTCCAGTCCTCAGATAAATCCTTCCACTCGGGGCTAGTCGTATTGACCAATTGATTTTTCTTCTGACGCGTCCACCCTTTGATCTGCTTTTCTCTTTCTATCGCACTTTTAATATTTGATGTTGTTTCAAAGTAGATCAGCTTTTTTATGTTATATCTCTGGGTAAAGCCTTTTTGCAATTTGCTCTTATGTTCAAAAAAACGACGTTCCAGATTGTTGGTGACACCTGTGTATACAACCGTATTTGTATAATTCGTCATTAAATAAACGAAATACATGCCGCTCCTTTATTGGGCACTTGAGCTTTTTAGACAGACGCTTATCCGCTTCGTAACCGGTAGCTGGTGCTCCTAAGCATGACATACAGATCAAAAGCAACACTTGCGGTCATTCTGAATGACCGAAGCGATATGAAGAATCTGAAAACAGCCATTTCATGTCCGGTAATCCGCGTTGATTTTCACGTAATCCAACGAGAAATCGCATGTCCACATCATATCGGATGCGTCACCGTTGTTCAGGTCGATGGTATAGACGACTTCCTTTTGCTTGAGCATACCCAGTGCCGCGTCCTCGTCAAAAGCAAGGCCGCCGCCTTTTTCGCAGACTTGCACACTGCCGATGTAAATATCCACCTTGGCAGGATCGAATGAAGCGCCCGAATAACCGGCCGCAGTCAGCAGGCGACCCCAGTTGGCATCGTTGCCGAAAGCCGCGGTTTTGCACAGCGGCGATTTCGCGATTGCCGACGCAATCAGGTGCGCATCCTTGTGCGACTTCGCGTGGCGCACATCAATGGTGAGCAGCTTGGTTGCGCCCTCGCCGTCTGCCGCGAGCATCTTAGCGAGCGAGACGGAAACCTCTTTTAAAGCAGAAAGAAATATATCAAAGTCTTCGGTGTTTTCTTCGATAGGCGCGTTGCCCGCAAGCCCCGAGGCGAGCAGCAGCACCTTGTCGCAGACACTGGTGTCGCCATCCACCGAGATGCGGTTGTACGACATATCCGCCGCGGTTTTGAGCGCGGTTTTGAGCGCTTTGCCTGATATCGCCGCATCCGTTGTGATCACGGAAATCATTGTGGCCATGTTAGGATGAATCATGCCGCTGCCCTTGGCCATGCCGCCGATTCTGACTTCACAGCCGCCGATAGTGATGGTCGTCTGAGCTTGCTTCATGACGGTGTCCGTGGTCATAATGGCCTTAGCCGCGTCCGCGCCGCCTTCACGAGTAAGCACCGCTTTTTTCAGCCCTTCTTCGATGCGCTCAATGGGCAGCGGCATGCCGATCACGCCTGTGGAACCCGTAAGCACATCCTTTGGCAGACAGCCCAAGGCTTTTGCTGTCAGCTGCGCCATGCTCAGCGCGTCCTGCT
This sequence comes from Bacillota bacterium, assembly GCA_023399095.1. Lineage (GTDB taxonomy): Bacteria > Bacillota > Clostridia > Christensenellales > SZUA-584 > SZUA-584. The sequence goes on from JAEWQS010000007.1 coordinate 8,996, forward strand.
CGCCGCGGCTTCCAAGGCACGCGTTGGCGTTGCCCGCGTTAATAATGATAGCCTGTGCTTTTCCGTTGCGCACGTTCATTTGCGCCAGCATAAGAGAATGGCCTTTGACCTTGTTGCGCGTAAACATGCCCGCCGCTGTGGCGACACAGTCGCATTTGATCACGGCCAGATCCTTGCCGCCGTTCTTTTTGATGCCGCAAGCCACGCCTGCCGCCGTAAACCCAAGGGCGTATGTCACGCCGCTGCCTTTATCCATGCTCCTAAAGCACCTTTCCTTTTGTATATGGATACACTTATCATTCAGAACTTTAATATCGACCATTATAGCACAAAATACTATTCGTGAAGCAGCATTTCTTCGAGCAGCTCCGCGTCGCGTATGTAAAAGCTGTTGCGCTGATAGTCCACTGCGCCTTCTTCGCTTATACGTGAAAGCTCGCGTGAAAGCGCGCTGCGATTCACGCTTAAATAATCGGCGAGTGCCTGCCGGTCCAGCGCGATCTCAAAACGGCGGCTGCCGGAGCGCGTCGCCTGATCCAGCAGATATGACGCGATTTTCTGTCGTGTCGTTTTACGCGCCATATGATCCAGCTTTTCACTGAGCGCCATATTCTTCTGCGCCACGATGCGCAGCATGTTGTGAATCAGTATCGAGTGATGCGAGCAGCACGACGTACATGTATGCAGTATTCTTTCAAAAGAGAGCAGCAGCACCGTGACATCCGTCGCGGCTTCCACTGTGACAGGGCTTGTACTGACGCCGGCGCAGACAAACGTTTCTGCAAACAGGTGGGGCGGCGTGAGCGCTCCGAGCACAATACGGTTGCCAAGCAGGTCGGTTTTGAATACCGTCGCCTGCCCCGAGAGCACGATGCCGACGTGTGTCAGGGGGTCTCCCGCCATCAAAATAAAGCTGCCCTTTTTGAAGCCTTTGCTGACCGCGCCGAGGCAGTGCAGCATGCCATCGAGTTCTGCTTCGCTAATGCCATCGAATAGGGCGATGTGTTTTGTGTGTATTGACGAAATATTCATTGAACCGCTCCTCTGCGTTGCAATTGCAACGGACGTTCGTGTTTAAATATACGATAATAAGGGCAGAAAATCAAGGAGGATACAAATAATGAAACGGAATATTATTTCAATAGATCAGGAAAAATGCAACGGCTGCGGGCTTTGCGTAAAGGCGTGCCACGAAGGCGCGCTGGCGATGGTGAACGGCAAGGCACAATTAATGTCCGAATCGTACTGCGACGGCCTTGGCGACTGCCTGCCCGAGTGTCCGACAGGCGCGATCACGATTGAGGAACGCGAAGCCGCGGATTTCGATAAGGAAGCGGTGGAAAAAAACATGGCTGCAAGGAAGCAGGCACATGCGGGGGGCGGATGCCCGTCTTCACGTGCGGCGACGCTTGAGAGACAGCCGCAGGCTGTGCCCGCGCAAAAGGAAGATGCCGTTTCAGAACTGGGTCAGTGGCCCTGCCAAATAAAGCTTGTTCCGGTGAACGCGCCGTATTTCCAAGGGGCGAAGCTGTTGATAGCGGCAGACTGCACGGCGTTTGCCAACGCGAATGTGCATAGCCGGTTTATGCGCGGCAAGATCACGCTGATCGGCTGCCCCAAGCTCGACATGGTGGATTACGCGGACAAGCTCGCTGAAATACTCAAAAACAACGACATCAAAAGCATCGACGTGCTGCGCATGAGTGTGCCGTGCTGCGGCGGTATCGAATATGCGGTGAAGCAGGCGCTGCAAAGCAGCGGAAAGATGATCCCGTGGCAGGTCACGGTCATCGCGCCCAATGGTGAAATTATCGAGGATTAGACCAAGCATGCCCTTCTTTCTTTGTCATCTCGAGCTTGTCGAGAGATCCCACGACTGAGAGCGCCGAACATGGGATGCCAGTCCATTGCATAGTCGACAGGCTCAGCATGACAGGTAATCAGAACACGAAACATGGGATGCCAGTCCATTGCATAGTCGACAGGCTCAGCATGACAGGCAGCTAAAGCTGCTGCGCATGCTTTTCTTTTGTCATCTCGAGCTTGTCGAGAGATCCCGCGACTAGAGCACGATCCATTATTATTTAGCGTTTTCAAATTAACGGGAATTGGTATATAATAAGAAAATCAATCAAACAGGAGAACGCATGTTAAGTTTTAAACCGATAGAACTCGAAGACAAAACACACTTTGAAAAGTTTACGCTATGTCATGGCTATCACAATCTGGAGGCGTCGTTCGCCAACATTTTTATATGGCGGCGGGCATGGAATATACAAATGGCAGCGGATGAGCTCGCTTTATACCTGCATCTGAGCAACGGTAAAATCTCGTTCTCGTTGCCGCCTTTTTTGGACGACTGTGACACGAGCATGGTAGAGCCGCTTAAACGCTATGACGAATTTTTTGCGTCACGCGGGGAAAAGCCGCATTTGAAGGGCGTCACCACAGAACTCAAAGAGAAGATTGAGCGCGACTGTCCCGGTTGGTACACATTTACCGCTGACAGAGACAATTTTGAGTATGTATACAACGCGGAGGATCTGATTACGCTTCAGGGCAAAAAGTATCATGCCAAGCGCAATCACATCAACAAGTTTCTCAAAGAGCATACGTTTGAATACCGCCGCTATACGAAGGACGACTATAGCGCCTGCATAGAGCTTCAGGAAAAATGGATGGAAACCAAGGGCATTGAGTCCAAAAGCTTTGAAAACGAGCTATTGGCAGCCAAGGATGCGCTGACACACATTGATGAGCTGGGTTTAAAGTGCGGTATGCTTTATGTGGACGGCAATCTTGAGGCATATTCCATTGGCGAAAAGTTTGACGACATGGCGATCATCCATGTGGAAAAGGCGAATCCCGATATACAGGGCGTATTCGCGCTCATCAACCGTGAGTTCGCCAGCCATGAATTCAGCGATGTGGTCTACATCAACCGTGAGGAGGATATGGGTATAGAGGGTCTTCGCAAGGCCAAGCTGTCCTATTATCCGGTGTGCCTCAAAGAAAAATTTGTGGGTGTGAGAAATCAATGAGCAAGGATATCCGTCTGCTGGGGGAGGATGAACGGCCGCTGGCCAAGGCGCTTTGGAAAGAAGCTTTTGACGATTCCGATGCGTTCATCGACTGGTACTTTAAAAATAAGATTTTTCCCGGCAATTCGCTTTGCATGTTTGAAGGCGGCGCGCTTTTGTCCATCGTTCACATGATTCCTTACACGATTCGCATACAGGGAAGGCCGGTTAAGTCGGCATTTATCGCGGGCGTGGCTACGTCGATGAAGATGCGCGGCGAGGGCCTTATGCGCACGATGCTATTGGAATCTTTGGCGCTGTTAAAATCGCGGGGGATATGCATCACGCATCTGTATCCGTTCAGCCACAAGTTCTACGAAAAGTTCGGTTGGGCTACATATTCACACATGAGCCGCCAGACAGTGACCACGGCCAGCCGCCTGCGCGGCACCGAAGTGATCGAGACGATGGATGCTGATGAGCTTGCGCCGCTGTATAACCGCATGATGAAAGGCTTCGACGGATATGTGATACGCGGCAAACGCGAATGGGAATGGCGCCTCGGAGAGCTCAAGAGCGACGGGGGGCGCTGTGCCTTGCTGATTAAGAATGATCTGGCCTGTGCTTATATGCTCTATTACGTCACGAAAGAAAAAGCCGAAATCATTGAAACAGTCTATGAAGATGAAGAGGATATCGGTGCGCTCCTTGCATATATACTGTCACAGGGATATGGCCGTGCTGAATACCATATACCATCGGAGCGTATGGGTTCTGTGAAGCATGGAATGGCAAGAATTGTGGACGCAAAGGCGCTGCTTGGTGCGCTTGACGCACAGGAGCTGCTGCTGCACTATGACATTGTGGATGGTTTTGCCACGTGGAATAACACGCAAAATGGCTGTAAACAAAGAATGAGTGAGGCCGAGCTTGCACATCTTGTCCATTGCGGTAAAAACAAGCGAGATTCGGAGCTTGGGCACTTATTTGCACCCCAGAAGACTTGCATTTTCGAAGCATATTGATTACAATAAATTGTTATGTGGGGTTTTTTTGTTGGTATCATTATCGGCGTGCTGCAAGTCATTGGCCTGTATGTATTCGGTAAAATGATATTTGGGGAGAATAGCAAGGCAAAGGTACTGGGTGCGGTCTTACTTCTTGTAAAAATCGCATTGATTATACTGGTCTTTATCCTCATATCCACGGTATCCCTGATGCATGTGATCTGGATGGCAGGTGGTATGCTTCTCGGGCTTATCGGGACTCTTGTGTTTAAGAATATGCGTCATCAAAAGAAAGACATAAAAGACTGCGGAAACACGGGCAGAAAGGACAGCATCGATGGTTGAGCAAATGATGTCGGGTTTGGGGCGGATGGCTCTGCAATCCGAAGAAGTGGCGGTGACACCGCCAAAGATCTCTCTGTTCGGGCTAGAAATCAACGAAACGCTTTTTGTCACATGGATTGTCATGCTTATTCTAATTGTCGTCGCTCTCATCATCCGCATTTTTGTGATAAAGAATTTCAAAACCGTACCCAAGGGCATTCAAAACGTTCTCGAGATGTTTGTGGAGTCCTGTGAGAAGTTTACAAATTCGCAGCTTGGAAAACGCGGCGCTTCCTATGCGGCGTATATTTTTACGATTGCACTTATGATTGTAAGCACCAGTCTTATTGAACTTTTTGGTTTTCGCCCTCCGGCCACAGATATCAACTTCACCATTGCAATAGCACTGATGTCTTTTATTGTGATTAACGCGTTTGGCTTTTATTATACCGGCTTTCTTGGCCGCCTGAAATGGTTTGTTAAGCCCAAGGCATTTATGCTGCCTGTCAATCTCGTCACCCATGCGGTCATTCCCGTCTCGCTCTCGTTCCGTCTTTTCGGCAACATGTTTGCGGGGCTGGTCGTGATGGACTTGCTTTACAGCGTTTTTGCGGTTGTTTTGCCTGCCGTGCTGGCGATATATTTTAACCTGTTTCATGTGGGCATACAGACGTATATTTTCCTCGTGCTGACCCTTTCCTTTATGGAGGAAACAGTGATTTACGGGGCGAAAAGATAGAATTAAAAAATAGTATATTATTACGGGAGGTAAAAAACATGACAGCACTTATTGCGATCGGCGTGGGCATTGCGGTTTTCACCGGCGTAGGCGCGGGCATCGGCATGGGCATTGCGACAAGCAAAGCGGCGGAAGCGGTGGCGCGCCAGCCCGAAGCCAGCGGTAAGATCAACGCGATGCTGCTTATCGGTCTGGCTTTTGCCGAGACCACAGCGATTTACGGTTTTGTTATTGCGATACTCATGATGGGCAAAATTTGACCAGGAGAACGATACATATACCGACCATAATTGAGGTGTTATTATGCTGGAAATAGATCCTTTGCAGATCGGCCTGCATGTATTAAACGTAGTGATCATGTTTTTTATACTTAAGCTGCTTGTTTACAAGCCGATCTTAAAGTTCATGAAAAACCGTGAGCATATGATTTCCGATAAGATCGATGAACTCGATGTACGTGAAAAAGAGCTTATACAGCAAAGGCAAGAGTATGAGCATATGATTGCCGAGGCGCACAACGAAGCGGCGGAGCTGATTACCAAGAGCAACGAGATGGCAAGAGATCATGCACGTGAGATTCTTGACAACGCAAAAGAACACGCACGGAATCTTGTGGTAAGAGCCAAGAAAGAGATCGAAGCCGATAAAGTGCAGGCAAGGCAGGATATGCGCACGCAGATTGCTGAGATGAGCATACAGATTGCAGAAAAAGTGCTTGAAAGAGAGATTTCTTTGGAGGATAACCATAAGATCATCGACGAGTTCTTCGAGAGGGTGGGATAAGTGGTTATCGAAGGAAAACTCAAGTCGGCTGTACCGCTCGATGAGTTAACGATACAGTCGATAAAAAAGCGCTTTGAATCGCTCACGGGCGCAGATATCACGTTTAAAACAGAAGTCATTCCGGAGCTGCTCGGCGGTTTTGTTGTTGTGCTCAACAATAAGGTTTACGACAGAAGCGTCCGTTCGCATCTGGGAAAAATAAAGAATTATATTATCGATACGGAATCACCGTATCAAGAGGATGCTCTCGAAGAGGGCGATTTCGACCTGGACTTCAGTGCGGAAGAATTCAGCGAGATCGCGAAAGAAAGAATCGGTAAATTCGCACAAAACATGGACACCAGCGAAGTGGGTACCGTCACGTACGCAGGTGACGGTATTGTTCATGTGGCCGGGCTGGACGGCTGTAAATACGGCGAGCTTCTCGAATTTGAGAACAACGCTTACGGCATCGTAATGAATCTTTCGAAAGAGAGCCTCGGTGCTGTTTTGTTAAATGGAGCGGCAGACGTGACCGAAGGATCAACCGTGCGTAACACGGGTACAGTGGTGCAGGTTCCTGTTGGTGACACGCTGCTTGGGCGCGTGGTGAGCCCGCTTGGCGTACCGATGGACAGCAAGGGCAAGATCGCCGCCACTAGCTACCGTACGATTGAAGCGGAAGCACCGCAGATATTCGACAGGCAGGGCGTCAGACAGCCGCTGGAAACGGGCATCATGGCGATTGACAGTATGATCCCAATCGGCAAAGGCCAAAGAGAGCTTATTATCGGTGACAGGCAGACCGGAAAAACAGCCGTCGCGGTGGATACAATACTCAATCAAAAGGGTAAAAACGTTTGCTGCGTGTATGTGGCGATCGGCCAAAAAGCGTCAACAATCGCGGGAATTATACAAACGCTTGAGGAAGAAGGCGCAATGGAGTATACCGTTGTCGTGGCTTCCACCGGCAGCGATATGCCGGCGATGCAGTACATTGCTCCTTACGCGGGCTGTGCGATTGCCGAAGAGTTTATGTACAAAGGCAAAGACGCTTTGATCGTTTATGACGATTTATCCAAGCACGCGGTGGCATACAGAACGATGTCGCTGCTGCTGCGCCGTCCGCCGGGCCGCGAGGCTTATCCGGGAGACGTTTTTTATCTGCATTCGCGTCTTCTTGAACGCGCGGCGAAGCTCAACGATGAACATGGCGGCGGTTCTATAACGGCGCTGCCCATCATTGAAACGATGGCGGGTGACATCTCCGCATACATACCCACAAACGTGATTTCCATCACAGACGGTCAGATATTCTTAGAATCCGAGCTTTTTAACGCGGGCATACGGCCAGCCGTTAACGTGGGGCTTTCCGTATCGCGTGTGGGCGGCAGTGCGCAGACCAAAGCGATGAGAAAGGTGGCGGGCAGGCTGCGTCTCGACCTGGCACAATACCGCGAGCTTGCGGTTTTCGCTCAGTTTGCGTCGGATTTGGACAAGGCCACGCGTGAAACGCTGGAGCAGGGTGCCAGGCTTACGGAGGCATTAAAGCAGACGCAATATTCACCGCTGCCCATGGCCAGCCAAGTCATCATGCTATATGTGGCCGTTAATAAGTTTTTGGTCAAGCTTCCAATGACGCATGTCAAACCGTTTTTGAAGCAGTATCTGCAGTATGTGGATACCAATAATCCGGATGTGCGCATTGGTATCAACAAAACGGGAGATCTGTCTGAATCGGCTGTATCGTCTCTTCGAAAGACTGCCGAATCGTTTTTAAAAACGTACTGCCTGCAGAACGGTATTAAAATAGAGGAAGAGGAAGACGCGTAATGGCGAGCATGGCTGATATAAAACACAGCATACACTCGATTTCCGAGACGGAGCAGATCACACGTGCCATGCACCTTATTTCCACGTCCAAGATGAAAAAGGCCATCAGCAAGTACGAATCCAATCATGTGCATTTCGAACGTGTGCAGTCCGCCCTTAAAGACATTTTTGTGCATACGTCTGAGCTTGAGCATCCTTGGGTGGGAGCGAGCAAGGGCAAAAGAGCCGCATATATTGTGATTGCGGCGGATAAGGGCATGTGCGGCGGCTACAACCACAATGTACTCAACCTCGCTCTGAAGCACATGCAGCAGTCTTCCGAACGCTATATCTTAACGGTCGGACATATGGCGCGAGCGTTTTTTGACCGACGCGGCTATATGGTTGACGTTGAATTTCTGCATGTGTCGCAGAACCCGTCCCTTTATAATGCGCGTAATATCACGAGCGATATATTAGAGCTTTTCGATAACGGCATCATGGACGAAGTGTATGTGGTATACACAAAATTCATTTCCGTGATGAAGCAGGAACCGCGCGTGATTAAGCTGTTGCCGCTGTGCATCGCCGATCTTATCGACATCACAGAGGAAACGCAGTATAATGCGGAGCTTTTCTATCATCCCTCGCCCAAAGAAGTGTTTGACATACTTGTGCCGCAATACATCATCGGCCTTGTGTACGGCTGCCTTGTGCAAAGCTTTGCCAGTGAGCAGTGCGCGCGCATGACGGCGATGGAAAACGCGACCAACAATGCGGAAGAGATGATTAATAACCTTTCGAAGGAATACAACCGGGCGCGGCAATTTGCCATTACCAACGAGATCTCTGAGATTATCGGAGCCCTCGAAGCTTTAAAATAGTGACGGGAGATCATTATGGATGATTATAAAATCGTCAATAAAGGCGAACTCATACGAATCACAGGGCCTGTTCTTGATGTGAAGTTCTATGACGGCCATTTACCTGCTATATACAATGCACTGGTGATCAATCTGGGAGATCGTGAGGTCTGGCTGGAGGTCGCCATGCATATCGGAGACGATACGGTGCGCTGCATTGCACTGCACGCCACAGAAGGTTTATACTGCGGTCTTGCGGTTATCAACACAGGGAGCGGCATTAGCGTGCCCGTGGGTCAAAAGACACTGGGCCGCGTGATGAACGCAATCGGACAGCCCATCGACGGAAAAGGCCCCATCAGCGCGCCTGTGCGACTGCCGATTCATCGCCAGCCGCCCAAGTTCTCTGATCAGAATCCGGCAACGGAGCTATTTGAAACGGGCATTAAGGTTATCGACCTGCTTGCGCCGTATGCCAAGGGCGGCAAAATCGGTCTGTTCGGCGGTGCGGGCGTGGGCAAAACAGTGCTTATCATGGAGCTCATCCGCAATATCGCCACAGAGCACGGCGGTTATAGCGTGTTTACGGGCGTGGGTGAAAGAAGCCGTGAGGGCAACGAGCTTATTGAAGAGATGAGCGAATCCGGCGTTATTGAAAAGACATGTCTGGCTTTCGGACAGATGAACGAACCGCCGGGCTCCAGAATGCGTGTGGCGTTTGCGGGGCTGACACTCGCGGAGCATCTGAGGGACGAAGAGCATCAGGACGTGCTGCTGTTTATCGACAACATCTATCGTTTTATACAGGCGGGCTCCGAGGTTTCGGCGCTGCTTGGACGCATTCCGGCGGCGGTGGGCTATCAGCCGACACTCGCGTATGAGCTTGGCGTTTTGCAGGAGCGCATCACGTCCACAAAGGGCGGCTCCATCACGTCGGTGCAGGCCATTTATGTGCCCGCGGACGACCTGACAGACCCTGCTCCGGCCACAACCTTTTCGCATCTTGATGCCACAACGGTGCTTTCGCGCCAGATCGCAGAGCTGGGTATTTATCCCGCGATTAATCCGCTCGAATCTACGTCGCGCATACTCGACCCGCGTATCGTCGGCGAGAAACATTACAACGTGGCGCGGCGTGTGCAAGAGGTGCTCCAGCGTTACAAGGAGCTTCAGGACATTATTGCGATACTTGGTATGGAAGATCTGAGCGATACCGACAAAACCATCGTGTATCGCGCGAGAAAGATACAGCGTTTCTTCTCTCAGCCCATGACGGTGGCGGAGGTGTTCTCGGGCATTCCCGGCAAATACGTGCCGCTCGAACGTACGATAGAGAGCTTCCGCGCCGTGGTAGACGGCGAGGTGGATGATATCCCCGAAGGCGCGTTCTTTATGGCGGGCGATATCGACGATGTGAAGCAAAGGGCCAAAAAGGCCAACGTGGGGTGATTTTATGCCTGCAAAGTATATGCTGGAAGTCATCACGCCCGAGAGGATATTCTTCCGCGGTGAAGTGGAGAGCGTGATCATTCCGACACCGGACGGCACAATGAGCATACAGAAGATGCACGAGCCCATGGTGGCCGCGGTCACTATCGGCGCGATGAAGCTGTTGGTAGACGGTGAGTGGCTGGAATGCACCACATCCGAGGGCTTTGTTGAGGTTCGCCCCGACGAAACGATCATATTCTCTCAGACAGCCGAATGGCCCAATGAGATTGATATTCGCCGCGCTCAGGAGGCCAAGGAACGTGCCGAAGAGCGTTTGCGCCAGTCACAGAGCCATCAGGAATACATGCAGAATCAAATTGCGCTGGCCAGAGCGATGGTGCGTCTGCGGGCCGGGCGCAGAAGCCGGAATCTCGACTGAGGAAACATACGCTGCAATTATTGCGGCGTTTAGTTTTTTACTTGGCTACAAAGCGCGATTTTTCGGGTGGATGATGAAGCAATGACGCAGCTTATACTGTTAAGACACGGCAAAACGGAGCTCAATGAAAAAAAAGTGTATTGCGGGAGCAGCGACCCGGCTTTATCGGTTCAGGGTATTATAGAGACAGAGCGCACCGCGAATTGCCTGATAGCGTATACGCCCGACTGCTTGTATACGAGTGAAAGGCAGCGCGCTCTTAAGACGGCGCAGATTGTGATGCCAAACATGCCTGTGACAACCGTGCCCGCGCTTTGCGAACTGGATTTCGGCGATTTTGAGGGCCTAGACGCAAATGATATTGCGCGCCGTATGCCGGATGAGTGGCAGGTGTATCTGGGTGATCCGTATGGGTATTGCTTTCCGAACGGTGACTGCGTATCCGACTTTCTGAAGCGTTCGTCTGAGGCGGTGAGGCAAATCGTTAAGCGGCACCAAGGGCAGCGCATACTCATCGTAACACACAAGGGTGTCATCACGGCGGCGCTCTCATACTATCTTCATGGGGACTTATCGCATACATTTCACTACGACATCCGTCCCTCCGGGTTTGCGAAACTCAACATTTCTGATGACTTTTGTGTTCTGACACAGCTTTATTCATAAAAAATACAAAGAAATCGCTCTTTTAGGTATATTTTTTTGACTTTGGTCGATAATCACCGTATCAACACACGGGATATATGACCGTCACAAGGGAGGAAACCATGCCAGGAGAAAGAGCGACGAAAATGTTGATTTTAAGCAGTGCGCGTACGTTGTTCAGCGAGCAGGGCTATGAACACACACCTGTTGAGGAGATATGCGCGCTAGCCGGCATTGCAAAGGGAACGTTTTTTTACTACTTTGAGAGCAAGCAGTCAATCGTGCGATACATCGTGGCCATGCAGTTAGAGGAGTACAAGCAAAGGCTAAAGGATCAGATGGAAACCTTCGAGGATTCGATTTCCAAGGCGGAGTATTTCATTTCGGCGCTGATTGAGCAAGGACAAACTGCCAACGAAGCGAATACCTACTTTAAGGATATGGAACCCGAATGGTATTGCACAGTGGTGAAGGAAGAGCGCATGCTTGCGCTGCTGCCGCTTCTCGAAGATGTGGTGATGGAGGGAATTAAGGAAGGGTATTTTCGCCTCAAAAATCCGTCTGCATGCGCGGCCATCGCTTTCTTGGGAATCGATTCGTACCTGCATTTCAAACCGATGGACAGCGAAGAAACAAAGCGCGGCATACGCGAAATGACGGCCAAGACGCTTGGCCTGAAGGAGGCGTTGTTCGCTATATAATAAGGAGGGAATCCATGAAAACGGCGGTTGTTTATTATTCTTTGGACGGAAGCACAAGAGAAGCGGCACATATCATCGCTCAAAGACTCGGCGCGGACGTATTTGAACTCGAAGAGGTGAAGAAAAGAAGCGGCAAGCCTTTGTCTTTCATGGCAGCGGCATTCGGCGCACTTACCGGCAAAAAGAGCCGCCTTAAAGAAAACCCAGCCGAAAAAATGAGTGAGTTTGACAGAATCTATGTCGGTTCGCCGATATGGGCATCGCGCACCGTTCCCGCAGTCAATACATTTTTATGTGCGCTCAAGGCAGCAAACAAGGAAATTATTATCTTTACGTTGCAGGCTGACCCCAATCCGGCGGTGCTCGAAGGGGTGCAAAAGCTTGCGGGGAGGCTTGAGCAGCGCGGGGCAAAGATAGGCAAGGTAATGCGTATTCACGGAGAGAGTCCCGGCAAAACAGCATTGAAGCAGCATCTGGCTGAGCAGATTGATAAGCAGCTTTAGAGGAAACATGGCGAAAATTGGTTAGATGTTACAGATGTGTTACGGAAATATTGACATGATGCAATTTATACGCTATGATTAGGATACTGAGTTCGCGTATCCACGTTTATAAGGAGAAAAAGCCGATATGGCAAAGCATTCGGGCATTCGTGCTCTGAAGAATCTTAAAAACATGAATAAAAATACTCGGCAAGTGGCGACGCGTCGAATTGCTGTTTCGAGGCAGGGAGATGCGGCGGTCGTCGAGTCGGCTATGAACGCCCCTGTGTTTCTGGAGGAGACGCCTGTTTTTTCGGGCGGTTCATTTGATTTTACCGATTCCGGATCACGCTCTGGCAACAATATGCGTACGAAGAAAATCATCGATAACCTTAATATAGGTAGTCGCCAGAACAATAAGAAATCGGGCATAGGCGCCAAGCTGCATGTGCTTCTTCACACGATTACAGGCAAACGCACTAAGGATAGAGCCGCGCTGGATTTTGCGATGAACCACAAGCGCGTCAGTAAAAGAGAGCACCGCAAGCGTATTTTTGCATATATCGGGACAGGTTTTGTGGTGGTCGCCGTGCTGCTGGCCTTGGTGCTTGTTCCCGGGGGGAAAGCGGCATCAACAAATGGATCGGGTCACAGCTCTGGGTCTGGCAACGGTTTAGGAAAAGAGGCCGCCATGGCTGCGGTTGTCGGCGAAATCGGCACGAAGAGCAGCATTACCGATAAATCATCAGAATCACCGGCGCCATTACCTTCGGCTTCGCCGTCGGTAAGCATGGCAGCCGCAGCAGCGACAGACGAATCGCCAGAGCCGTCAGTATCGTCATCCCTTGCGGAGATACCCACGGAGGCGCCGGCTGAGACGCCCACCATGACGCCGACACCAGAACCGACGGAGGCACCGACGCCCATACCCACAACGGAGCCGGATCCCACACCGCCGCCGATAACGGCCAAGGGCTGCGTTGATTTCTTTGTAGTCGAAGCGGATGCTTATTACAATGAAATGGGTTATTCCAATAATCACTACGAATATACAGAAGATGATGTATACATGCTTGCGCAGATTATTCAATCTGAAGCGGGCGGCGAGACCCGCGAAGGCATGATCGCTGTTGGCAACGTGGTGATGAACCGCGTACTGAACCGTCACAAATTTGGAAGCAGCGTTGCAGCGGTGATCACAGCGCCCGGCCAATTCGCTTATAATCCGGACAGAAAGCCATCATCCAGCGCAAAAAGAGCGGCACGTTCCGTGCTGCAGGATGAAAATTGGGTGATACCACAGGATATCTACTTTTTCCGTTCCGGCGTGTCTGCGGGTGGAGATTGGGGAAGCCATCGGTTTTATACCAAGATCGGCGGACACTGCTTCTACAGACACAGCTACAGCGGCCGCCACCGCGGCGGTGAAGCGCCGCCTGAGTTATTCAATCGTACATTTAAGTATGCGCAGTATGGCTGCAAGCCAGAAGACCGTGTCTACCGCATACAGTATATGCTTAATAAGCTCGGGTATGATGTGAAGGCAGACAAATATTTCGGCAAAGACTCGGTGAATGCGCTCAAGAAATTTCAAGAGGAGCATGGTCTGGAAGCGGACGGCATTGCAGGCCCGTCAACAGTAGAAACGCTGATCGAAGAATTCGGACTCAGTGACTACTATTTGAAGTTTGTGGCTGAATAAAAGAATTTGAAGCCGTGGCAAAACGCTGCGGCTTTTTTTAATGATTTGCGGAGGACTAGAATGAATTTTGAACTGTTGAACAAACGCTATGCGGTGTGCGCGCTGACCGAGCCGGTGTTGCCGGACGGTGAATTCGTATCGCTCACGATGAGCGGCGGAGAAGTGTCGCTGGTTTGTGAGGAAGAACAAGCACCTAAAGGGTGTAAAGCAGAAGCAGGATGGCGCGCACTTAAGATTATGGGTCCCTTGGATTTTTCTCTTGTGGGCATTCTGGCGGATGTTTCAACGGTGCTCGCTACGGCAAAGGTCAGCATTTTTGCCGTATCTACCTATGAAACAGATTATGTGCTTGTTAAAGAAGAAAGTCTGAAACGGGCGCTGCAAGCGCTTGAAGCAAAAGGACATTCGATCAGCAGGGCATAACGGGTTGAATTATTACAGAAATATTACATAAAGATTTACAACGCGTCATATTTGGTCTATAATGATGCTGTGCAAATAGGAAGCACTGATTAATTGGGAGATGATGGATTGCCGAGAAGGTGACATGGAAGGATCTGTCCCGAATCAATCAGGGGTTCCCTAAGCCAAAGGAGATGCGCATGAAGAAAAGCCCCTCCAAAATTAAAACTTATCGAACCGTAAACCGGCGATCTTCAAGTCATAATCAAGGATTGTGGTTTAAACTGCGTGACTTTAAAGATAAACATTTTGGGAAAAAGTCTGAAACGGCTTTAGAAAGCCACAGCAGAGCCAGTCGAAAGGACAACCGCAAGCGCAAAGTCGTGGCGTATGCCGCCACCGGCTTTGTTGTTTTTGCCGTGCTGATAACCGTGGTGCTGGCCGGAGGCGGCAATGGCGCGTCGGAGCAGCCAAGTGAGACGGAGCTTGCACAAGCAGAAATTATGGCTGAAGCGTCTGCCAGCGCAGCATTGCCCGCTAAAACGCCGGTGATGACGACAACGCCTGAGGCCACAGCGCAGAGCACGCCTGAGCCGACGGAGGAAGCGACACCCGAACCGACGGAAAAACCGACGGAGAAGCCGACGGAAAAACCGACAGAGAAGCCGACGGAAAAGCCTGAGCCGACTCCCACAGAAGAGCCTGTTGCCACCACCCCGCCGGATCCTACGCCGCCGCCGTTCAGCGTGAACGACGCTGTGGAAGACTATAAAGTGGAGGCGGATGATTATTACAATGACATGCATTACTCCTCCAACAGCTATGAATACACGGAGGATGAAAAATACCTTCTCGCTAAGATTATTGAGATCGAATCGCGTGGTGAGCCATTAGAAGGACAAATAGCTGTGGGTAACGTGGTGATGAACCGGGTGCTGAATCCAAACAAGTTTGGCAACAACATCACCGAAGTGGTGACGTCCGGTGAGTTTGCTTATGAGAAGTATAAGGACAGAGAGCCGTCGTCAGAAGCGAGACAAGCGGCAGGCGCCGTATTGGACGACGAAAGATGGGAGCTGCCTCAGAATGTGTATTACTTCAACTCCGGCAAGGCCGAGGGCGAAAATTGGGGCAGCCACACGTATTATACCAAGATCGGCGGGCACTGCTTTTATACGGACAATATCAGCGGACGCAGCACCAGCAACGGCAGACCGCCCGCGTTATTTGACAGGACGTACAAGTGGCCGCAATACGGCTGCAAAAAGGACGAGCGTGTCAAGCGCATTCAGTATATGCTGCACGAGCTGGATTTTGATGTGTCAGCCGACGGTATCTTCGGCAAGGGGACAAGCAAGGCATTAAAGCTTTTTCAGGAGTCCAAGGGGCTTGAGGCAGATGGCGTGGCCGGGCCCTCCACTATCAAGAAGCTGATTAAAGCGTTTGGCGTTGACAATTATTACGAAAAGTATATTGCAGATTAAAGAAGCCCTATAAGCTGTTATGGACGAACACGACGAGACTGCGCAAGGGTATCTCCGCAATGGAGCCAAGGCTTGCGAGTCTCTCGGCTGCTTCCAGACAGCTTTTATAATATCGGCAGTTCCGGCAAGCCTTTTTTTTGGGCATCTCGGGTGCTGACCCAATATGGGTGATCAGCCTTATGTGGCTTTCGGTGCACTCAAGAAGCACACCCGTTAAACCAAAGCCCGCGGGGCCTGCGCTAGTCGTATAAACTGTGACTGTTTGGCCTATGTATTGGCTCATATGCGTTGAGAACATGGTGTCTATATTCATTTGCGTTATTTCGATTCTCTCGGCCTTCTTGGATTCAATTTTTATATCTTCTCCATGCTCGTCTCCAGAGAAGACGCTGTTTTGGTTGCCTGATAGTTCTGAATTGATCCAGACAACGCTTTTTTTCTGTTTCAAATAAACACCTCTGACAGCTTTCTTAATCAGTGCTTTCCTTATACAATATTCGCCGTATCGCGACTTGTGATTTGCATATGGATACAAAGAAAAGAACCCCAAAAAAGGGGTTCTGAGAGGGATTCATCACAGCAGTTCTGCTTTAATGGCTTTTCCAAATGCTGTAGACTCAACTGCATGCCGTTAAATTGCGTGATGAATAAACGAAGCGATGCGATCAATCGGGATATCGGCAACGGATCCCACCGTGTTCACACATCCATATCTGCCTCTGTTGCCACCGTAATAACAGGGACAGCAGCCTGTGTTGCAAGCGCTTCCCAACGCGCAGCATGGAGCAGGGCCTAAGCAGGTGACCACTCTTACAAAGCATGGGTTGCACGCAATCACAACACCGGTGATACCGCAACCGGATTCCCCGCCGCTTGTCGTGTATATCGTCACAGTTTGACCTGTGTATTTCGCTAAATGCTCAGCGAAGTTTTCAGAATAAACACATCCACATCCATCCATATAAAAGGCTCCTTTCATTGTGTAATGTTTACTTGTATATATTATGTTATTGACACAATGATTGTGCTTTGAAAAATGGTTTCTATGGAAAAACGGGTCGCATTATTAGGACTTTTGGCACACGCAGCATTGTATATTAACTGCTTAAATATGAATACCGTCATTAAACAAATGATTGTCTCACAGTAACAATATAAAGCTGATTTGGAAAGAATCTGTGAATATATTGTATCAAATCTGGAAATCCTGCATATATATATTACGAATGTGTTACAATTTGATTGACAAATCGAAATATATTCGCTATGATTGCACATGCAGGAAAAAAGATAGGCTAATAAGGGAGATTATCAAATGAAACTTAATACGGGCATTCGTGCTCTGATAAAGCTTTTTCGCTCAAAAAGCGAAAAGGCCGGGCCGGACAAAAACGGCCAGACAGCGGCGCTTCATAACGCTTCGCTGTCGGAAGCGGATGAACCGGATATCATGTATCTGGAAGAGACCCCAGCGATCTGCGCCACTAAACAAAAGTACTCGGCCAAAGATAATGTCGAGCTGCAAAAAAAAGAAACGGAAGATCACCGCTATAAAGGCAAGGATCACAAAAGAACATCAGTATTTTTTCACAAAAGTGTTGACGATGCGAATGAATCTGCCACAAACCACTTAAGACAAAAGCATCATCGCATCAGGCTCCTCACTGCATATGCGACGGCAGGCATTGCGCTTATTACAGGGCTTCTCATTTTTGTGCTGCCCGTGGGCGGCAACGCGGCCTCAGAGCTGATTCAGCAGCAGACTGTGGTGCTAAGCGACAATCCGCGCGTTGAGCAGATGGATATCGATCCGTCGCTGATTAGCGAGACCACGCAGCCGGAGGAATCTCCGGATGCGCCAACTGTGACGTCTACGTTGTTTGACGATATCGAAAAGGCAGCTGCGGCAGCCAATATCATCGATGCCGCTGAAGCCACGCCCACGCCCGAACCTACGGCAACGCCGGACCCCGTACCGACCATTGCCGTGGATGAGCTGGTTGAATATTTCGTGGATGAATCCGGTACCGACTATGGCACGGCAGGTTACTCCACCAATTCATATGAATACACGGATGATGAGCTTTATCTTCTCGCGCAAATCATCGATATCGAGTCGCGCGGCGAGCCGTTTGAAGGCATGGTGGCCGTGGGCAACGTGGTGATGAACCGCGTGCTGAACACCGAGACGTTTGGCGACACGATCAGCAGCGTAGTCAAATCGGGTCAGTTTGCGTGGTCAGGCAACAGCCGCAGAAGGCCGTCGCTTGCGGCGAAGCGCGCCGCAGAGGCCGTACTGGACGATCAGTATTGGGTGCTGCCGCAGAATGTGTATTTCTTCAAGTCGCATTCCAAGCCCGGCAGGGACTGGGGAAGAAATCAGTTTTATACTTCGATAGAAGGACATTGTTTCTATTTGTATGGGTACAACGGCCGGTATAACGGCGACGGCATACCTCCCAAGCTGTACGAGCGATCGTATAAATATGCCCAATACGGCTGTAAACCTGAGGAACGCGTGCTGCGCATACAGCAGATGCTCAACGCGATTGGCTTCCATGTGAATGAGAACAGCTACTTTGACAAGAACACACGTAACGCGCTGGTACTGTTCCAGGAAACGAATGCGCTTAATGCAGACGGTGCAGCGACGCCCGACACCATCACGGCGCTGATCAAAGCGTACGGCTTTGAGAACTATGTCGGCGCGTATATGACCGAACAGAACGCCGCCTAAAAAGCGAATCCCGACAGATGCATGATATCAAGGTAACAATACCCCAAAAAGCGTTGCTTTTCGCCGTAAAGGCCGCATTTCTTATGAAGTGCGGCCTTGGCTGCAACTTGTCGAAAAACCTACGGTTTTCCGCCAGTTTACCGGTTTTGCTTGTTCCTCATAGATTCGAAACTGCGCAAAACCGCAAGGTGTGGGCTGCGCGGGTTTGGGGCCTCCGAAAAGTTATGCTTTTTGGGGTAAATCATAGCGCGTCTTGCCCACAAATTGTATATAAAAACTTTTTTGACGGTCTTTGCTGTTCGTTGAATCGTTGAAATTCACTATTTGATTCTGTCCAAAGGCATTTGAACGATGAGGATAAACAATGGCACGATGGCAGTTGTGATGAGCCATGCAAACTGCGGCTTTTTATAATGGATAAAAAGAATCGGAAACATCACAAGATCGAATAAAAACGAATAAAAAGTGCGCCATCCATTTTGATAATGCATGGAATCTGTCAGATACATGACATACTCAACCAGTGCAAAACCCGCTGCCCATAGAACGATATACACCGGCAGTTTACTCCTTTTTTCAGGGCATAAAGTCAGAAATAGGATGACGATGCAGGGGAAGATGATGACCGCCCAATACAGATCGATGTACGAGTGTCCCAAACCCGGCCAGAGAGGCATGCCATATTCCCAAAGTGAATAGTTGTACATAATGAAGTTATAAGTAAGGTCGCCCACGATAAAAAACAGTATTGTGGGGTAGTATTCCTTCCATCTTCTCCAGTATCCTTTGGAAAAGCATATAACGACGAGTATGATACTGATAATTATATGAATCATATGTTCTCCGCCTAACCTTTCATGCAGAATTATTTTCTTCAAAATAGAAATATTTATGAACCGAAAATAAAAAACACCAGACAATAGCTGGTATTAAAGATGAACTCTTTATAATGCAAAAAAAGAGGATTGTTTATTCGCCCAGCGCGCGTCGAAGACTGTTAAGCGAACGTGTGTCGCCGGAGAAAGCGGCCTTGGCAAGCTCAATAAGCGTTTCTTGGGTGTTCGGCTGTGGGAGCGCAGCCCCCGCGCAAAGCTGCTCGTACATGGCAAGAAGTATGTCGCTTTTCTGATAGATGTCGAGCCCCGGCTTTACAGGAAAAACGCCGAGCGCTTCCAGCTTTTTCTGAGCGCTGTCGCTGAGAATGAAAGCAGCGAAGCTTTCAGCGGCTTGCTGGCGAAGCTCATCCTTGCTCTGCTGCGCCACGCTTATCAGCTGAACCATGTCGGTATAAGGGCCGATGGCATAAGCCGAAAAAGCTGGCACTTCGCCCTGTGTATACTGCTCGGTCGCTTCAAAAAGCTGACGGTGCGATGCGATGAGCACACCCGCATCGCCTGAACAGAATGCTTCAAAGCCGTTTTCCCATGACGCATCCAGTGACAATGCCACATCGGGCGGATCCGGCTCGCCCCAAGTGGAAACCTGAGGCTTTTCGCCTTCGGGGTAGGCGTGAAGTGCAAGAGCGGGCAGCGATGTGCAGCCGTCTTCCGCGTCGAAGCAGACGCCGATTTGTGCCGCTTCCAGCAAAGCTTCGGGTCTTATGCCCCAGTCAGATTTCAAGTCCATGCCGTTTTCCGTGAGCATATCGGTGTTGACGAGCAGGCAGTATCCGCCGCACATATAGGGGTAGGCGGTATCCGGCAGCGCAGAGAAAATGGTATCAACAGCGGGCAGCGATGCCATGTCGAGCGATATCTCGGTACCGTAAGGATACGAGACGATATCGGGTTTCTCGCCGCTTTCCAACGCCTGCGCAGCTTCCTCGCAGGTGAGGGTGCGCAGCTCGATAAAAACGTGCGGATTCTGCCCCTCAAACTGCGTAATACGCTTTTGCAGGAAAGCCGCGCCCGACGATCCGCCCGTACGCCACTCTGAAATATGCCAGAGCGACAGTATACCCTGAAAGTATGGACTTTCGGGCAGCTTTTCATAGTAGGAAAGTATCAGCCAAGGCGAAATACAGATGAGTATCAGCGCCAGCGCACATAAAAAATAAGCAACAGGCTTCATGAATGCACCTCTTGCTTATTTATACTGACGTTTTATTGCATTAATGACAGGCCAAGCATTGCTGCGCCGATGATTCCGGCATCATTTCCCGAAACAGCAAGCTTAATATCTGCATATTTCTGATTCGCGAATACGCCCTTGTTTTCGCTGGCTTTTATGACACGCTTGAGCAGGAAGTCTCCCGCGCCGGATACGCCGCCGCCCAGTGCGATGATATCCGGATCGAGAATATTCTCGATAGTGCCGATACCCATGGCGAGATGCTTGACGTATTCGTCCACGATCGCAAGCGCGATGTGGTCTCCTTCCTTGGCACAGTCCAGCACGAGCTTGGCAGTGACCTTGCTTAAGTCGCCTCCGGTCAGGTGATGCAGGCGGCTTTCGGGGCGCTCGACCACACAGCGCCGCCCCTGGCGGATTAGCGCGGTGGCTGTGGTGTATGTCTCAAGGCAGCCCTTGTTGCCGCAGGTGCATGGCACACCGTCCGGCACGATCTCGATATGCCCGAGCTCGCCGCCCATGCCGTGAGCGCCGCTGAACGGCTTGCCGTTTAAGATGATGCCGCTGCCAAGGCCGGTACCCAAGGTGAGCAGCACGCCTACATCGCAGCCCTTGAGCGCGCCGAGGTGGTATTCGTATACGGCAGCCACTGTCGCGTCGTTGTCAGCAAACACAGGCACATCGATATGCTTTTTCATTTCCGTTTCCAGCGGCACATCGATCCAGTAAAGATTGACGGCGGTGGCGATGCCCTTTCGCGCAAACCCCGGGATGCCGATGCCGATGCTTGCAATCTGGCTGTTCGGGATGCCGTTTTTTCCCGCAAGGCTGATGATGGCCCCGGCCATGTCGTTTATGACCTGCACATAGCCGCGCTCAACGCCTGTGGGTATACTGGTTTTGCAAACGAGGCAAAGGTTCTCATCCACGAGACCCGCTTTAATTCCCGTTCCACCAAGATCAATACCTGCCAGATACATCGCATTTCTCCTTTATGGCTTTTTACTTATACGTTCGGACAGGACGGCCCTTTCACGCTGTCAGGTGCGATGATGCTTAAGAGCTTGCTGTCCAGCTGTTCGGCGGTAATCTGTCCCATACATTTCAGACGGTAGTTCATTGCGGCCACCTCGATGATGATCGCAAGGTTGCGGCCGGGCCGCACAGGAACAGTGATAATGGGGATTTTAACGCCGAGCAGCGTGATGTATTCCTGAGTGAGTCCAAGGCGGTCGATATTCATCGGATCGCCCAGCTCCAGATTGACGGCGAGCTCGATGGATTTTTCCACGAGCACCGCGCCGATGCCGTAAAGCGTGCGCACGTCGATAATGCCGAGGCCGCGTATCTCCATCATATGGCGGATGACCTCAGGAGACTGGCCGATCAGCTGGTTGTCGGAGAGCTTGATGATTTCGACCACATCGTCTGCGACGAGACGATGGTTCCGTTTCACGAGCTCCAGAGCTGTCTCGCTTTTACCGACGCCCGAATCGCCCATGAGCAGTATACCGACGCCGTAGATGTCCATGAGGCCGGCGTGACGCGATATGCTGGGGGCGAGCACCTTGTCAAGGTACACAGTCGTCTTGTGGCTGAGTTTCGTGGTGGTCAGGCCCGACATCATAATGGGCGTGTTATATTTCTTGGCCGCCTCAATCATCTCGGGCGGCGGTGTTAAGTTTCGCCCGATCAGCACACAGGGCATGCGGCTTGCGAAATACTTGTCGAGACGTTCGCTTTTGAGTTCAGGGTCGAGGTTTTGTAAGTATGTCATCTCGACCATGCCGAAAAGCTGTATGCGGTTGACCGCGAAATACTCAAAAAACCCGGCCATCTGAAGCCCAGGGCGGTTTAAATCCGACGTGTTGATTTCGATGGTCTCCACATCACCTCTAAAAATGATGCTTAGGTTTAAATCGCGCGCAAGGTCATCGAGCTTGAGCTTTGTTTTCATTCTGTGCCTCCAGAATATATTTTTGTATCACATCGGCCACGCCGCCCTCGTTGTTGGACGGGCAGAGCGCGTCGGCTGCTTGCTTGGTGACAGGTGTGGCGTTGGCCATGGCCACGCCGAGCCCTGCAAATTCGATCATCGGGATATCGATCTCGGCATCGCCCACAGCGATGATCTCTTCACGGTTAATGCCGTAATATTCGGCAACAAATTTTAATGCGTCTCCCTTGCTCACACCGGGCGTTGAAAATTCGACGTAGGTCGGCTTGGAACGTTTGATGTTAAGCATCGGAAATGCTTCTTCCGCACTCGCCTGAATGTCGTCCATACGCTCAAAGTCGGAGATAAAAAGAACCTTTGGAGTGACCACGGTTTCCATTTCCATCAGATCAGGTTTCACAACACCTGTTAAACCGCATATCTGCTCGTAGGACAGCGCGTACTTGTTCTTTTCGCGGAATATCAGATCTCCATCAATATAGACCTGAAAATGCAATCCGTTGTTTTGCGCATACTGCATCAGCCTTTTAACAAGCGCTGGATCTACAGTGCGTGAATAAACGGATGTGTTGGTTGCATCATAAATCTCCGCGCCCCCTGTCGATATCATGAGCGTGTCCAGGCCAAGCGCATCATAAAATTTGCGCGTGCTTTTAGGTATTCTACCCGTACATAGCACAACATATATCCCCAAATCCACTGCTTTTTTAACGGCGTCGCTGACGCGCTCAGGGATGGTCAGATTGTCGTCAAGAAGCGTATCGTCCAAATCGATTGCGATGAGTTTATAAGCCATTATTCCTCCATTGTTCGACACAGATGTCGTTTGTGCAAATTTCTACATTCATTATACATGCTGCCTTGTGTTTTGAAAACAGCGAATATATGAAAACCAGCCCAGCGATACCACATACAGTCAGCCTTCACAAACCATGCACAAGCTGTTATACTATTAACCAAATTCATGGAGGAGTATAGATTTTGAAGAAAACTGCAGTATTTTGTCTTGTTATCATATTGACGCTTGCATTGTTTATGGGCTCGGCGCTGGCCGCGCCTGCGTATGATGGGGAAGTGAAACCGCATGCGGTGATGCTTTTGGACGCGACCACAGGCCAGGTGCTCTTTGAGCAGAACGCGGACGAGCGTATTTATCCGGCCAGTACCACAAAGATACTCTCATGTATTGTGGCGCTGGAGAAAGGAAACCTTGACGATATTGTGACTGTCGGTGAGGAGGGTGACTGGACGGGCTCGGGATATTCGCTTATGGGAATTAAGCAAGGCCAGCAGCTTTCCCTGCGCGAGCTCATTTACGGCATGATGCTAATATCGGGCAACGACGCGGCAGCCGCCATTGCTGTGCACATCGGTGGTTCGCTTGAGGGCTTTGCCAATATGATGAACCAAAAAGCACAGGAGCTCGGCATGACAGGCTCACATTTTATCACGCCGCATGGTGTGGATACGGAAGGGCATTATGTGACCGCGCGCGACATGGCGACGCTTTCCTTGTACGCCATTAAAAACGAGCAGTTTATGCAGATTGTGGGTTCGGCCTCGTACGATTTTCCTTCCATGAACTTTACGGAAGAAAAGCAAAGGCAAAATACCAATAAATTGCTGATCAGCAATGTGCCTGAAGGGGACACAAGCTATTACTATGAATACGCGACAGGCATGAAAACGGGCGCGACGCCCAAAGCGTACCGATGCGTCGTGAGCTCGGCGGAAAAGGACGGCATGAAGCTGGTTTGCCTGATCTTCGGAGACGAAACAAAGGACGGTTCGGAGCGCTGGCCGCTTGCGAAGAACCTGTTTGAATACGGTTTTAAAAATTATGAAACGGTGGATATACAGGCGCTTATCGACACCGTTCCCGTGAGCGTGAATGTGGCGAGGGCGGCGGAGGACGATGCCGAAGGCGGCGTGCTTGCGCTCGATGCGGCCAATACGGGCGTAGACCTCGTGACGATGGACAAAACCGTGGCGGAAGCGCTTAGAAACGGCGGATTATCCGCGCAGGTGACGCTGATCAGCGGTGAACAGCTTAACGCACCTGTCAAGGCCGGTGACCCTGTGGGCACGGTTGTGTATACGAACACCCAAAGCGGAGAAACGGTGGCGCAGGCGCAGCTCACGGCTTCCCGTGATGTGGGTGGTGTTGGCGGTGTCGACGGTGTCGACGATAACACGGAAACAATACCGGCTCCGGTGGAAGAGGAAATAGCGCCAACGCAGCAGGGCGGTAGTACATGGATATGGCTTGTGTTGGGCGGGGTGCTGGTGGTGCTCGTGATTGTTTTTGCGGTCGGGCTCATTCGCGCAAAGAACGCAAGGGTGAGAAGAAGAAACTATGCGCAAAGAAGACCCGCGTCACGCAGCGCTTCACGCCCGAGAAGACGATAATCGGAAGAGCTTATGCGGGGTGAGACAAATTCGCCCCGCTTTTTCAATTCATGTGAAGCAGCCAGACACCAGTATACAGTGTGTTTGATTCTAAAATGAATATGAGCAGTCATACACCCTGCATTGTAGTTAACTGCATGTAGGATTTTTTTATGAATGACTATAATGCCTGTGTTGAGCCAAGCGGTTTAGGGTGGAAAGTATATTGTTAAAGTATTCTCATTAAAAAATGAACAAATGTACTTTTTTTATTATAAACACACAATTTTGCTAACTTTTTATAGCGGCTACGAGATTATTATGATACTCTTTGGGTGTAAGACGAGCCGGATACTTTTTAGGAAGAGTCAATAAGAAGATTGACTGCGTAAGTCGGCAGTTACACAAATCAAACAGATTAAGGAGCAGATAATGATAATCAAAGAAAATGAAATGGAACAAAAGCAGAGAGCGCGTTTGAAAGACGGTTTTGGATCGACGGATTTTTTACACATTGTTCCGGATGAACTCAGACCCAAGAAAGCGAGACTGTTTTCAGTGATGAGCCTTGAA
>JAEWQS010000170.1 GCA_023399095.1 Bacillota bacterium
TGGGCTCAAACAGTCGCCCTTCATATTCGATCGACTCACCATTCTGAATCTTGCTCCAGTATTGTACAGGAATACCAAGGCTTTGTGCACACTGTACATTAAAACGGCCGAGACGTGAGATTTCCAATCTGTAAGCAAGACACGGAATTGCGTGATCCACTGGCATAGAGCTTATGGTTACACCATCAAAACGATTTTGTGAGATGCCGCCATCTGGCAGCTCAATTATGCGAAGGTCGTATGGTAGATTCGGTGTGATGATTGTGAGTCCACAAACCACAGCTTTTAAGCCGGGCGGGCCAAGAAGCGTGAGCGGGTCACATCTGCCCGAATTGCCAAGCGTCAGCAAAAATCCCGGCAGTCCCGCAATATGATCGGCGTGGTAATGTGTGAAACAGACAACATCAATGGCTTTGAACCCCCATCCGGCCTGTTTCACTGACACCTGCGTGCCCTCTCCGCAGTCGACGAGCATCATCCTGCCGTTAAAACGGTACAGCAACGCTGTGAGGCGCCTCTCCGGCAGCGGCATCATGCCGCCGCATCCCAATAGACAGATGTCAACCATTGTATCCCCTTTATCAAGGCAGGTCTGGCTATCCGCCCAGCGTCACATCCTGAATTTGATACCAATCAAGCGCTTGGTAAAGATGCTCTATCTTGAAGTCAGGCCATAAATCATTGATGACATAGAAATCCGCATAGATGGACTGTATAGGCAGAAAGCCGCTGAGCCTTCGCCGGCCACCCCACCTGATGATTAAGTCTATCCTGGATATATCGGCAGATGCAATCCTTTTGCTGAAGCTTCGCTTTCTCTCTTGGCTTGTGTGGGAATGACTTAAGTCCCAATCCCAGCCGTAGTTGACAAGAAAGTTGACTTTCATGATGCCCTTTCCAAGCCTCACTCTTTTGGTGTACGGCAGCAGCTCCGTAGGAAACAGCGGTGAATCGGTATTGCCCACGATCAGCAGATTGGCATCATATTTGGATATGTTCATCACGGCATCCACGCACGCTTTCTGAAAGGCGCGTGTCTGAGCAGAAGGCCGTTTGGTGTTATCCACTGTGAAGCCGTAGAACGTCATCTCTTCAATACCAAGCTCAATACACGCTTTATAAAGCTCGAAGCCCGGGTCAATTCCGTAATCATAACCATCCTCTTTGTTCATGCCGTGGCTTTGCGCCCATCTTCGGTTTCCATCCGGTATGATCCCTATGTGTTTTGGTAGTCTTTGATATTTTAGCATTCATATGGCCCCCTTCTTGAATTGATTTTATCTTGTGATAATTAACGTACGTTTATACAACCGACATCTAACGCTTGTCTGTCTTTCAAGCTTGTCTCCATTTTTGCAAATTCATTGACCCATCCCGTCCGCGGGTAAGATCTCCGCACATCTATAAAATGATGCTCACTCTGGAACTTAAACCAGTTCCATAACACTCATATTTTTATTGAGTATTCTTAAATAATGATTGTTTTCTCGCAGGCCATGGTCGGCAAGAATAGGAATAATAACAGAACGTACCCTGCAGGTCAGCAGACCCTTTGTGCCCTGTGCGTCAAAATCCTTCATATCTTTGGCAGCCGCTTCACTCCTCATCGTCACCTCAGGAAGAATCTGCAGCATTTTGCTTGCGTTTTGTGCTTGGTATTCCAAGCTTATAAACTCTTTGGCAAAGGCACCGGCCTGACGCTTTAGCGCCTGCTCGGTGGGATCCAGAAAGCCGTCGGAAAATGCCGCATGTTCACCCAGATTGTTATTCCAAAAAGCCTGCTCCAACGCGAACTCACGCGATCCAAGCAGGATACCCGTCTTAAGGGTGCGAATCCTTTTCATATACAGTTCTGTCTCTCTGATAATGTGATTAATAATCAGCGGATAACTTATTGTAAATATCCGGCAGCTCAACACACCTTCCAGCAATCTTTTTTGAAAGCTCTGCAGTTCTTCAAGAAGCGCGAGTGCTTCCTCGTTTATTTGATCAACTGTCTGTCTCATAGAAGCGGGCGGCATCGCCCCTCCGCCAAGATCATACTCTTTCGCTGTCAGCGCTGTATCGATAGGCACACCGGTATACTTTTGCGTTTGTTGCTCGGCTTCTTCCGTAAACTGTGTAAAAAGCTCGCCCGATCTTAAAATCTCATCAGATACATATCCCTTTGAAAAATGGATGGTCTGTTTAAACAGGTCGTCTAAGCGTTCCCTGAATTCCTGCGCCTGTGCCGCCATATCTGCGTTTTTCAGTGTAAACCCAAGCTGGATAAACAGCGCATGCTCTTTCATAATGCGCAAAAAGAAAAGATTGAGTTCAAAAGAACTCTGCATGTACAGGCTATCATTTGTCATCGAATCACCTCCGATATTATCAGCATATGCAAGTGTGATCCGATTCTTGTTGACTGAAAAAAGTTAATTTTGACAAGCCTGTAAATGCAAACAGCACTTAATGCATAAACCCCAAACGCTCACGGAAAACTAATTTTGGGAAACACTTGTCATCTGAAAGGAGGATCCTATTGTCGTCATTTTTTGATTTATCAATAGAATTGTTTTTTGGCTTTATCGCTTTGCTTCTTGCCGTAAAAATCATTGGCAGACGGCATGTTCAGCAGATCTCCCCGTTCGATTTTATCTCCGCGATTGTGATGGGCGAGCTGCTTGGCAATGCCATATATGATAATGAAACCTCAATATTCCATGTCGTTTACGCCATTGCCCTTTGGGCCGTATTATTATATGTCATAGAAAAGCTGACACAGAAATCTCATAAGTTTCGGAATGTGATTGAAGGCTCACCGATATTGATCATAAAAAAAGGTGTCATCGATTATAATGTACTGACAAAAGAAAAGCTGGATTTCACAGAGCTGCTAAGCCTTTTACGCAACAAGGGTATCTTTTCCGTGAGAGAGGTAGAGTATGCCATTGTAGAACCCAGCGGCATTATCACAGTCATTAAGAAAGCGCCTTACGACAGCGTGAGCAAAAGCGACCTTAATATTCAGCCGCCGCCATCGTCCATCAATCTGCCCGTTATTCTCGACGGAAAAACCGACTACAACAATTTAACGCTGCTTGGATTTGATGAACAATGGCTGAAGAGTCAACTGCTCGGACAGAATATAACGGGTGCCTCAAACGTCATGTACGCGGAGTGGAATGCTTCGGAGGGGTTGTATGTTCAGCAGAAAAACGATCCGTTGCCGCCCAATACAAAATAGAAAAGGGAGTGCGGATTTAACGGTTCTATACTATACATTGGGGTAAGGAAAAAAAGAAGAGGCATAAATCTTCAAAACCTTGTAGACTAAAGTTACACCACATAACAAGTCGCAAGGAGAGAAATATGCCTCAAGTGGATTATAGC
>JAEWQS010000174.1 GCA_023399095.1 Bacillota bacterium
AGAGGTGAGTACAAATGAAACAAGGCATACATCCCGAGTATCATGAGTGTACGGTCACATGTGCATGTGGCGCGACATTCAAGACAGGCTCGGTCAAAAAGGATCTCAAGATCGAAATTTGCTCTGCATGCCATCCGTTCTTCACCGGGAAGCAGAAGCTGGTGGATACGGGCGGCCGCGTTGACCGTTTCAACAAAAGATACGGCATCCAAAAGTAAATGTGATGTGATGATTTTTAAGCAGACCGAAATGACGGTCTGTTTTACTTTCCGCCCAAATTGGTGTATACTTGGAGCACCTTGAACAAGAAATGAGGGGCATTATGAGAAAATGCAATATCGGCGGGCAGGGCGTGCTGGAAGGTGTGATGATGCGCTCCCCGTCCAAAAGCGGGCTCGCGGTGCGAAAAGCCACGGGCGAGGTCGTCTATGAACGTGAAGATGTGATATCCGCAACCAAAAAGAACAAGTTTTTTGGGTGGCCCATTGTACGCGGCGTTGTGTCTTTTTTTGATATGATGATATTCGGTGTGAAGACGATCACAAAATCGGCAAAGCTGTACGACGATACCGCAGAGGATTACGAACCTTCGAAGTTTGAAAAATATGTGGCGAAAAAATCCGGCAAGGACGCGATGGACGTGGCAATGGTGTTTGCCGTGATCCTTTCGATCGGGCTGGCTGTGGGCATATTCTTTATACTGCCCACCGTGCTGGCGAACCTATTACGTCCGCTAATCGCGTCGTCATTCTTGATGAACCTTACCGAAGGCGGCATTCGTCTCGTGCTGTTCTTTGGCTATGTGATGCTGATTACACTTATCAAAGAGATCAAGCGTGTGTTTCAGTACCACGGCGCTGAGCACAAGACCATCAACTGCTTTGAGCACGAAGAGCCACTGACTGTCGAGAATATACAAAAGTACAGAACGCTGCATCCGCGCTGCGGAACCAGCTATCTGTTGCTTGTGATGGTGATATCCATACTGCTGTTTTCGCTGCTGGGGTGGAACCCATCGTGGTTTGCGCGCATTGGCCTCCGGCTGCTGATGCTGCCTGTGGTTGCGGGCATCGCGTACGAGTTTTTAAAGTTTGCGGCCAAGGGTGACTCGCTTTTCTTCCGCGTTATCCGTTGGCCGGGCATGATGCTGCAAAAGCTGACCACGGCCAATCCGGACGACAGCATGGTGGAGGTCGCGATCATTGCGTTTAAAGCGGCTCAGGATGAAGTGACCAACGAAGAGCTTGATGAGCTTGTGAAAAGCTTCTATCGTCCTGCTCCCAAAAAGGCGGAAGAGGCAGCGAAAACGCCTTTGGAACCGGTAACCCAGACGGAAGAATAAAAAGGGCATGGCAACGGCAAAAGACGCATATGCTTCCGTAAAGGAGACGCTTGATAAGGCCGGTATCTCAGAGCCGGACGCAAAAGCCCGCGTTATTGTGGCTGAGGCGCTTGGCATAGGGCTCTGTGACATCTTTGTCTGCAAAGATGTGGATGCCGCTGCCCTAAGCAAGATCGAGGAGATGGCGCAAAGGTGCGCCGCCGGTGAGCCCGCTCAGTATGTAACAGGTCGCGCGTATTTCAGACACTTAACTGTGTATGTGTCACCTGATGTGTTGATTCCGAGGCAGGAAACCGAGCTTGTTGTCGAAGAGGCGATCAATCTGATCCGCACAAACGGATATAAACGCGCGCTGGATATGTGCACAGGCAGCGGCTGCATCGCGGTGTCGCTGCAAACGGAAACGGGAATTCAAACGGACGCGTGCGACTTAAGCGAAAAGGCGCTCAGCGTTGCTAAGGAGAATGCCAAAGCAAATAACGCGGATGTCAGTTTATTTTTGAGCAATATGTTTGGCTCGGTGACAGAAGCGTATGATATCATTGTCAGCAATCCGCCGTACGTGAGCGACAGCGAATATGAAACGCTGGAGACGGGCGTACGGCTTTTTGAACCGCGGATGGCATTGACGGCGGGGGATGGCCTTGAGTTCTACCGCATTCTTGCCAAAAAAGCGGGGCAGTATCTAAATATAGGCGGCGCGCTGGTGCTGGAAATCGGCGCGGATCAGGGCAAAGACGTCACAAAGCTGCTTGAAGCAGGCGGCTTCAACGGCGTGACATGTAAAAAAGACTATTCAGGGCGCGACAGAATCGTCACGGCCCGAAGATAACAGGTGAGTTTTATGTTTGACAAGCTGGAAGCAAATAAGAAAAGATTCTTGGAGCTCGAGCATGAGCTCGCCAATAATGATGTGTTACAGAATCAGGAGCTTTATACGAAGCTCGTGAAGGAGCATTCGTCGCTTTCCGACGTGGTAACCAAGTACAACGAGTATTTGGATAACCATACGCAGATCGACGATTTGAAACTCATGGCGCTCGATAAGGACGAAGAAATCGCAGCGATGGCCAAGGAAGAGCTTATTCCCCGCCAGCAGAGCGAAAAAAAGATGGTCGAGGAACTCAAGCTGCTGCTCGTTCCCAAGGACCCGAACGACGACAAAAACGTGGTGCTCGAAATCAGGGCGGGTACGGGCGGCGATGAAGCGGCGCTGTTTGGGAGCAGTCTGTGGCGCATGTACACACGCTATGCAGAGCGCGCGGGCTTTGCGATTGAACGTCTTGGCTCCAACATCACTGAGCTTGGCGGCGTGAAGGAACTCACGCTGCTGATAACCGGCAAAGGGGCTTATGCGCGGCTTAAATTCGAAAGCGGCGTGCATCGCGTGCAGCGCGTGCCCGAAACGGAATCATCCGGGCGTATTCATACGTCGGCGGCCACGGTGGCGGTGCTGCCTGAAGCTGAAGATGTGGACATTGATATCAACCCCAACGACTTGCGCGTCGATGTATACCGTTCGTCTGGCAACGGCGGACAAAGCGTGAATACCACAGACTCAGCGGTGCGCATCACCCATGAGCCGACCGGCCTCGTGGTGACGTGTCAGGACGAAAAGTCGCAGCTGAAAAACAAGGAAAAGGCGATGAAGGTATTAAAAGCGCGTCTTTATGACATGGCCAAACAGGCACAGGATAAAGAGCTTTCTCAGAACCGCAAAAGTCAAATCGGCTCGGGCGACAGAAGCGAGCGCATCCGCACCTACAACTTTCCGCAGGGGCGTGTGACCGATCATCGCATATCACTCACGCTCTATAAGTTGGAGCAGTTTCTGGACGGCGACATGGACGAGATGATCGACGCGCTGGCTATCGCGGAAAAGACAAAGATGCTCACCGAGCAGGAATAAGATAACGAAGCCCTTGCAAAACAGGGGCTTTTTTACTATAAAAAAACAATTTGGAGTCAGAAGCATGCTGAAGATCGGAGAGTTCTCGTCATTATCCGGAATAAGTATTCATATGCTTAGAAACTACGACAAGATTGGTTTGCTTATTCCGGAATATACAGATCAGATAAATGGCTATCGCTATTACAGTGAGAAGCAAATTGTCGCGGCGAATCAAATTCAAGTACTCAAAGGGCTGGGTTTTGGTCTGAAAGAGATATTCTCTATTCAGGTTGACAGCAGATCTAATGAGAGGACAATTGAACGCATAAACAAAAAGATAAGCGAAAAGGAAGAAGAATCAGCGAAGATCAAAGAACAGATAAAGCAGATGCAGCAGGCTGTGAAAGACTTGGCGTGCAAGGAAGAATGCGCGCTGGCCGTGACAGTCAAGCGAATACCGGCCAGAAAAGTGGTGAGCT
Source organism: Bacillota bacterium (assembly GCA_023399095.1). Classification (GTDB taxonomy): domain Bacteria; phylum Bacillota; class Clostridia; order Christensenellales; family SZUA-584; genus SZUA-584. The sequence goes on from JAEWQS010000174.1 coordinate 3,713, forward strand.
TACGAGGCGTTATTCGCAGGTTTCAAGATGAAGGGCTCTTGTGGCGTGAGCTTATAAAAGAATGTGACAGACTGAATATTAGATTGGCGCTTGTGGATTATTCTTTCGCAGTCACACATGCGGTTGATTTAAGCAAATCACATATAGATGTGGAAGTCCAGCGCATTGTCGATAATTTGGGCAGCGATGCAGGTCGATTAACATTTAAAGAAGTGCCTGAATGTGAAACCGCTGCCGTCGCATTTCAGGGTGGTTACAGCAAGCTAAGCGATATCAATACATATATGGCTCACTGGATATGCGCAAATGAATACAAACTATGTGGACAGGTGTTTACGACATATTACATTTCGCCGGGGAGTGAATCCGATCCCGAAAATTTTATTACTGAGGTTTGTTTTCCAATAAAAAAGATTTAAAAAAATCATTGACTCTCGCATGATGCGAGGGTTTATCCTCTTTTTATCGATTCTTACGATAGAAGGAGAAATTATTATGAAAAAAATCATTAGTATTGATCACCACGCATGCGATTATGAGTGCATGTGGAATGGAATAGAAGATATATTCCAGCTAAAGAGCGGTCAAAAAGTACCCGATCATTTCTTTTTTTGCCTCAGCGGGATTGGTAATTTTGTTTATCTTACATTCAAGCAAGGCAATCTGAAAAGGTTTGCCTCGTGGAACGATGGAAGAACGAAACAAATGTATAAATCAATTTCTGATATTATCGGCTTGCGTTATAAACACATTGAGGGAAGACGTTTTGCATATGCGATGCAAAAGGCCAAGGAGCAAATTGATGAAGGCAAACCTGTGGTTCTCGGATGCCTTGATATGTTCTATTTGCAATACTATCCAAAGATATTTCATAAACAACACATTCCCATCCATTATATACTGATGGTGGGGTACGACGATGAAAAAGAGTGTGTATACGTTTTTGACTGCGGGTTAGAAGACATGCAGGAGATTTCTTATGAGCTGCTTGAAAAAGCAATGGACGTAGAGAAGACGAGTCTTGGGGATAAGAACGCCATATGCACGATTGATTTTGAAGACAATCTGAGTAGTGTGATTGATATTGCAAAAAAGGGATTTTATCAAAAAGCAAAAACAATGCTGGAGCCGCCAGTCGGTCATATTGGTATTCCGGGTATGCGCAAGCTTGCAAAAGAAATCGGTAATTGGAAGACTGAATTGACAAAGGCTGAATATGAAAATGCCTTGCGAAACATTGTCATGCATACGGGAACAGTGCCTGCGCCGCCAAACAGATTAATCGGCATAGCGGGCGATGATAATATTTTGCATATGGCGGCAAGAGAAAAACTGGCGCGCTTACTCAGGAAATTAGGCGCAGATTATGGTATTGAGCCATGGATGGAGGCGGCACAATGTTTCTTGGAGAGCGGTGGTTTAATAGAGAAAATGACGAATGGTATTGTGGCCTTTCTTTTGGGGGAATGCACAGAACTGAATGGCGTTTCAGATTTAATATTGAAAACAGCCGATATTGAAGAGAAAGCATTTCAACGTATTATTCTTGGAGTGGTTTGATCTGGGAATGCAATCTTTCTTTAGAGATAAAGTTAAAATAATGCTATAATGATACTCGATATGTAAAATATCTGCTATTGTAATAAAAATGCTTATAGTGCTAGAATATAGGAGTATATGTACTATTTATACTTCATGATCGGCGAACGCCGGTCTGTCCGCATTCAATAACTTCTCATCAAGTGCTGCACATGTAATACCCATGATACTGTCTGTAAGACGGGAAAGGCGGCAACATGTTCTGCTTCAGAAAAGCGTTTTTGAATATTAGACGGCATAAGCAAAAGGGTGTACTTATTGTGTTGATCTGCGCGCTCATCGTGTTGTTTGTTTCCGTTTATATCAACAACATTGAACGAAGTGAAAAACAGCTTGCTGATCTGCCTCAGGCTGTCACGGTTCCGGCGAGGATATGCAACACAACGGGAACACAGGTCGCGGGGCTTGTCATCAGCAGCAAGGTGGTGGCGGGTATTGAAAGCTCCGGTCTCGTGAAAGATCTGCTGTATACGGCGCCGCTGGCCGCGAATCCGGCAGATATGCACGATGAAAAAAACAAATATAAAGAGATTAACATATGCTGCGTCAACGATGCAAAGGCGATTCCGGGCTATATCGACAGAACCATTACGATGATGGACGGTGTTGACGAAAGTATTATGCAGGGAGAAGACGCCGTTTGTATAGCGGACGAGGCTTATCTGGAAAGCAACAGTCTGTCTATCGGTGATACAGTGGGGCTCGCGGTTTACGCGCTGAAATACAACAGCGAGAATTGGTCTTTTTCTTTCAAACCGCTGGGGACTCACGATATACATATCGTGGGACGCATGTCCGCCGCGGTGACCAACCGGGAAACGGTGACGAACCTCGTGTGTCCTGTCGGCTGGAGCAAAGCGCTCAACAAAAAGGCCGATGAACATTTCTTTCTGGACTCCGTCTTCTTCAACGTGGCGGATCCGCTTAACCTCAACACGTTCAAGACAGCCATGGATGATCTATTCTTAATACCCGCCATACCGACGGCCAAGGAGACGCTCAGCGGCGGTGCGCTTAGCGTAAGAGATCAAACGTTTATCTCGACGGCCAACAGCCTTAAGAATAACATTAAAACCCTGTATGCGTTTGCGCCCATCGTGTTTATTGTGATCGCCTTGGTCGGGTATGTGATATCTTATCTGCTCATGCAAAGCAGGCGAACTGATATCGTCGTGATGCGCTCTTTGGGCACAAGCCGCGCGGCATGCGTCATGATTATGCTGATCGAGTTCACCACGCTGGGGCTTGCGGGGTCGCTGCTTGGCATCGCGATATCCGCGCTACTGATCGGTTTTGCAGGCATAAGCACGCCGCTGATTTCGATGCTCTTCTTCTTGAGCTTTGTGCTTGGCATCGTGGCTGCGGCGGTTCAAATAAGCAGACGGAATCTGATGACCGGCCTTAATAAAACGGAGGAGTAAACGATATGAGTCAAATTCTAAACGTTGAAAACGTCAGCTATACGTATACGAATAAATATCAGAAGGTTGAGGCAGTGAAGAACGTGTCCTGCTTGTTTGAAGCGGGAAAGATGTACGCGATTGTGGGGCGCTCGGGCAGCGGCAAGAGCACGCTTCTGTCGTTGCTGGCGGGGCTGGATCTGCCGACGAACGGGGAGATTTACTTTGAGGGAAAACCCATGTCGTCGATAAACCGCAACCGATACCGTCGGGACACTGCTTCGGTGATCTATCAGTCATTCAATCTTTTTCCGCTGCTGACGACGCTGGAAAATGTGATGTATCCGCTGGAGCTTCAAGGCAAACACAAACGCGAGGCATCGGAAGTGGCCAAAAAGCTGTTTGCGGAAGTGGGGCTTAACGATACGGCTTACCGCAAGTTTCCTCAGATGATGAGCGGCGGTGAGCAGCAACGCATCGCCATCGCGCGGGCGCTGGCCGTGGGCGGGAAAGTATTGCTGGCCGATGAACCGACAGGCAATCTCGACACCGCGAATGAACAGACCGTGGTCGGTCTGATCAAAAGGCTTGCGCATGAGCGCGGCTATACGGCGATTGTGGTGACGCATAACGAGGCTGTGGCCGCGCAGGCGGACGTGGTATACGTGATGAGCGACGGCGAAATGGTGAGCTGAAAGGAGAAACGGAATGGTTGTTTCCAACAGCTTAAAGCAGCTTAAGCGTGCGCCGGTGAAAACGGTTTTCTTTCTGGTACTGCTTGCACTCACTTTGGCGTTTTTTATGCTGGGCTTCAACCTCTGGGCGATTGCTGAAAAGAATATCGACAAGATCGATAGCACGTTTACAACAATCGGCACGGTACAGCAAAAGGCTACCGGAGTGGAAATGGGTGAAATGTGGGACGCGAAGAAAAAGAGCTCAACTTATTTTTCATTACCCACGTATAATCGCATTATTCCGCCGTCCGTTCTGGACTTTGAGGGCGCCAATTATATAGTAAAGCCGGAAAAACGGCCGTATTACGTCGCTTATTCTCCCGATTATGTTGTCGATAAAAATACTGATTCTGATGTGATACTGGATTTCGGCTTTCTTATCGCAGAGTTGCAGCCGCTTGAGGATTGTCAGACCGACCATCCCGTGCGTATGAAGGTCAAGAGGATTTTATCCGGACGATTGGATTATACGGACGAAATATGGTTTTTTGATCAATATAACGAAAAGACCAATGCGCTGTACGCATCAAAGACATATATTATGATGCTGCAGGAGTGGTCGCCCCATGAGGGCACTGATGAATATGAATATATACCTGCCGGTTATCCTGATTCGACACAGTATACAAAGGATGGCACGAGGATAGAGGACATCATACAAACAGAGGTTCCTTGGGATGAAATCACAGAGAACTTCTATGAAACGCCGATAGGCAAACGGTGGCTGGCGTTAATCAAGAGTTATGGTATCCAGAAGCATAACATACCGGTGATCCCGACACAGGATACAAATCTGCTGATGACCTTTTACGACGGCGATATATGGATAAGTGAGGGGCGCGATATCAGCAGTGAGGAGCATCAAA
>JAEWQS010000151.1 GCA_023399095.1 Bacillota bacterium
ATTGATCTCGGTTAATACTGCTTTTGTATCTTTCCATGATATTCACCTCATATCGTGATATCAATATTATACCATATTGCTACATAATTCGCATTGGTTTGCCTGTGTTTTCACACAACCTCAGACAAACTGCCAATATCACAACTATATCAAATCCTACACAATATTGCAATTTATGCCCTTCTATGACACAAAAAAGACAGACTCCTCTCAGTGGCAGAAGGAGCCTTGTCGTTTACGTCACTAACGCGGTTCAGCCGCTAAAGCTATATATCAAATTATTCAGCGCTTCCTCAAATATCAAACGGCTGTTTTCCGGTTCTGTGCACGCATATTTCATCTATCACAGCGTTGCCTCTGTGCTGAAGAAGAAAAAGAATGACTTCCGCGATCTCTTCAGGCGTGATCATGCCCTCCGGCGACAAATCAGGTCGGACGTCTTTTGCCATGTCGGTATACACACCGCCGGGGGAGATGACATGCACTCTAATGTTTTGCGCATAAACCTCATTCGCGAGCGACTTGCTGAACCCAAGCACAGCGTGCTTCGATGCCGCATAGGCCGCCTGACCGACATAGCCCTTGTGCCCCACAACCGATGATATATTGATGATAGCGGCGTGGCCGGAGTTTCGAAGGTATGGCAGCGCCTTCTGACACAGGACAAACGGCGCTTTGACATTGATGTCAAATATACGATCATAATCAGCAAGCGTGGTTTGCTCAAACGGTTTGTTGAGCGCGACTCCCGCATTGTTGATGAGGATATCGATCTGCCCGAAATGCTCGGCGATTGTCGTGATGCAGCCTTCCTGAAAATCCGAATCCGTCAGATTCCCGGGCAGCACAAACACCTCTGAGCCGTACTCTCTGACCATTTCAGCAGTGGTTTGAAGCTTTTCAATACTGTTTCCTCCGCACAGCGCCATTTTGGCTCCTTCTTGAGCCAGCGCATGCACGGTCGCTCTGCCTATTCCTCCCCCACCGCCCGTTATCACGATGACTCTATCCTTCAGTGACGCTTTCATCTTCTGTTTTCCTTTCTTGCTGTTTACTTATGATGATTTGCTTTATTCTCCACAATATACGTGACGTACGCATGATCCAGATGGTAACCGAGCTTTTCCGCAAGCGCGACCGAGCGCAGATCGTGCGCGTCCCAGCTGGGGTATAGGCCACGGTTTAGGCAGGCAAGAATCAGCTTTGCCGCGCACGCGCTCGCCAGCCCTTGGCGGCGGTAATCGCTTCGCGTGTCCACCTCGATCTCGATGCCCTTGTCGTAGGCGGTGTATGAGGACGCGCCCGCCACCAGCGTGTCCGAGTCCAGCGCCACCACGCCGATGCCCCGCGCCTTGTAGTCCTCAAACGTGGCAAACTGAGAGCAAAGGTCTCTCGACCACGGCTCAGAAAGTGCTTTATGATACAGCGCTTCGTCGATCATGAGCAGGCTGAACTGCGGCGGCATGCCGTCTATGAAGCCTTGCAGCTTGTCCCTGTCGAACACGTCCGGCTCTTTCTTGATCGCGTAGCGGAATATGCGCTCACAGCTAGGCCCATGCGCCTGCTCGATAACTCGCTCCCAAGCCTCATCGCGCGGTATCATCAGTATCGACTCCGACGAGAATCCGGTCGGTATATGTGCGGCAAGCGCCAAATTGGGCTCACCCGCAAGAGCGCAAAAATCCCCCGCGACGATCTGCGCGCTCCGCGGCGCGGTTAGGTTATCCGCCCACGCGCTGCCGTGAAACCCTTGCAGGCACGACCATATAATTGTCTCGTTCCAGCCCTCAAACAACGGCGTAATTTTGCTCATATCGCGAACTTGATGCATAGAAATTACCTCACACATTTTGTACGGTCACTATATCAGAAACAGCCTCATATTTCAAATAATAACCTTTTAACACGCATAGCCTAATTTGTCAAAAAGCAAAGCACGTGATATTATATGTTGGTATTATTTCCCAACATGTAAGGAGACCATATGAGCCATTGGGAAGACAGTTTGCAGGTCATGGAAGAGCTTTTTGCGAAAGACTGCCAGTTTGCTTTGGCAACGGTCAAGGACAATGTGCCGTCAGTCAGAGTGGTAGACACGTTTTACGATGACGGCGCTTTTTTTATCGTCACATACTCAAAGTCGCAAAAAGCCCAAGAGATTGAGTCTAACGAAAATGTGTCCCTATGCTGCGAGCTTTACCGGTTCAGCGGCACGGCGCGAAATATCGGTCATCCCTTGAATCCGTGCAACAGTGACATTCGCGCAAAGCTGATACGCGTGTTTGAGCCATGGTATTTCAAGCACAACAACGAGCATGATGAGCACATGTGCTACATTCGCATAGAAATCAGACAGGGCTTTTTCTACAAGGACGGAACAGGCTACGCTGCTGATTTTGCAGACAGCACAGCGAAAGCATTTCCGTTTGAGAACATGATTATTTAGCAGCCCTGCCTAAGCCGCTATGAAATCACGTCAGTAGTTAATTGCCTTGCGCGTTATCGCGCCCTTTAGCTTCTTCAAGACGCGCTTCTCGCGCACAATCATCGATTCAAGATCAGACGGGTACTTCGTGAGTATCTCGTAGCCGGTCTTCGTGACAAGCACTGTATCCGAATGGCGGAAGCCGCCGATATCGTCAAAATAAACCGCCGGTTCCACACTGATGACCATGTTTTCCTCCAGCACGTCCTTGCTTCCTTTGGAAATCCACGGCTGTTCGTGATTGCCAAGGCCAATGCCATGGCCTGTGCGGTGGATAATTTTATCGCCGTATCCTTTGCTTTTGAACAATCCCTGCGTGGCCGCGTCGATATCCGAGCAGGCAGCGCCCGGCCTGATCATAGAATACGCAAGCGTTCTGGCTTCCATCATGATATCAAACAGTTCCCGGTCTTTGTCGCTGGGGTCGCCCAAAAAAACGGTGCGTTCGCACTCGGCGGCATAGCCGTTCACGCGGTTATAGCTCATCAGCACAATGGGGCCATCGCCCATCGTTGCGTGAAAATCCGGCACGCTGTGCGGCTGTGCGCTCTTGGGAGCGGGCCATCCGGCTGTAAGAAAGCTGCAGTTGAGATAATCATATACGCCTGTTTTAATCACACCGGTCTGGAGCTGCTTGGCTGGCATTACCGTTTCTATGACGGAGCAGCCGCGGTATATGCTTTCATGCAGCTTTTTCATGCCGAGATCCGTCCATGCCGCCGCGCTCTTTATGGCCTCAAGCTCTTCGGGTTCCTTGACCATGCGCATACGCAGTATCGCGTCGGACACGACGGTTTCCTTTACATTCAGCATGGCCTGTTTTGACACGGCGAAATCCGGCTCAATGCCGACCCGCGAATCCGTGCCCAGCATGTCACCCAGCAGATCGTACCAATTCTGGCCTTCGATTGAAGGATATTCAAAATAATGGCTGATACGACCATAGCCCTTCACCTTTTTCATATGCTCATATTCCAAATAAGGCACAATCAGATCGTAAGCGCCTTCAGGTCTCACAACGATGAAAAAAGGACGCTCGATGGGCTGATACGAAGCGCCCGAGAGATAATATATAGAATCCTGCGTAGAAATCACAAACACGTCAAGAGACTCTTCCTTCATGTACTCTTGCAGCTTCTTCAAACGCGATTCATAGTTCAACGCCATTGAGTCATCCTCCTGTTTATATAGATCAACCTATATCCTCAAGTATATCAGCAATTCTTTTAGACGCAAATCCGTCTCCATAAGGATTGGCCGCTATGCTCATTGCATCATGGGCTTGTTGATCTGTCAGCAGCCTTTTTAATTCGTTGTAGAGATTTTTCTTGTTTGTTCCGACCAATTTCAAGGTTCCCGCCGCCACGCCCTCCGGCCTCTCCGTGGTATCACGCAACACCAAAACCGGCTTCCCTAATGACGGCGCTTCTTCCTGCACTCCGCCGCTGTCCGTCAGCACCATAAATGATCTCGCCATGAAGTTGTGAAAATCAAGCACGTCCAGCGGTTCGATGATCATGACTCTGTCTATGTCTTTAAATATCCTGTTGGCTGTCTTTCGAATAACAGGATTCATATGTATGGGATATATCACTTTGATATCCTCGAATTCCTCAACCACTTTCCTGATCACTGAAAATATATTTTCCAGTGGCTTACCAAGGTTTTCTCGTCTGTGTGCCGTCAGCAATATCAACCGGCTTCCTTCTGCCCATTCTAAAAGCTCATGCGTGTAATTTTCCTTTACTGTTGTCTTTAACGCATCTATGGCTGTATTGCCCGTCACGTAAATGTTCTCATCGCTTTTCTTTTCACCAAGCAGGTTTTGTCTCGCCTGTTCCGTAGGGGCAAAATTGTATGTTGAAATAAGGCTTACCGCTTGCCTGTTAAACTCTTCCGGATACGGCGAATGGATGTTGTATGTGCGAAGTCCCGCTTCAACATGCCCCAAGGGAATTTTTAGATAGAAACAAGCAAGGGCGCTGACGAATGTGGTGGACGTATCACCATGTACGAGCACAATATCGGGCTTTTCGACTGTCAAAACAGACTTGATGTTCTCCAATACGTTTGTTGTGATATCAAAAAGCGTCTGCTTGGGCTGCATAATGCATAGATCATAGTCCGGAACAACATCAAACGCCTCCAGCACCTGATCCAGCATTTGTCTATGCTGGCCAGTCACGCATACGATTGTCTTAATGCCTTCCCGATTCTTAAGTTCATTTACCAATGGGCACATTTTTATGGCTTCCGGTCTTGTGCCGAAAACAAGCATTACCTTTTTCACTAAAATACATGACCCGCTTTCATTAATGTGTGATCGGAAACAAACGCCGTTTATTCCAAGGGATACATATCAAGGTCCGGCAGTTCATCCAGTGTAATCACTTTATCGTGATGATATACGTCTATAAAGTGATCGAATTCGTTATACTTATCGGTTATTTTTTTGCTGTTCTTATCAACGATATACTCATCATTCCATGTGATAAAAAACAACCAACGTGCATTATCTTCATACATCAAATCGGGATCAGGGATCTCTCCGTTCTCCGCAAGCCCGATCATTTTGTTTTTATCGGTATATCCCAGGGCCTGATAAAATCTGTTATAATGGCTTTCATAATCGTATGGCTCTGTATACACATCCTCGGCAATGATATCGACATATTCATCTCCGGGATACCAATCAACATCCTGCCCATTAAAAATCCAAATCAGATTGTTCAGCCCGTGCGTGTTGGTCAGGCGGTCATACATCAGCTTCCAAAGCGTCTTATAGTTCTCCGATCCATATGCGCCCCACCAGAAGTATCCGCCGCTTGCTTCGTGCAACGGCCTCCACAATACCGGAATATCACTATCTGCTAATATTTTTATCTGATCTGCAATAACGTCAATATCACGAAGGATTAATTCATATCCCAGAGGATCGACCCCGCTTAAGGTTTTGTCCAGATCGAATGTGGTGGCCTCTGTGTAGAAACCTTTCCACCACGGAAGTTCTTCCGTGTCAACCAAATCTTTCGGCGCATTCCAATGCCACATAAAAGTCACAATCCCGCCCATATCATGCCATTGCAAAGCATGTTCGGTCTGTTTTGTCTCCGCGCCGTTTTCCACCCTGCTTGGTGAGTAATTCGTAAAATCAAAACCCATGATCGCAGGGTATTTTCCTGTCAGCTTATTGAGTTCTTTTATCTCGGGTGAGCCAAGGCCGTCTTCATTGTTATACTGGCCAGACAAAGTATATTTTCCATATTGATCCACCATATAGTTCATCAATCGACGGGTGTTTTCGGACGCGTTTGTGTTTGTCAACGTTTTTTCAACGTCATACACTTCGGGGCTGATCCCTTCAGACAGCCTTACATGCATGCAATCCATGTATATCCAGCCCCAGCCACTTGTTATTGAAATGACATTTGCGCCCTTTTGAAGCTGGGCTTTCATCGTGCTGGATTCAAAATCGGTGTTTTTTGTATAAAGCCCTTCATAAAAAGTCCTGTCATTAACGATCACTGTATTATAGCTCTCGTCATCGCACGCTGCCGTTAGAAACTCCAGTTCATATGTCCCGGACGCAGGCACCTCCACATGAAAACTCAGCCGGCTTTCTTCCTTATCCCATGTGCCGACATATCCGCTTCCGCTTTTGGCCTGCATGTCGTTGTTATTGGCCAAAGTGTATTTTTGCAATCCCTCAAGCAGAGCCTCTTCCGCCTCAAATAATAAATCCAGAGTATCCTCAGAATTAATCTCCGCAAAGGCAGAGGTTTGAGGTATCGGCGTAGAATCAGAAACGCAGATAGTCGTTTCTATGGGTTCGCTTCGTTGTATGTCCTCCTGTTCATCCTGCTTACAGCCTGAAATAAACGTTGCAAGCACGAATATGACAACAACCAATATGAGTAGATTCCTTCGCATGCGCTGGCACTTTCCTGAATTTTTATTATCTGTATGTGGGCTTTTGGCTACGATACATCATATTGCATGGATTCTTTGGCTGCATCCAGCAACTCAAGCGCGTCTTTCTTTCCGTCACCAAACGCCATGCCAATTCTCATATCCAAAATCAGCTGTCTTGTATTAAGAACCTCATTTGTATCTATAACCGCGATTTCCTCTTTTAATCTGTCATGTATCACTTTAATGCTTTCCTTCTTTGTCAGTAGAATGACGCCGAATAATATTTCGTCATCATCAAGCAGATATAATTCATCCTCCGCCCTTGTCGCTTTTCTGATAACACTTGCGACAAGGTTGACAATTCTCTTCATTCCGTCTTTTCTTGATAGCCTTTCCAGCTCTCTTTGATGCTTAAATTTGATGACCAGCACGCCCAAATCGGCCTCATACCGTTTAGCTATACTCATAAATATTCTCGCATCATTTTCAAAGGCCCTTAGGTTTTTCAGCTTCGTATCCTCATTCAAAGTGGATATCGTGACAAGCTTTTGGCTCAATTCATCCACCTGCTTTTGAAGCGCGGAAGTGTTCATCGTAAACAACGAAAACACGGTTGTCAGTGCCGGGGACATAAATATCCAAAAATACACATACGACTGAATGACGCTTCCTTTCGTAATGCTCTGAATGATTAAATATGTGATATAAGCCAGTATCAAAGTCGTGTTTATGATCAAGCCGGTTGTCAAATTTGTAAAGTATGTGATCAATATGATCACAAAAACGACCAGTGCAATCAGAAAATTATCCATAAGATATTCTTCTTGATAGATCAGGAATATGAAGTATACAAATATAAGGATAACCAAAGATATAAAACTGATATCTGTTTGCAGGTTCTTATTTCTCCTCTTCATGACTATGCCTCCTCCTATATCTCATTACCATAAATATGACAGCCGCCAAAAGTATTACGAGGACGGCTCCTGCCACGTAAATCAGATTCATGACATCCGCTCTTTCAAAGAATTCCTCGGCTGCTTGTTCTTCTTTCTCGTTCTCCTCTTTAAATCTGTATTGGAATATGTCGTCTTCATCTGCCACGAAACCGTCTCCGTACAGCTTCCATAGCTCGGTCGTGTCTCCGAAATACTCAAAGGTGTTTTTCAGGTTATCTTTGTTTGCGCTCGCCAAAACTAGTATGGCATTTTTCACGTTTGAATACGGCGACTGAATGATCTGTGCTGTTGAAAGCGTTGTTGAATATGTGGGTTCTATCAGCAGTTTTTCGTTAGACATAATTCCTGCCCCGTTCTCGTAGAAACGGAAGAACATCTGATCATTGAGCGCCGCAATAAACGGATTGTTATTATACGTACCCACAGCAATCACATTTTTCTCCTGCAGCCCTCCCGGATTCGACGCTCTGACGACGGTTAGATCGCCGGTGTTATACTTTAAGAACTGCCCCATCGTCAGCATGAATTTGCCCATCAAATTCAAATCGAGATTCGAATTATCATCCGGTACAACCAGCACGACGTCGTTGAACTCCCCTCCTGAAAGGAACGGATAAGGATAATTCTCAAACAGGTAGTAAGGCACCTCAACCGAGTTCAGTTTCAACATGGATTCATTGGATACGTATGCCCACGGTGTTTCGCTTTGCCTCAGTGTGCACCATAAATCCTTAATTTCAAGATCAAACGCCACTGTCATTTTAAAGCTTCCGGTGACTTCGATATCGGTTGGTATATTCAGGACGATATTATCACCCTCTGCTTTGGCCATGGATAACTTCTGGCTTCCAATAGGAACGTCGTTCACATATACCGTAACCAAGGAACGGTCAAAATCCAGATTCTTGGAATACCTGAAATACAGATCCAGCTCGCTTCCATATGCAAGTTTTCTGTTGTTTTCAAAGTCGATCTGATAATCGGCCTTTTGTCTGAAAGGACCGTCAATATATGTTCCCGTCTCGGTCAGTTTGGTGTATTGTTTAATTCCCTCTTTTCTGACGTAAACATCCTCGTTCTCATTGATTATTTTCACCTTTTTCTTCAACTGATTCATGGTGGTTGGATCGGATAATAATGCCGCCGCCCTATCAAGCGCCGCCCCGTCGGTGCCCGTCACGACAAGGACATTTATATCACCGGGAATAAGGAACATGCCGGCATCTGAGCCTTGTAACCCCCCATTCTCAGATACCGCCGACTGCAGCATTTCGGGCAGATGATCCGGTTTACCAATATAAATAACGTATTTTAACGCTTCGGAATGGGTACATTCGTCGCAGGCAAAAAAACTGATGTTTTGATAATTCTTGGTCGATGCTCTGGAAATACCCGCAAGCGTCGTCAACGCGGCATCAAGCTCATCCGTATCATATCCGGTCGCGATGGCCACAGCGCTTTGATCATTTTCCAGCGCGTTAATGGATGTGAAGCAGGAGTAAAAATCGTCAATGTTGGCACAGGGGCCGACAGGACGATACGATACTTCAATAAACGATTCCTTGAAAACATTCATCCAGTTTGCGGTGGTGACGTCGTCCACACAAGGCAGGCCGTTGTATGTCCGTATATAGCCTTCAATCGCTATGACGTTATACCCTTTGACAATATGCTCTACAGGTATTTTGACGGTCAGTTCTCTTCGTGTTCCGTCTGTAATAGGAACGTTTTCCGAATAAAATCTGACGCCGTTTACAGATATCGTTATGTCAGACAAAACCTCTGAAACCAATTGTGTTGTTGAAAAGCTTAACGTGAGCTGAGCATCCGTTATATCCCACTCACCTGTGTTAAACCCTTCGGTTATCTCAGAAAAAAGGCCTACCATGTAGTGATCTGCTGAGAAAGATGTCGTCGAAATATAGTCATTCTCATCCACTGTCAATACGAGGTTTTTATCCGAGACTTGCGCATCACCGGTGCGAGCAGTTGTCCCCACAGGTTCCCCGCAGCAATCAGCTCCCGAGTCATTGCTTTCATTTCCTTGCTCTGACGCTTCAGGTACAGAATCTGGGGTTGAGTCCTCACCCGAATCCGCAGGAGTCTCCTCGGGCTTTTTACTTTCAGTTGCCTCATCTTCGTCTTCTTGCGCAGACTCCACAGGGGCTGCCCCCGCGGACGCTTCAGGTTCAAAAGCGACCTCCGTCGTTTTTGCGTTTTCTGTCATCATCAATTCTGCTTCAGCGCCCTGACAATTCAAAACCAATAAAGGTCCTATTGTCAGCACACACAAGAAAACAAAAGTCAATATGATCGTTTTTTTCATAAGCACCTTACTCCTTTTTCTTTAAACACTGATAAGTCCTCTATCAAAAGCGTTCGGTTTTATACCATCTTGCTTTTCTTTTCAAAACAAGATCGATCAGGTATTGAACCAAACCATATGCCGCCACAACCATCCAAAGCTTACAATATGTAAAGTACATTAACAAAGTTATAAACAAATTTGACAAGCGCATTTCACCCTTCTCTGTGGTCAGCGTGATAAATACGGTTATCGTAAAAAGGAAAATCGCCATCATCCACAGCAAAATACTGAGGCTGGCCAGAGTCATGGTGATGAGGCCAAGCGCGTTAAGCAAGAATAGCGTGTCGGATATGACGAGCGCACCAAGCAATACGAAATAAATCGATAAAAAGTATAGCATATCAAATTTAATTCTATGGCTTTTGGCACTGAATAACGAAGGAAGGTGTTTAATCAGCACATAAATGTTTCCTTTCACCCACCGAACCCTCTGCTTAAACCAAACCTTAAGTGTCTGCGGCTCCTGTTCCCAGGTCACAGACAAAGGCATAAATTTAATTTTATACCCCATTGCATAGATTCGAAAGCTAAGCTCCGTATCTTCCGCAACTGCGTTGATATCCCACCCGCCAATCTTATCTATGACATCGCGTCGTATGATAAAATTCGTGCCGGGTATTGTGCAAAGATTGAATAGCTGCCATCTGCCCGCCTGTGCCATCCATTGAAATGATAGGGTTTCAATATTAATAAAACGGGTTAATAGGTTAACATCCCTGTTTCTCGTTCTGAATTTTCCAATCACTACCGCAAGCTCATCGTCGTTTACTATTTCTGCGACAAGGTATCTTAATGCGTCTCGATCGGGCGTATTATCCGCGTCATACACAACAATATAATCGCCTGAAGATTGTTTATATCCAATATTGAGCGCGTTTGATTTTCCTTTTCCACCTGTCACTTTATCGGTATTTATCACCTTAAGAGCTCTGCCTGTGAATCGTTTTTGCATATCCTCAAGAAGTTCTCTGCTGTTGTCTGACGAATTATCATTGATGACTATGATTTCATATTTGTTATCCGGATATTTAAGATCCATCAGCGATTCCACCGTCTTGACGATCACCTTCGCCTCATTGTGCGCAGGTACAAGAATGCTGATATAAGGATAACTTAATATAGTCTTTTCTTTGGATTTTGTGACTTTTATATAATACAAATAGCCGGCGACAACCAATACTTGGTTCACCATCAATAAAGCCCAAATACATATCAGCGCTATTACACCCAGCAAATCGACGTTATTCATTGTCGCCCCTTTTTGAGGAATTTTGCTCTGTACAGCCGGTATCCAAATACAATAAGCGCGATGATAATAATCCCACTGATTAGTACGATTATGGACAGTACCTGATTGCCTCTGTCAACCAAAAACGCAAAGCTCCTCTCAGTTTTTTCTTTATAAGTGAAAGCCGTATCAACCTCAGTATCCTCATAGACTCTTATATTATCTGTGTAGTTACGGTTATAGTCGCCTATTTGCAGCCATTTGCTGTTTATCGTATCTAATGCTGCATCCAACTTAGCTTCATCCTTAAACACGTTAAACTTGACAACTGTATCTATCGGAAGACTGATAAACAATTCATTTTGAGGCTGAATGCCCGACAGTAAATCCAGCGACACCTCATACGGGAATAGTGTTTCTTCATAGATATGCACATCGTTATCCTCAAAAGTTTTGAACGCTTTTGCCATTCTGACATCAATATCGTCTCCGACCAGTTCGTTTCCCGTCATGATCGGCTCATGCATAATCAAAGACCCATTTTTTGATTGTATATACCTAAGAGCGCTTGTATATCTCTTGAATGACGGATAATCCGTGTTCTCGTATACCGGCATAATACTCATGACAATCGGTATACCGTTGTCGTAGAATTTATCAACAATCAATTCCAGCATGTTAATATCGTCAAATGGATAAACCTCATCAATCATGACATACATTTTACCGCCGTCAAGCTTTTGAAAATATTGATTGAGCATTTTCGCAACCGCGAATGCCGTTATATCATCCTTGTTGAAATAAGGAGCAAACATGATTTTGTCGGTTATCACGCCCATTGGCGCATCAATTCCCTCAAAACTGATGTTGCCGACTGCTTCTCCCTCGTAAGCAGAAATATACGAGAAGCCTTGGTTCAATATAATCGACTGACTGTTTTCATAAACATTCAGCGCCGCATGCGTTTTTCTGTTTATAACATCAACCTGTGCACCCGGAATCACCTTGAAATCATCCCCCAGGCACACCAGGCTTTTGCCCGACTGCAGCACATCTTTGAACGGCGCCGCATCCTGCAATACCACATACTCATAATCGTCGATCATGTCGCTGGAATATTCGATGCTGTCAACAGGCGAAGGCGACATTCCGCACGCTTTGATCAGATTGGATATGACCTCCATCTCTTCCTTATCGTTGTATACCAAAAGCACCTCACCAGAATCAGCATGTGTTGGCTTTTGAACCGGTATCAAGATCACCGTTGCTATTAATATTATCGAAATCAATATTTTCCTGATCATCATTTTACCTTTGGCTGTACGCCAGCAACGCCATCAGATTGTCAAAAGCGTATAGGTCCAGAGTGGCCGGATCGGCAAATGCCCCGTATACTTCGCTTTTCTCATCCATGACCTGAAAACGCTTCATTTTATCGATACACAGACGATACATGTCTTCGTCTTGAGCCTCTTTGGCGATCAGTGCACAGATCGCGTAGATTGCTGTGGACTCAATATCGCTCTTTTTGTTCCCGTCATAACTGTAAAAACCGTAAATAGCCCCATTTGTTATGCTGTCCTTCAGGTAATTGATCGTTTCCTTGGGACATTCATCAACACGCGCCAGATTTAAAGCCGTCAGCGTTGCCTCAACCATGTTTACATCGCCCTTGCGATATGTTTCTGACGCATAGCTATACGATGATGCGTACATGGGGAAATCATCGCTAATATAACTTTGTTTTGCAATATCCCGCATGACCGCAAATACCTTGTCCCACCTCGCATCATACTTACTGAGCAACTGCATCGTATATAGATCGACATAGCATAAGGTAATAAAGTCATTGTTCATCCCGTTTGCGTCATCATACATATCGTAAGCGAAACCGTCCACAATGTTTGTATCGTATAGCCTGTCCGAATACTTTCTCGCAATGTCCAGATATTTTCCGTTAAACGCGTCATCCGCTAATATCAGTGCCCTTATTATCCTTATATCGTCAATAAACGCGTTAACATGATAAGAACCGCTTTCAACCGAGTATCTGTATGATATGATATTGCCGGTATCGAGGTTTTCTTCGACAAAATCCAGCGAGCTTTTAAACAACGCTTCATCATGAGTCGCGACCGCGTATAGCATAAGAAGACCCATTGACTCGGACAAGACCTCTGCGCCGGTAGCAAAGTTATTATTGTGTGCAGTGTCAAGATAGTTGGTTCTTACTCCCCCCTGCTCCGTGATCATCTCATTTTTTAAGAAATCAAAACAAATTCTCTCATGCTCGGCCGTCAGTTGTTGCCCAGCGTCGCTATGTTCACTGATCGTATTGCTGAGGCTCGGCTGCGTATTATTTCCAGCTGAACACGATGATAGTATGAGTATTAATACCACCAATATCGCAATCTTCTTCATATTTTTTGTCCGATAGATATGTCGTTTGTGATATCCACCTGATTAATGACCGCGGCTGCCTTTTTAACTTTGTACCTTTTGTCCATAAAAGCCACGACATGCGCAAATACCATAATGTTTACAGTGTCAAAAGCCACGTTGTACAAAAACATATGCTTGGCGAGGTCGGCGTCGCCTGCACCAATTATCGGCACGATTATCTGAGACAAGCCAATCAATATCAGCGCGCCTACGATAATCTGTTTCATTTTTCTCTTGTATAGTAAAGCAATCACCACAACCATCCAGATAGCAATAAATCCCGTTGTTTTTGGCGTGTAAGTTTGCTTCAGATTACTGTAAACAGAGAAAACCTGTGTTTTTTCATTGGGCGGATAACCGCTGCCGTATTCATAATTACCCAAATCCGGACGAATTCTGTAAGCGTTCTGAGCCGCAAGCTTCATCATTTCCATAAAAGCACCGGGATGCGTCACGTAATGCTTAACAATTGAAAGAATATTATATTTGTTGTATAAGTTTTCTTTGAGCCTCACATCCTCAGGATCTATAACCGGATAACGATCAAAGTATATGGTTTGGTTAAGCAATTCATATTGGCTGTCAATATCAAATGAATCAAGTGTGTCCGGGGGATCTTCCGATGTCATCAGCACGCCGCGTGTCAGAGAATGATACAAATTGATGTTGGTAAACTCGGTTGATATCAACATATAGGTCAGAATTCCAGACAGCACCAAAGACGCCGATGACAGGGCGACCAGCCATTTGAACAAGCGCGCACCCGCCTTCATATAGAAAAACAAACATAGAAGGCCCAATACAACGCCAATTGGAGCCAATTGCTGCTTTGATAATGTCAATAATATTCCATTTAACACAAACCCGGCCAGCAGCACATATTGGTTGTATCTCCCTTCCGCATAAAGCAGTGCGCAGGTGATGCAAGCCAGCAGGCTGATGTACGCCAGCGGTTCCGCAAAAAATGAGTTAAAATAAGCCGTATAGCCTGTGTCCACAAAAATAAATATACACGCCCCCGCAATAGCCAATTGACTGATGAGCGATAATCTATGTGTGAAATATTCAACAAGAAAATATAATACGACCAAAAAATACACCGACATCACGATTCCCATGAATCGCAGATCGAATATATTATCATTTCCCGTAAACAGCTTGTCCAACCATATGGCAGGTTGTATGAATAAAGCCTGTGAAGTGAAGACTGTGCTGTTGTATTCGTTGTAATGCTGCATGATTCCATATTCTTTTATAAAGTATCCGTTATACAGAAGCTCACTATTTTCCGGCAGATCATAAAGACCCTGGCCATAGGTCACTCTGGCGTAGTCGCCATTGTCTTCCATGCCAATATAAGGCGGCATAAACAAGACAATTGTAATAATAACAACAGCCACCAAAACTGTCGCTATAGGGACTATTGGATATTGGCTTATGTTTTTTGCCTTAAGCGCCCTGTCGTACCTTTTTCTCTTTCCCGCTTTACGATACCGTCTCTCCTCTGTTACCTCAAGCCCTTTGCGATAGCGTCTCTGCTCGGTTATTTCAGGTGCTTTGCGATACCGTCTCTCTTCGGTTATTTCAGGTGTTTTGCGATACCGTCGTTTTTTTCCCGCTCTGTGATACCGTCTCTCTTCGGTTACCTCAGGCGCTTTGCGATATCGTCTTTGCGTGTTCGCTTCCATACTCTACCTTTCCGCCGTTATGGTTCCCGTATTTTTATACACCTCAAACCTATTTCCGTCACACTGGCCTGCGACATAGTCAACGCGCACCGTATTCTCATCGATCACTTCAAGCACTTGTGTCATTGCATTATACTTGATATTGCGTATCCAATCTCCCGCTTTCAAACTATGCGCTGATGCTTTAACTATCGTCTCCGTGGTCCCGCTCTCACATATTAAGTCTTGTTGCTTTTTCAACAACGCAATTTGGTCGCCCGGTGTCTGCCCTATAATATCGCCATCGGTATATTCCAGCAAATAAGCGTTAACTATTTTTACATGTCTGAATTCATGGTTCCTTGATAAATTGATTATCGCATCATTGTCATTTAAGAGATGATACGCTTTTTTTAAGTAGTGCTCCGTTGTCGTAAAATCACCGTACGATATAATTTTGTTCAGGTCCTTGGTTGTGTTAAACGGCAGAACAGGAAGGTCGTATTCATTGAAAAGACACGCTTTTGGATAATTCGCCCATGCATATCTGACATCTTGCGGAACAACAGCCGTATCGGCCCAAACCAATAAAGTACTGCCTTCAATTTTTGACTGCGCGGGTATCCACTTGCCGTCCGCATTTAACACCTCAAAAGCGACGTCTCCAAAAACGTCTTGTTTGATATATAGTTTCTCGGCATCAAACTTGAGCTTGAAAACATTTCCGTCAAGCTCATAATCGATTAATGATGAGCTTTGTTTGGTATCATCCAGTCCGTATATCATTTCCATCGCAAGATAAGCCAGCCTGTCACCGATGGGTCTTTTAACTGTCGGATGAATATTCTGGGGGTCTTTATCAGAAAGGTCTATTGCCGATACCAGACCCACATTTTCGGTCGTATTGGCAACTCTCATCTGAATTTCCCTGACTTGCGGCCACCTATCATTTTCCTGTCCATAGTTATCACCGTAACCGGCCAGCTGGACAAGCATAACCGGCAGAGAAGGATCGTTAAATTCCTCCCTAACTCCCCATATATAATCCCTCAGCATTGGTTCATATTGATAACCCAAATGGGCGCTGTTTTCACCCTGGTAATAGATCAGCGCCTTGGCTCCGTACGGTGTCACGCAGTCCATATAACCCTTCCAAAAACCCGAAGCGATGACCTCATTGTCTTTTTGAACAAAGTGATTTTTCTCATTTACGCAGTCGGGAAGGAACATTTCAATGCTTGTGCCTCCGTAGGTAATCTGAATGATCCCGATCTTTATATTTTTAAATTCAGGGTTGATTTCCATCAGTTTTTGCACATAGAAAACACCAATCGCGCTGGCCGTTCCCAACATGTACTCGCTATAGATATCACCAGGCACTTCCCACTTGGTTTCTGTATCAAACAGAGGTGACTCAGCGGCAATTCTGCTTACCGGACGAAAGAGTCTGACACGAGTCTGATTGTTGAATTTCTGCAAGGTATCCTTGTTATCAGCTGATTCATACACAGACCATTCAGCATTTGATTGCCCTGCCACAACAAATACCTCGCCCACATACAGCCTTTTAAAGGTATAGGTATAGCCTGAGTCTTTGATTGTCAAGTCGTACGGGCCTCCGTATGGCATTGAATCCAGCTCAAGGTTCCATTCACCGTCCACAACCTTGGCAGTCTTTGTCTGCCCGCCTAACTTAACGGTCACGGTATCCCCGCTCATTCCCTTTCCGCTTATTGGTACTGGTTTACCGCCTTGCAAAATCGCGTTATCCGATATAATGCTGGGGATTTGGAGCTGAGAGTTTTTCTCCCTTAAGCGCGAATCCACTGCGCAGGAGAATATCCACAGCATATCTTCTCTTGTTAATGACGCGTCTCCATTGAAAGAATTGTTCTCATCCAGAAAAAGATAGCTGTTTTGTACCGCAAAATAGACCGAATCCTGATAATCCTTTTCTAACTTGTCTTTATAAAGCGAATGATATTTTTGTGTTCCACGGTCGCCCTTCATGAAGTTTTTGATGATAAGCGCAGCCTCATATCTTGTTATAACCCGACTTAAGTCAGTTTGCTTTTCAGCTTTTGTGCCTTTGAACACCTTCTGATACGTGGGCAGAACAAACTCTTCGAGTGTCTGGCCTTCATTCATATAATTCGCGTTTAAATACATCGCCGATGCCAGAAATTGTGCAACGCTTACGTGTCCGTCAAAATCCATATTCCTTTGATAAGGATTAAGAACGCCTTTATTAACCAGATACTTAAGCTGGCTTGCATACTGATCATCTTCATTAAGTGTCACCGGCATGGCCGTGAACTCTTTGAGCTGCTCGGTTTGAACAGCAAAATTCTTCGTATCATAAAGCTTAATATCATCAAATCGAACGTCTGACGCAAACCCCCATCCCGCGTTCTGATACCCTGAGTTCCCGAGAGCGGGCCCCTGTGCGCTTTGCATAATCTTATACTCAGACGAATCCGTATATTCAAGAAGCGGGTTAACCTCTGTCGAACAGCGGTCTGCCCCATCAATATAAAACGCGATATGGACATTCCCGTCATCTGTGTTCTCAATCAGCAGCCTGGCGGTATAATCCATATTTTCTTTAAGCAAAAAATAGGCTTCAGCAAGCGGTTTTGTGCCGCTGGGGGCATTGGTATTGGTAATGGACCATTTGCACCTTGCCAGATTAGATTGATAGTCGCCCAAAGGAAGAACCATATAATAATTGATTGCATAATACTTGGTGAAGTCTTCATCAGCTGTTCTCGGAATCACCCTGAAAATAACGCGTCCCTCATGTCCCTCGTTCGACATTTTGCTTACATTCACGGTAAAAGTCATGCCGTAGCTTTCGTTTCCCTGCATGAAGTCTTTGTCAAGAGCGAATTGCTGGTCTTTCACTAACTCTTGCCCTGTTCCCGCTATCCGCAGGTATCCGTCATCGGTTATGCTGTTATCGGTTCCTTTTACCTTACTGCCATGCCAATATATCTTGTTATTGCTGCCTTTAATGCTGTATCCATCGAGTTTCTTGTCATTAAATGACTCTTCAAAAAAAGGCGATATCCCGTGCCCTGAGATTTCATAAACGCCATTAAAATCATTCCCGGGAGTCTGCGCAATTCCTTTATTGCTTAAGTATGTGAGCAGCGTCTCTCCATCCTTAACGCAATAATACAACGCGTTATGGCAAATGTCGAAGGCATCGTTAACGGACAAAAGGTCATCCAGGCTTTCCTCGTATGTGCTGGATATAATACCTTTTTCCACCGCTTTTCCACTGGCATTTTCCAGCTTTAAATCTCCTTGCTGCCCGCCAAGATAATCAAGTGTCCTTAGTAAATAGAGTAGAAAAGTATCGAGATTGCATATCTCGTCTTCCATGAAACTGTTATTTGTTATGCCTTCAATAATACCATTATGGTACAGAAAACTTATTTCTTTTTCTGCCTTATCAGACAAGTCTATAAACGGATGAGTATACGAGCTGCTTTGGGCCTCTTTGCCTAAGCCTGTGATATCGCAAATCATTTGCGCAGCGACGATTCTGGATACAAAACTATCCGCTGTATATTTATTTTCATCTATTAATCCATATTTAATAAAATCTTGCGCTGACTCACCCAGACTATTTTCAGTTTCAATGTTGGTCTTATTGCTTTGGGTAAGCGAAGGTGCTTCCTTCTTTTCTTCAAGATACGAAGGCTTTGAAAAACACGAAGAAAATAAAGTTGTCACAATAATAATGGATATGACAAAACATATTTGTTTATATCTCTTCATCCCCAAACCCTTCATACATATAAGTTATTCTAATAAAAAAAGTCTATTTCTTATTGTATAACAGTTTACATAATTCTACAATGTTTTTGGGAATAAATGCGAACGTACATTATGGAAATATGGCGATATACTGAAAAAAGAGGCGAAAAAAGCAAGAATGCCGATAAATCCATAGGGTGTGACGTCAAGCTTTTTGTGGTTAAGGCGGAGCAAAAGATCGGGCGGTTTTTTCTGCAAAGAAAAACGGAGCAAAGTGAACTTTGCTCCGCCGTGGTAGCGGCGACTGGATTCGAACCAGTGACCCTCCGGGTATGAACCGAATGCTCTAGCCAGCTGAGCCACGCCGCCACGCTTTATCCCAAAAGCCTTAAGGCTTTCAGGACATACACAACCCGACTGAAAGTACATCCAATCGGGTCATAATTTAAAGTGGTTGCGGGGACAGGATTTGAACCTGTGGCCTCCGGGTTATGAGCCCGACGAGCTACCAAACTGCTCTACCCCGCGTCAATGAGCGCAAGAAGTATTCTATATCAAAACCGTTTCCGCGTCAACCGTTTTTTGCACAATTATTATTTTCCAGCAAAAAAACAATTATCGTCTCTTAAGTCTTCGTGCTTGAAGATGCGTAAGGATTGATCTTCCAAATGATCGATTCCCTCAAATTCGTTGACAACGACGGAGTTAATATTCTTCTTTACCTCGGGCGATACATGTGTGATGCACATCTGCCGCACGCCGCCTATGCTCTTGCAGTCGTCCTCGATGAGCACATCCGGCTTCACCGCTTCCACGATGTCTTTATACGTTTGCCCCCTGTCACGATAATAAAGCTTTTCTCCGGGAAGACCATAACGTTCGAGCAGCTTGGCAATCACGCCGACATGCCGCCCCTTGCGAGACGTGCAGTAACAAATCCGCGCGCCCAGCTCGTGCCATCGGCTGATGATCGTCACACAGTTGCCGACAGGCACATAGTTTTGAAAGCTAAACAGGTAAAGCTTAGCCTTGGGCTTAAATATCGTGCCTTCCACAAATATCATGATGCTGATACCATCGCGACAGCTTTGAGACAGCTGTACAAAAGCCAATTTATTACCTCCTGCCTGTCAGCCGGGATAGAAATACACACAGCCCGCTTTATATGGCTTTTGCTGCTGCCAGACGAGCTCAAACGGCAGCTCAAATTCCTTGCCGTATGTGGACACATGCACGCTTTGCTTACCGCTGTCGCAACCGGTTACGGCCATCCAATGCCAATGAAAATCACGAAGCTCGCGCGACGGGTTTTTGAGAATCAGCAGTGCGGGCATATATTTTTCCTCCAGCGCTTTTTGTATGAATCCAAAAGCGTTTTGCGTATTGAGACTGCTATGCACCACCTGCGGCACGATATTAACGCCCCTGGCTTTGGCAAACGCCGCCGTGCCGGAGGCGAAAGCCGCTGTGCTTTTCAGCCCCATAAGCCCCGGCTTTACAAACCTTCTCACCTCGCTCATGTGCACCGTGAAGTCAGCCTTAGACGCTGGAAACAAATACGGGTAAAGCGGTGCGCAAGATTCCGCAAACACCTGCGCCATATACATCGTGATCAGCGCCGCGGTTGTCGGAGCGCAGCCGGACACGCTGTGCCATCTTTTCGCAAACCATTGCTGGTCGGCACCAAAGAACGCTGTGTGACCATCATAAATCTGCACCTTCTGTCGATCGATTGTCTGTATCATTGTCTTCCTCTTTTATGTCAAGCTTATTGATTTGTGTTCTCTTTAGCGGCGTATCCTGCCTGTTGACAATCACCATGCCCACCGCCACCAATACCACAGCCGCTATCATCTCGATGCCGATATGCTCACCCGGCACAAACAGCACAGACAGCAACGTGCCAAACAGCGGGTTCGCGAACTTGTACTGTTCAAGCAGCGTGGCGTTATGGTATTTTAACAGCACAAACCACAACGTAAACGCGATGGCTGAAATCGCCGCCAGATAGAACAGCAGCGCAGTCGCGCCCGCGTTCATCTGCACACCGCCGGGGCTGCCCGCATAGCCCATCACACAGAGCATCAGGCCGCCGAATAAAAATTGCCAGCCGCTTAAGCGCACCACATCGATGCGCCCGCCGTATTTTCTCATCAGCACCATCGTCATGGCAATCATCAAGCTGTGCAGCACAATAAACCCTTCGCCAAGCAGAGAAAATGTGAAAACGGCTCCCGCAAGCATTGATACGTTCACCACCACAACGCCCGCAAACCCGCACAGCAGGCCAAGCCCCTTCTTCCAGCCAAGGCGGTCGTTTCTGGTCATGAAATGGGACATGACCGCCACCAAAAAAGCGCTTAAAGACGTGAGCACGGCGGTCTTCACGGCCGTTGTGTGACCAAGCCCGATATAATATAGCACATACGCGCCGAATGTTTGCAGCAGCGCAATAAGCAGTATAAACGGCATTTCCCTGACTTTGGGTCTAAGGCTTGTGCGCATTCTGAGCTTCGCAAAAACAAGGATGCCAACGCCCGCGAGCGTAAAACGCAGACCCGCGAGCCATATCTTTTGAAATTCGTTCATGTCACCAAGAAGCTGATAGGTGATTTTCAGGCTTGGAAACGCGCTGCCCCAGAGCAAACAGCAGAACGTGGCCGTGATAAGCATCACGCTTTTTTTCTCAAACACGCTGTGTTGATTCATAGAAGCTCTCCTTTTCGGTCAAGCTATCATATCACAAAATGAAGCCGCAGGAAAAGCTTCCATTATCTAAACACAAGCGGCGAAATATGTGGTATAATGCGCTGAGTAAAGGCAAGTTAGTATGGAGAGTGTTTTATGAAGAAAATTGTCAATAAACAACCGAATTCCGCCGACTGCTTCGTCTGCGGTCTTAATAACGATAAAGGCCTTCAGGCTTTCTTTTATGAAACGGATACAAATGAATTGGTTGCGGTTTTTACACCTGACCGGCTGCATCAGAGCTATCCGGGCCGGCTCCACGGCGGCGTCGCCGCGTGTATACTCGATGAAACAATCGGTCGCGCGATACAGATCGGCAATCCCGACGTATGGGGTGTCACCGTGGAACTCAATCTCACATACAAAAAACCGTTGCCGTATGAATGCGAGCTCAAGGCGTTCGGGCGAATCACGCACGAAAACAGACTGATGCTTGAAGGCGAAGGTGAGATATATACACCTGACGGCGAGGTCGCCGTCACGGCCAAGGCCAAGTATGTGAAAATGCGCATCGGTCAGATATCAGATGAGTTTGACACATCAATCGACTGGAAAGTACAGCTTCATATCGACGACCCCACCGAGGTTTAGGAATAAACGATTAGGCGTGAACTTCCCAAAAGCGGATGTCTGCGCCTAATCCGTTATAGTGGTTTAATTTCCTGTCCAAAGGCCGCCAAGCTCGTTGCACGTATTCGGCCCGACAATGCCATCCACCTTAAGCCCCTTGCTTTGTTGAAATCTCTTGACAGCCGCTTCCGTCTTGGGGCCATAGATTCCATCGATTTGCCCAGGTGAAAACGACGCCTCCTGCAAAGCGTCCTGCACATCATCGACATCGTCTCCTCGCATATATGGCGATGTGAGCTTTAATAGCCTGTTAAGCTCAAACGAGTTGAGTGGAGTATCCCAGCACGGGCAGTAAGGCTTTCCATCACAGTCGGTGACCCACTTGCCCAGCAACGCCTTGGTTGTATCTGGCCCGACAATTCCGTCCACCGAAAGGCCCTTGCTCTGCTGAAAGCTTTTGACGGCTGCTTCTGTTTTGGGTCCATAAAAACCGTCGACAGGCCCCGGTGAAAATCCCTGATCGGTGAGCGCCTGCTGAACTTCTTCCACATCCTCACCTTGTGTATAAGGATGTGTGACTTTGAGATACCGGCCTAACCAGCAGGAAGGGGTGTCGGGATCGACAGGCGGTGTATATGCACTCTCATAATCAACGTCCGCCAAACGTCCCCAGTTGGTCCAGCGTTTCGTCGTCGCGGGCGCCTTCAGTTTACTCGTCACCACACCAATATTCGTTCCGCCCGCTTCGATCACTTTGCCGTCACCAATATACAGGCCGATATGCCCGCTTCGCCACACGCACAGTCCCGGTGTTTCCGGTATCGTGTCCAGTTTTCCCGTCTGCACACATCGCCTGAAAAGTGTGTTCGCCGTTTTATCGCCATAGCCGGAAATTCGGCTGCGATAAGCTTCGATGATAAGGCCGGAGCAGTCCACAACGATCTTTCCAAACCATCGGGCACATCTCACGACAAAATAGTTATAATCTCTACCCGACCTTCTTCGGCGCGCCCAGTCTTCTGCAAGCTCTTTTGTATATAGCTGTCCTTGTCCGCCAAAAACATAACCCCATCCGCTTTGTTTCGCATTCACGACAAAGCTAACAAGATCACTTGATTTTATTGCACCCATTTCGTTGTTCTCCTTTTTAAGCTGATTTGTGACAGGATAAATAATGCTTCAATATAATACTATGCTTAAAAAAGATGAATCGTTCTTTATATAAGGAAGTGCAGATTTAATTGTGTTTGGAACACATCAGAGTTATTCCTCTTGACACGCTTCTCGTTTTCAATAGAATAGAGTTCAGACACATTATACAAGGGAGTATGCATGAATCCACGCTACAAAATCGGCATGAGAACCGTTAAAACGGTTGTCGCGGTGGGCATCTGCCTTCTCGCTTTTCAGTTTCTTGTGCCGAAAAGCAGCATCAACGGTATCCATGCGGCGCTGGCCGCCACCATCTGCATGAAATCGTCACTGCAAAACACGCTGCGAACAGGGCTGGATCGTGCCTCAGGCACCGTCGTGGGCTCCGTCATGGGCGTGCTGTTTCTGCTGCTCAGCACTCTGCTGCCCGCTCCGCTCATTTCCGCAATCGGGATACTCGGTGTGCTGCTCATCATCTACCTTTGCAACGTTTTTCGGCTTCAGGCCAGCGTCACCATCAGCGTCGTCGTCTTTTTGATCATTCTCATCGGCGAGCGCGATATCCCGCCCGTGTTTTATGGCCTCGCGCGGCTCGGCGAAACAATTTTCGGTATATTTGTCGCATATATCGTCAACCGGTTTTTGAATCTGCAGCAAAAGAATCAGCCCGCAATGGCAGTAGTCGGCGGAGCTGCCGAGATTGTCCGGGAAGCGACTGATGCCGACATCGGCGCGATTATGCAGATATGGCTGCAATCGAGTATCGCAGCGCACCCTTTCTTAGGCGCGCTGTACTGGCATAACCGATACGATGCTGTACGAGCCGCAGTCAGGCAAGCGCAAACCGCCGTATATGAGAACCACGGCAAGATACAAGGCTTTATCAGCCTTACTCCCGAAGCTGAGGTTCTTGAGCTATGTGTCGCGAAAAGCGCGCAGCACACGGGCATCGGTATCCGCCTTATCGAGCACGCCAAGCTGACTTTCTCGTGTCTGTCTGTCAAATGCTTTAAACAAAATGAACGATCAGTGAAATTTCTTCTCAACCGTGGCTTTGTGCCTGTGCTTGAGAAGCTGAACGAAGAGGTCGGTTACGCCGAATACACGATGGAGTGGTCGGCTAAGAACAAGACTAAGACATGCTCTTAAGAATTTGAATTCGCAAGCAAGCAAAAAGCGGGGACATCGCCCCGCTTTTGTCACAGCCTTTTATTCTGTATCTTCTTTATATACAAGACCCCATTGTCTGCGCAGCTCATCCAGCGTCTGTGCAATTTTGAGCGTCTCGTCCAGCGGCATTTCGGGCGCTTCCTTGAGTCCCTGCAGAAAATATCCCTGCACGGCCTGCGCTTCATACTGAAAGCCCGTTGCCGGATATGGCTGTTCAAACACCTCGCGGTCTGCCGATATGCCCATGCTCTCTTCATCCTTGAGCGCAAGCTCCGCCCTATCGGGGTGCCACCATCCCTCGCCCATCAGCACCGCGCCGTCGTTTCCGCCGATAAACACGCTGTTGTTCATCTTGAGCCCAATCGCATCAGACAGCACCGCGATACGCCCGTTCTCGTATTCCAGCGTAAACGTATTGTATTCGTCGATACCTTCGTTAATATATGCGGAGGACGTGATCTTGACCGGATCCGGTCCAAACACAGCAAAGGCAAGCGCCAGCGGATAAATGCCCACATCCAGCAGCGCTCCGCCCGCCATATCGTGTGAAAAACGCCACTGAGACCTATTGGCGCTATCGTCATAGCCAAACATCGCATTCATCAGTTTCGGCTGGCCAATGCGCCCCGTCCGCACCCATTCCATCGCTTTCTTGAACGCCGGGAAAAAACGCGTCCACATGCCTTCCATGAAAAAAACATCCTTTTCACGCGCTTTGGCGATCAGCTTGCTTGTCTGCGCCGCGTTCACGGCCAGCGGCTTCTCACAGAGCACCGCGAAGCCCGCATTCAGATACAGCATGACATTATCAAAGTGCTGCGGATGCGGCGTGCCGATATAGATGATATCGAGCTCTGAATCCCCCGCCATCTCCTCATAGCTCCCGTAGCTTTTCGGTATCCCAAATTTTTCGGCAAAAGCCTTGGCGCTCTCACTACTGCGCGAAGCCACCGCGGCGATCTGCGCGTTGTCTACGTGCTGCAACCCTTGCGCAAACTGGCTGGAGATATTGCCCGTTCCAACGATTCCCCATTTCACATGATCCATCATGCTTCCTCCTTCATTATTATTTCAGTGGTCTGCCCTAAGCTTAATCTATTGGCAATCACAATGCGAGTCCCAATTTGTTCCAAAACAGATGCCTGCTCCGGTCTGATTCCGTCGTCGGTAATCAGCGCCTGAGCTTCGCGTGCATCGGCAAAACGGCAAAGGCTCTGTCTTCCGATTTTAGACGAATCCGCGAGCACCACACAGTACTGCGCCGCCGCGAGAACCTTTCTTTTGAATCCGGCTTCCGCCATACTGCTTGTAAACAGCTCACCCTGCCTGCCCACAGCGCTCACACTCAGAAACGCAATATCCACACGAAACCGTTCCAGCGAATCCTCCGCCGCCGGGCCGCGGCACGCAAGAGAATCACCTTTGAGTTCACCGCCGATCATAATCACAGACACAAAGGATCGCGTCACCAGCTCCGTCGCTATGGAAATTCCGTTGGACAATGCGGTTATATGCGCGGATGCGGGCACGCACTGTGCCAGCACATGATTCGTTGATCCCGCGTCGAAAAATATCGTCCCGCCCTCTTTGATGAAGCCAAGCGCCTTTCGTGCAATGGCCAGCTTGCTTTCCAGATTGTCCACCGTCTGAGATCCCTTAATCGGGCTGGCGGCCAGCATCGCGCCGCCATGTGAACGCACGGCCTTGCCTGCGCGCACCAGCTGATCAAGATCGCGGCGTATCGTCATCTCCGTCACATCAAAAAACCGGCTCAGATGGCTGATTTCCACCTCACCGTTCTCGCGAAGCATATCGTGTATACGGAGCAATCGCTTTTCTTTGAG
Organism: Bacillota bacterium; assembly: GCA_023399095.1. Lineage (GTDB taxonomy): Bacteria > Bacillota > Clostridia > Christensenellales > SZUA-584 > SZUA-584. The sequence continues at coordinate 26,311 of JAEWQS010000151.1, forward strand.
CATGATACTTCCTTATCATAAGTGCCTTTTGCGGCATAATCTACCGTGGCTCTTATATTAATTATACTTCATATAAAAGAGAGTGCAAGCATTGATTGGTTTAGTAAAACCAATCAAGCTGCCGATAAAGCCTCCCTCGGACATAGAGAGGAGTCAATTGCCAGAAGGAAGTGACCGGATTCTCGAAAACAGTGACTTGTGTCATCCTGAAAGAGTGCCAACGACTTGAAGTATCCATTCCGTTCTTCACTTATGAATGTTTAAGCTGCTTTCGCATCACAAAAAGCACCTGATTATTATACCAAAAAAGCCCTAAGGCAGTATATTGCCCCAGAGCTTCATCGTTATATATGTTCGCTTACATCAACGCCGCCCACGTCTTGGGCCCCACGATGCCGTCCGCATCAAGCCCCGCAGCCTGTTGAAACGCGATCACGGCGTTCTCAGTTTTCGAGCCGTAAACGCCATCCACGCTGCCCGTGACGTAGCCCTTGCTTTCCAGCGCATTCTGTACGCTGCGCACATCGTCGCCTTTTAAATATGGCTTGCCGCTGTTTTTGAGCAGACGCGAATAACCGGCAGCGTTTTTCACGCCGCCCCAGCATTTGAGCCGCCCGAAACGGTTCCACCCTGCCGCGCTAAGCGGCTCACGCACCACGCCGACATCGCGTCCTTTAGCGTGCACGACATTGCCGTCTCCCATATACACACCCACATGATACATCTGATCCTTGGTGAGATACTTTTTGAACACAAGATCGCCCGCGGCCAGCTCATCCTTACCGATGCTGTCGCATTCGTTGTGATACAGTCCGTTTGCGCTGCGGTCGCTGGATAACAGCCCCGCGCTCAGCAAATATGCCACCACAAGCCCCGAGCAGTCGTACGCAATCAACGTCTGACCCGCCGCTACATGCTCGTTGTATGTCGAGAGCGCACGCTCATAGTTCGCCGAGGAATTCTCTAGCTTCTTGATAAGCGCAGGCGTCATCTGCTGTCCCTGCGCGCCCCACACATAAAGCGTGCCTTCCTGCGCCGCGATAAACGCGAGAAACCTCTGCTTTTCATCCACCGCATCGCTCCACGCCTCGGGGCTTAGCAGCGCGGAAGCGTCCGTCGCCTTCACAAGCCCCACAATATACGCAATCAGCACACCCGCCGCGTTTTCTTCGATCACCCGCACTGCGTCCCCGCAGTTAAGAGACCCGATCACGCATTCACCCGTGCTGTTATATACGGTTAAACTCTTTGCCGCTAACTTCATTTCAACCTCCTCATACCTATTTATCTGGTAAACACATACGCGCGTTTCAAATTCGTGGCTCCGTCCACGCTTTCCGCGCGGGACATGCCGTAAGCCACCGTTGTCGCGGACGCCATCGTGATGTTCCTGTAATCCACGCTGTAGTCAGCAGGATTAAAGCATATGACCCGCTGCCCCGCCGGTATCATCATGCCGTTTGCGTCCAGCGGCGTAACAAACATGGCGTTAACCACCGTCCCCGTGTCGTTACGCAGTTGAATAAGCATTTCGCTCTTGCCTGTCTGCGCCGGAATCGCAAAGCTGCCGCTGCCGCCCAGTGCACCGCTGTCAGCCACGAGCGTCCAGTCGAGCGCGTCCGGATGCAGCTTGGACTTTGTCACCGCACCGGCGGCCAGCTTCGCCGTGTCAATCGTGCCGTCCGACACGGAACCCATTGAGGCTTCGTCGATCTGTCGCTTCACATCCGCGATCTGCTCACGCACCGTGACTCCGGCCACATTTGCAATCGCCGCGCTGCCGATTCTTTCCGCGCCGCTTTGCCCCGCCTGAGCGTTTTCTATCTGGGCAATCAGCGTATTGTTAAGGTACGCCTTCAACTGATCCGAAACGCTTTGCACCTGCGCGCGGGCATCCTCTTCGCTCACCGGCGTCGTTGGATAATACTGTGTATTGTTAAGCCCGTCCTCGGGGCTGAACACCATTCTTGAAAAAGCCATCCTATCACCTCATCTTCTTATTGCTGTAGTAAGTAAAACGCAGACCCGCAAACCCCACGCCGCGATCCTTCTCGCTGCCCGATATCCGCATCTGTATAAACGCAGAGTTTCTCATGTTCAGACGCATGGCATACGTGCGCACAAACCGGATCACATCCCATGAAAACGCCGCCCAACCAAACCGATCCCATGCGAACGATTTGATGTCGTACGCCCGGCTTTTGAACACATCCTTCTTGTCGCTGCCCACCGTCACAGTGGCTTTCACGTTGCCGTCCAGCGCAAAGCTCGGGTATACGCAAAGAAACGTCTTCAGCTCGTTGGGACTGCCAATATCAAACGCCTTGCTCGTATAATACGAAAGAAACCCTTCACCAAAATCGTTCTGGTTTCGCGTAAATCGAACGATTCCGTTATGGCTGCCATAGCAAAGGCCGTCCGCGGTGTCGCAAAATACATTCGCGTGGATGCTGTCAAACCGGAACCACGCAAGCCGTCGCTGCGCCTGCTCATAGTCCGCATAGTCGTAATACGGCGTCTGCTCATAGTCCCAGAGGTAAGCATGACCACCCGCGCACAGCCAATAATACCGCCCCGAATCCACCGAGCACGCGTTTTGAAGCCCGCCCTCAGAAAGCAGCAGCGCGCCGATATTGGCGGAGAGCGGTTTTACAGCGTTTTCGGTTTCGTTGTCGGTGGAGACCAGCATATGCACGCCGGTTTTGGAATGCGCAAACACGAGCCGGTTGTCAATCAGCTGAACACTGCCCGGCATATCACATCCAATCGCGCTGTGGCACTCCCGCACGGGATAGAACACATCCTCGCCGTCAAACGAATACCCCAGCTTGAATATGGAGCTTTCCTTAAATATCACGAGTTCACCGCCCATCTTGGCTGCCGCTGTGATGGGCTCGCTGTTCTGATCCAGAAATTCTTCACCCGTATCGGGAAAATAGCGCATGCCGCCACCCACATGATGACCAAGGTCGCTGTGCCAATAGCTGCGCGGATAATCCAGATTGCCCATCACAAATACACGCGTGCCGCCGAACAAGCCCGCCGCCTCGCCACCAAAAGGCACCGCCACGCGGCAGCCCGTGATTCTGCGTTTGTTTCCTGCTATCGTCTTAAACGCCGTGATCCACACGTTGTTGGTGCCCTTGGGCGGTGCGCCCAAAGGGCTTGTCCCGCCAGCGAAGCTGACCGTTCCGTCTGTGCGGTTCACAGTGAAATGAACACCCTCAGTCAAATCCGCTGCGTTGACGCTGATATTGACCGTCGCCGTATTCAGTCCCTTTTGCGGCAGGCTGTAAGCCGCGCTTTCCCCGTCCGCGTTATATTTGACCATAAAGCCCGCGCCCAGCAGATTATACGCATCACCGTCGTCACTTTCCGAAAGGTCGGGCCGCGCGTTGAACATGACGCACGGCACATACGGGGCTACAGCACTCACCACATAATCTGAAGCTATCTCCCATATCTCCGCACCGTCCAGATAGTAAAGTGCGTCGCCGAACTCACAGAACACGCCAGCACTGTCCGGCAAGCCGCTCTTAATCAACTGCGCCGTTTCCCCGTGCCATCTGTAGAGACAGCGCCCCGCATGCACCACGTAATAACCGTTATAAAGCGGTGATATGCTGTAAACCGTGCCGTCAAGCCCGCTCATAACCAGCGTTTGTCCGTCGCGCTTCACAAGGGCGCGCCCTTTAAACCACATATTGAGCATATCCGGGCTCTGGTTGTCCGCCACGCTATATTCAGGGTCGTTCACATTGAGCCCGCCGTTCAAATCAGGCAAGCTGATTTCGTTGATAGTTGTCATTCTTCCTCCTTATGCGACGCGCACCCAAATGTACACGGGCACCGACGGCTGAATGTTGTTGTGCGGCGCACCGCTGCCGGATGGCTGGTTGACCGCCGCGGCGCTCTGATTCTGCGCCATAGCGCTTTGGTTCACCGCTGCCGTGCTCTGGTTCACCGCCGCCGTGGTGCCCGACACATGGCGCATCCGGCATTCTCCGTAGCTTAATCCAATACTTAAATAATCCCCTGTGACCAGCGTGCCGTCCGAATGTTGAATGTTGGACATATGCGTATGCGGCTCCTGCGGGTGCGTATGCGCATTTTGTATATGCGTGTGTGCGTTTTGCGCGTGCGTATGTGCGTTCTGCACGTGCGTGTGAGCCCCGTTCTGCGTTTCTGTGAGCGCCACCGTTTTTGTGCCTGTCTTATACCCCACCTCTGAAAAATCCGCGTCGTCCGGGTCAACGCCCACAAGACAACAGCCTTTGGCATACCGCTCCCACTGTCCGCCAAGGTACACCGCTGGGTTATCCTCAATCAACGATAGATAAAGCGACCCCACCGGAAACACTTTGATCACGACCTCATCGTTGATCCTTTGCGCAAATTGATCCAGCCTCTTGGACAGCCGCAAAAATTGGTCCATCGTCACATGCGCCTGCGCCATAAATTCACCCCCGATTTAATACATGCCATCCAGCGCCGCGAAATCATCCGACACATCAGCCTCACCTGGCCGTATCGTGCGAATCAGCGCACGGTACATCGCGCTGTAATCGGCGTACATGTCGCCGTTCTTGTCAGCCAGCGCAAAGCTCGCCGCAATTCCGTAAGGCATGATGCGCTCCGCCGTGTCGTCGCTGATCTCAAGCGCATCTTCGAGCCTACTGACCGTGCGTGTCAGTGACACGCCCTCATAAAACGCAAGCTCGTGCTGAAGCACATCAATCAGCACAGGCGCTCGTCGTTCATAATCCGCCGCGTCCGGTGCATCCGCCTGATCAATCAGCGCCAGCGCCAGCTCGTATACATCCTGAGCTGTCATAACAACTCACTCCCTTCTCACTAAACTTTTTGTCATTCTGAACGCAAGCGAAGAATCCCATGTTTTTTGCGACAGGAATTAAAACGACTTACTACCTTTCCCTTGTCGGTAAAAAATAACAAAAATGTTTGAAATGGTGCTGGCGGGCCCTCAACGAGCGCCCGCCAGGCTATCAAAAAAGTCTTAAGATATAATTTGTGGGCAAGACGGGCTTTTGCCCGCGCAGCCCACACCTTGCGGTTTTGCGCAGTTTCGAGTCTATGAGGAACAAGCAAAACCGGTAAACTGGCGGAAAACCGTAGGTTTTTCGACAAGCGCAGGCGCTCAACCGCCCGCCTCATCCGCCCCCCCTTAAAGCTGCACAGCCTCTATCGCGATATTCGCCAGCTCATCCAGTGTCAGCACACCTCCGCCCATCGCAGTCAGTTCCACCGCCACAGCACCATCCGAAAACCGCTTGAACCTCGCGGTATCGCACAGCGCGATATACGCGGTCTGCGCCGCGTTTACCGTCACTGTTTTGTCCCCCAGCACAGCTCTCGGGCCATCTCCGGCTTTGAGACATACCGCCACAGCCTTGGCCGCGTTGCCATTGCTGATGCGAAGCGCCATGCGCCCATCCTTCCCCTTGGGTACCGTCTGTGCCGCCGAAGCCGGTTGAATATCGGTTTGCACCATTTTGCTTACAGAACCACCACTCACATCAAAAAGGCTGATATTTGCCATTGCTCATTCCTCCTTTTATATCGCCGTCTCATCCGCAGCCGTCAGTTCCACGCGAATAAGCTCCGTAGGACGGATGACCGTACCACCGTAAAGATGCAGCACCTTGAATGCGTCAGCGAACGTTTTTTCGGGCTTGTAACGCTCAATCATACCCGCGGGAATCTGCTCCGCCAGCGCGATGGCCTGCCGCGTGAACGCCATGCAATGATGCACATCTCCCGTCTTTTTTATGGAATTGGAGACATAGACGCCAAAGTTCAAGTAGCTGCCCTTAAATCCCTTGCCGAACACATCCGCGTTGCCCTGCTGAAACACAATCTTACCCAGCACAAGCTTTGTGTAAATCGCGGGCGAAATGACAAGGAAGCGTTCCTCCTCAAACGGTACGTCCGCTTCCAGCAGCGCCTGCTCGGCCTCGGCCAGCGTCGAGAGTATCGTCGCGGATGTGCAGCTCGTATTTTCAATGGTGCCGCCCGACTGAGTATAAAAGCCCGCAAGATATTCATCCAGCGTCTGCGCAAGCGCCTTCTTGGCTTCTCGCACCTCTACGCCAAACACCTCACCCTGCGACTGCGCCTTGTCCACCCTGTCTACCTCGACGTTGACGTACTTGGCTTCGCTGATGTAAAGATCTTGGTTGTAGCTCGTTTTCTGCTCCAGCGTGATATCCTCGCCTTGCGTATAATCCCTCACTGTGGGGCGCCCTACACCCGCGATTCGGAGCACATCACCCTTCTTGGTGATATCGCCGAGTATGGGTCCCTTGTATGTGAGATTTTTAAACACGCAGTCTCTGCCTCTGTCCGTCATCAGCTCTTTGGCCAGAATCTCCGGCCGAAAACTTTCATATGCCAATTTGTATCATCCTTTCTATTCTTTTTGTCCCGTTAAAAATGCCCAAATGCGGCTGTGGTTGCGGTTCAGCTCCGCAGAGCTCATCATTTTGATGGCGTCCTCGGAGATCGGCCTGGGCGCGGCCGCTCCCGTACCGATTGCTCCGCCCATGCTGGCTGCCGTGTTGCGCGCGTTGGTTTGCCGCGCGTGTTCACGCATTTGCTCTTGCTGTCTCATCTGCTCAAAGGCGGTAACCAGCGACGTACCCTCTTTCCATGCATGAATCACCGTGTCGGGCAGCGTACGCGGATCTACTTCCGGATGTGTTGCTAAAAACGCATCCAGCTGTGCGTTAACGGCCTGTTGCCTTTGCTGCTCATCATCCATCCGTTGTCTGATCGCAGTCAGCGCCTCCGCCTCACTTATCCCGTTTTGGTTTGCATAATCTCTCGCGACTGCGCCGATGTCCTCATACGTTGTCAACAGTTCTTGCGCCTTTTCGAGTCGTCCGCTGAGTTTGTCGTAATTGAGCCCCTTCTGGGCAAATTCCGCCGCCGCTTCGCGCGATAACGGCAGCTCCTCCTTGTTGTAACGCACAGTCAGAAAAGCTGCGTTTTCCTGCTCCTGCGCATTAATCTGTGTGCCGCTTTCTGCGGCAATGTTCGGCTGGTTTGCCGTATCCACGGCCTGTGGTTGGGCCATATCAAACATATTTCATATCTCCTCTCACATTTTTATGGTATAAAAAAAGACCTTCTCGGTCTTGAACATAAAGCTATATGAATTCATTCATATCGTCCCCGTAGGGGCGTGTCTCTGCTTGTGCCCCGTAGGGGGTACGCCCGCATGCCGCGCCGTTTTTGAGCATGCATGAAAACCGACTCTGCGGCTTATGTAGCTGTATGATTCCTTCCGTCACGCAAAGAAGCGCCACTATCTTTACCCTTGTAGGGAATGGTCTCGACCATTCCGAACCTCATCAAATGTCATTCTAGATGAGCAAAGCGATTGAAGAATCTTTTTTACGCACTTCCCGTAAGCGCGGTTCCACGCGTGCCCACCTCTATTCTCCGCCACTTCCCGTAGGGGCGGGTCTCCGTGCCCGCCCGCCGCGCCGTGTTTTAGCAGCCTCAATGAAAACCGACTCTGCAGCTTATGTTGCTGTGTGATTCCCCCGTCACGCTAAGAAGCGCCACTATCTTTACCCTTATAGGGAATGGTCTCGACCATTCCGAACCTCAATCACATGTCATTCTGAATGAGCGAAGCGATTGAAGAATCTTTCTGCGCACTCCCCCATAGGGGCGGGTCTCTGCTTGTGCCCCATATGGGGCCCGCCCGCCGCGTTATGTTTACATGTCGGCATACCCACCCCCATACAAAAGGGGCCGCACAAAAACATGCAGCCCCTGATTAAGATCGACTTACTCTTGAAGCATCTCAATAATCCGTAAAACAATAGAAATCACGCCCGGCAAAGCGGCAACAAGAGCTATCGCCCAGGTTCGTCTGGCGCTTAACTCCTTTGACGTATTGACTTCGATGCGTTCGACTTTTTCGCTCAGTCTGCTGAGCATTTCATAGAATAGCTTTGTTTCGCCTTCCATGCCGGTCTTGATATTATCGATGCGGCCTTCTGATTCTGCAAGCGCCACACGCGCTTTACTCATCTGTTCTTCAAGCTTTCCGAGCCGTTTACCATGACGCTCCTCGAGCTTTTCTGTTTCGTTTTTGATGGCCTGCCCAATCGCGGCGCAGCCGTCTGCTTCGTTCTTTAGCCCCAGCTTCTCAAACGCATCCGCTAATCGGGAAACCAGAATATCCTGACCCGTAACCATCACCCCCCTCCTTCAGATAGGTATACCAAGGCAACGGTCACTTACTATATTATATGTGCGCACGTTTCTTTCCGTCTGCCTTATTCTTTAATTTGTTTTTCTCACTGTTATCATAGCGTTCAGACTTAACCAGTCCTTTATTAAGCGCGTCCTGCAATGCGTTATCCCGTCCATCCGTTTTTGCATATTGTATCTGCGCCAATTGCGTTTCCAGGCGTCTCACCTCGTCAAGAAGTTCTTCACGCATTGGGATATGTCCATCCGGCATGCGTTCTAAATATTGCCGCAGCGAAATCTGGCTGCCTTTTAACAGATTGTCCAGAGTGTGCACCACCTGCACCTCGCTCCACATCGATGACGGCCCCACGTCCACCTTAAGCCGCATCGTATATGCATCCAGCACATCGTCGGGCAGCGGCACATACATGCGCCGTCCCTCCTGCTCCAGCGGTATCATGCGCCCTGCACGGTAATACTGCTTGATAAAATCCAGCCATATCAGCCCGATATCCTCCACAAACGCGTAAAACCGCTCTTGCTGCGATTGCAACGGCACGAGCGCGGCGTCCCTTGTCGCGATAAACGCGGATGTATTGTCGGGATTTTTTAGATTGCCCAGCGTCACATCATTCGCGCCCATCATGCGCATCGTCGTTTCCAGCGTCGCGTTTAGCCCTTGCCACGCGTCGTACGACGCGCCGGGCGGCATCAGATACTGAGCCGCCCCCGCAATATCGCCGTTCACGGCCACCGCCCCAGCCACCTTGTTGCTCCATTCGCGTATGCGCGTCCGGTCAAATATCACCTTGGGGAAGCTCATCTGCATCTGGCTGAGCTGCGACAGCGCGAGTATCTTGTTGACGAACACCTGATTGGGGATCAGCCCCGTCACCTCGGCCACACCGTGGCACGAGTTTTTGCGCGTATCCCAGTTCATGAGCGCCACGGGGTATCGCGTGAGCCGCGTGTCCTTGGGTGGCTGTACAACTGCGTTTCTTACGCTCTTTTCGCACCACACATGCCCATCCTTCTTGTACATCTTGAGCAGCACGTTGCACTTGCCCGCGTCCTCCAGCTCCACCTTGCCAAGGTCACCCGCCGTATACGCGTTATCCTCATCCGCGACGATCTCATCGGCGTTCACGCAGCCGTTGGCCTTTGCTTCCTGCTTCACCTTGCTCAAAAGCTCGCGAAACGCAAGTATGATATACGGCTGACTCTGCACATCCGCGCTGTTAGGATTGCCGGGATAAAAGTTCACGTTGTCGATGATCTGCGTCGCAATATCGCCTGTCAGCGCTTGCCCTGTTTCCAGAGCCGTGTCCCAGTAAAAATACTGTACACAGTCACCCGTAATCGCGGCTTGCTTGAGCCCCTCCTTGGTGAGGTAATCCATTTTGAGCCTCTCCCATAGCATATCGCAGTAGCCCGAAATCTGTTTCGCGTAGATACCGATGTCGCCGCCGTCGCCCACACCCTCTGCAAAGAACTTGAGCTTTAAACGTCTGTCCGTCACCGCCGCGATCTTCCATGCCGACGCATAACGGATAAAATTCACCACAGGCGTGGGCAGCCCTTCGTGCGGAATCCCGACCCATTGATTCCCCGCGTAAAACCGTTCGTTCAAATCCACCGTATGATAAAGCCCGATACGCGCCTTGTAGTCGATGCCCTGCTCATACTCCTGCCAAACCTGCGTGCTGCTCATACGCGCTCACCATACGGGTCATAATTAAGTATCGTCTCATACTTTTTCATGAGCGCGTCCTGCTCCTGTCCCGCCTCTTCGCTGCCCATACATCCTGTTCCTCGCCGTGTTTTCCCGTCCTTCAGTCCCCGCCTGTAGCCCATCAGCCCCGCCACAGTCACAGCCAGCCCCGCCGCCAGGCCAATCAAAATCTGCACCATTCAAACCCCTCCATTCTCCGTAACCGCCCCTAAAAACTGCGCTTTTCGGAAATCGCGTAAAAAAGAAGCGCGTTGTCGCGCCCCCTTGTCTCGTTATGGCTATTCTTCCATATCCATCAGCTCAAAATCACTCAAAGTCAATTCTACCGTTTGCGTATTAGGGTTCATCGCATCAGCGCAAAGATTCCCGAGCTTTCGCTATTTTCCGCCTTCGTAGGGAATGGTCTCGACCATTCCGTTTTTCATAGACATTAGCTTAGCTTTCTTCTAATATAAGAATATTCCAAGCGCGATCAAGCCAGCAGAAAGGACGATGACGGATACGTTTATGCGCATCATTTTTTGTTTGCTTGCCAGCGTCTCCTTAAGAAATTCTCTGAATTTGTTGTAATTGAACAAAAGTGACGATATTTTTATCGCAGTCAAGGTGATCAAAACCGCAAGTACCCATCCATAAGGCACGCCCGCAAGTATGTACACCAGCCAAGCAGCTGCGATCATGCAAAAACCGAATGCCGAGACGACCACGACCCATGCAGGGCGCTCCGATTTGTAAGCGCTGTTCTCTTCCCAAACCGCCCACTTTTCTTTCATGACTGCCATCGCGATACGCGAGACGATGCCGATTGCTGCCCAAATAAAACATACGATCTTGAAAAACAACATTGCTCTGACCTCCCAAAAAATTTACGCTGTAAAGGCCGTAATTAAAAAGTGACCGCCCAGTCACTTTAGTGTATGCCATTTGCGCAGCCTTGTCAATATGTTACCGAGCGATTCCGTGCATCAGCAATTTGTAGATACCGGCGAGGTCGGCAAAAAGCGCGTCCAGTTTTTCACGAGATGCATGGACGGCACTTAGATAGGAATCGGGGGCTATACCATTTAATGCTGCGAGCATACTCCCTGCGCCGGTCAATATTGAATTGACAAACAGCGAGATCATCCGATCATCAATGTCCGCGCGAATAACGCCTTTCTCTTTCGCTTCCTTGACGTATCGCATCAGGAACTCGCAAGAACGGCTGACCAATTGTGTGCGGATATCCGGCTCAAACACATTGCTGTCACTGAACACACGATTCAAAAAGCTGGTGATCAACGGATTCTCGATGTCAAATAACGCGCCCGCATGCATGATCTCCCATAGTATATTCTGCTCGCCTTCCACCACTTTTTCGATAGTCTTCAGCTTGTTTTCAGCCGCCCGATCGATCAGGTAAAAATAGAGGTCCTGCTTGTCCTTAAAATACTTATATATGCTTCCCTTGGCGATTCCAAGATCGCTAACGATCTTGGAAACAGACGCTTCGCGGAAGCTATTTTGTGAGAATTCCTCGTAGCATTTTTGAATGATACGTGCCCGTTTTTCGTGGGAAAGGTTATTAAATGTGTCGCTTGGCATTGGTCAAGCTCCTTTCGGTGACTGATAAGTCACTTCTAATATATCACGAAACAAAAAAGAAGCAAGTTCTGGGAACCGCAGGCTGTACCATCCCCAGAATTATACTTCATGTGTTCTTTGTGTATCTGTTAAGACCCACGATATGCGAGCCTTTCCTCAGGGGCCTCAGTCAAATCCTATATAGGTCACCACATCCAGTTTGCGTTCAGGTACCACGATCTTCTCATTCGCCTTATAGCCGAAAACCGCCGCCTGCTGCGGCTCGAGCCCTTCGGGCACCCCAAGCTTTTTCATCAGCTCAGCATCACTATAAATAAGCCGAACAAAACCCATCCAACACGAGCCGATCCCGATGCTCTCAGCCGCCAACATCATATTCTCCATGGCCGCTATGCAGTCGACCGGGCCGGATGCGGATTCCTTTCTCATCGATACGATGATAAGTGCGGGCGCTTTATGTGTCACATCCGTATTCGGATTCTGCCCGATCTTGTTCATCCATTCAAACGGCACCTTAGTCATCGCTTGTTTGGTTTTCTCGTTCACTTCTTCCAGAAGCGTCCTGTCCTGCACCACGGAAAAATGCCATGGTTGATCGTTGCATCCCGTAGGAGCGTAAATACCCGCTTCCACAATCGTCTGCAAGTCGCCCTTGTTAAGCAGTTCGCTTTTGTACGCACGAACGCTCCGTCTGCTCTTGATCGTCTTTAAAACATCGTTCATTTTTTAACCTCCATGAAATCTTAAAATCTATGGAGTGATTATACAGGAATCTTTTTTATATGGGTACCATAATTTTATATTTTATGTTTTGTTTATACATAAGTTGTGTCCAATAAACGGTATTAACAGTGTCCCTGTTATGATATATTGTTAATGTAAAGTCACATATCAGTCCAAAATGAACAGGAGGAATAGAATATGTTTTGTCCAAATTGCGGCGCTGCGACTGCCAGCGATGCAAAATTCTGCAACGCTTGCGGCGCACCCATTGGTCAATCACAGCCCCAAGACACAAGCCAGCTCGACTATAAGATCTTCGGCGGCAATCTGCCTGCCGTATCCATCCGGCTGAATGCCGGCGAGAGCATCTATACCCAGTCGGGCGGTATGGTTTGGATGGACGGCGGCATCGTCATGGAAACCAACATGAAGGGCGGGCTCATGAAAGGCCTTGGGCGCATGTTCTCGGGCGATTCCCTTTTCATGGCAACTTATACATCCACCGCACCGAAACAGGAAATCGCTGTCGCCAACACGTTTCCGGGCACCATCATCGATCTCGATATGAACGGCAACGCGATTATCGCTCAAAAGTCGGCGTTTCTTTGCGCACAGCCAGACGTTACTTTAAGCGCCCATATTACCAAAAGCATCGGTGCAGGGCTGTTCGGCGGCGAGGGTTTCGTCCTTCAGCGTCTTTCGGGCTTCGGGAAGGTGTTTCTCGAAATTGACGGCAGTCTGGTAAAACGCACGCTCGCTCCCAGAGAAACCATCCGTGTGGACACGGGCAACGTTGCTGCGTTCGACGAAAGCGTTAACTATCAGGCCGAGATGGTCAAGGGCTTTAAAAACATACTCTTCGGCGGTGAAGGACTGTTCCTCACCACGCTCACCGGTCCCGGACGCGTATGGCTCCAGACGATGACGCTACCGGGTTTCGCCAAGCAGCTCATCCCGTTCCTGCCCAAATCGAATTAATTCAAGTTCTTAGCAAACAAGGGCTATCGCATAAACGACAGCCCTTGTTTTGCTTAATCCTAAACGTTTATCTTCTTTTATCGGTTTTCTTCTGTATTCACATAATTTTGTATGTTTCCATACTAATTCACATTCACCGTAATGTTTGCTGCCGCAAACATAACCACATTGGCGAATCTTCAATAAATAAAGCTTGGTATGTTCAACAGAAACATGATGAGCCGCGAACGGCTTTTCAAATACCCAATCGATATCCTCTATAAGTATTTTCAGTATAAAAACAGCCTAATCTCTATCCGTATTGCTCCACCACAGCTTTGCCGCCTTATCATCACGCTTAATGCCGATACTGTCTTCCTGAGACTTGTCCAGCCGCTTCTTGGTGTCGCAGCTTAAAGCGGCTTCCATAAGCCACTTGACTCCTGCCTCTGTATCCTTCGCCACGCCTTTACCGTCAAGCAGCATGGTGCCCACACGTGCCATTGCTTTCTCGTCTCCATTCTTCGCAGCCCGCAGATACCACCCAAACGCCGCAATGTCATCCCTGTCAACAAACTCACCGCTCGAATACAAATCGCCAAGACGGCATTGTGCCTGAACATGATTCAGCTCAGCTGAACGCGTATACCAGCATACAGCCTCCGTTGTATCCACATTCACACCAAGCCCCCACTCATAACAGAACGCCAGTCTGTACTGGGCATCAGGGTGAAACCACTCCGCCGCCTCACGAAAACACTCCGCTGCCTGCCCGTAGTCCTTGATTTCGGTGAAGACCATTCCCTGTACATATAATTCATCTATTCTGTCGTCCATGTTTACACTCTCCCGCAGTCAGGTTCGATTGCACATTTTTTTGCTATGAGCCAACGCTCACACACTTGTATCATGTAGATAAACAAAAAATGCCATGGTCAAACAATTGACGAAACATATTATTGTTCACAATGTATAGGCTGTGTTATAGTTTATATGGAAATATAAAGCTTTGGAGGATTTTTTCTTGAAAAATAAATGGGCCATTATCGTCGCCGGCTTGATCATTGTGGCTGTAGCGGTAGTTATCGTTATGATGATGAGCACAGACAGCAAACCTGCTGTTTATGAAATAAAAGACGAAGAGCTTATTATCACCTGCTCATTCGGCGTATCTGTGCCGCTTGAAGACATCACCTCATTAGAACTGACAAAGGATGGCCCCCAGATTGCCACCAAAACCAACGGCGCAGGTATCGGCAGCATGCAAAAGGGGGAATACCTGTTGACTGATGGCAGCAAAGCGCGTCTCTATATTGACGATGAAATGCCTCCGTTCATCCGCTTTATGCAGGGCGATACTGTTTTCTATCTCAATTCGGATTCTAAGGAGGCCACGCAGGCACTTTTTGATGAACTTCAGGCCGCCATCGGCTAAGACGCTGTGATCATGAAAATTGGCAAGTCAATATGACCAAGTGCTTTTGATTTATGTTTGAGATATATACAGTCACCTTAAGCATATTATGGTTTGTACGATCTTCATATACAGAATAATATTATGGAGGGCAATCATATGAAACTTCGTCCGGAAATCAAAGCGCAAGCCAAGGCGGGCTTCATGTCCCAATATGGTGTTTCGGTGGGTGCGTTGCTGCTATTAGTGCTTATCACATCCACAATATCCGTGATCTACAGCATAATAAACTTCCAGACATTCTTGTGGCATGGGTTCAGCTATTCAAGGTATATCGTTGTGGGCGGGATGATGGCTGTCCTTGGCCAGCTGTCCTTTTTAATGGCTATCTTTTTATATCCGCCCGTTATTGTAGGATACGTCTCCTTTGCGCTTCGCATATACCGGGGGGAGCAGGGCGACATAAGCACTATGTTCCGCATGGGCTTTTTCAACTACTGGCGCAAGGTGGGCGGCATTCTCTGGATGTATCTGTTTACTTTCCTTTGGACAATGCTTTTCGTCATCCCCGGTATTGTCAAAGCGATGGCCTATTTTATGACACCGTATATTCTCGCCGACTGCCCCAATGTCACCGCCACCGATGCGTTAAAGCTTTCCATGCGCATGACATACGGCTACAAGGGAGAAATATTCGTGATGTGCTTAAGCTTTCTTGGATGGGCCATATTATCCGGCTTAACTTTCGGTATTCTTGGCATACTCTATGCTGGCCCCTATATGGGAACCAGTTTTGCGGGGCTTTACGACGAACTCAAGCGCAACGCGCTGGAGAAAGGCGTCGTGCGTCCCGAAGAGCTCGGGATAATCGCAACTATCTAACTGTCAATTTGCAAGGGCGAGCTCATTTGGCCGCCCTTTCGTTTTCATTTACCCCGTGTTGCCGCACACAAAAAGGAACCGAATTTTATTGTTCCAAGTTCAACGCGCTTGCCAATGCATTATCAACAGCTTTTTTGATAACCTTGCTCGAATTGGTCGCGCCGGATATCTCATCCACATCCACCTTTTGCTGCTCCACAATGTCATTTTCAATGCCTTCTGCGTTTTCTCCGCGCTCGTTGCGATGCTCTAGCAGATCAATGTGGGCTACGGCACCGTTTTCAACAGTCACCTCAACCTTTGCATATATAAAGCCCACATCGCATGTGCCAATGTACGACCCGTCCGGGACAGCGGATATATTCACATTCGAATATGTCATATTAGCTATGGCAGCCTTGTAGACATTCAGTTGGATAAGATATACCCCACCGACAATGGCTCCCAGAATGATGGCAATCTCAGCAATCACTATAATAATCCTTGTTCTTTTTGTCATTACATCAATCTCCTTTTTCTGTTAATTCACAGGTCATCGCTACATGATGCACTTTATTTTATTTTTTTATGCCGCTTTTCCAGCAGAGCATTTATCCTTTATCACTAATTCCTTCCTTCATTATGGCGCGAATCAGGGTGCGAAAAGCAAAATCCAGAAAGGCATCATTGTCCATCTCCATTCTTAATCGGATATATTCCTCTTTGTTTTTTGCCATGCGAATCACGCTGGAAAACGTCATCCAAAATAGAAACCCTGTCGGCAAACCAGGCGTATCTTCTCTGAAATATCCCTGTTCTATACCGTTTTTTATGATCATGCCAATAAGGTCATTGTTTTGTTCGCCTGTAATGTACACCTCATTCAAAACCGGATTGCGCTGGCGACTTTCCAAGTCCGCCGCAATGGTTTCGGTGAGGCTGTCAAAGTAGAACGGAAACTCGTGGCTGAACCTTACCAGTTCTCCGCATATCGCTTTGAATTGCTGCAAGGCGTTGTATGAGGAAGCCATACCCTCTTTTATTCTTTGCTGAAGCATTTTTGTGGCCTTCAGAACGATAAAGTGCATGATTTCATCCTTGCTATTGAAGTAAACATAAAGCGTAGCTTTGCTGTAGTCCGCTTTGCGAGCAATATCATCCATTGTCGTTTTTTCAAAACCGTTGCTTTGAAAAAGCCGGTCAGCCGCGCCGGAAATCTTATCCTTATGAAATTGCTGCAAAGCTTCCTTACTTGCCACAATTATATACCTCTAGTTTAGTTATTGAACTGTTAGTTTATTTTAATAATACGACTCTCCTCCGTCCATGTCAAGACTCATGACAAAGTGCTTTTTTGCTCACAAAAAAAGACACCCAAAACTGGCGTGTCTTCTTAAGTGGATGTTGCTTTATGAATCGAAAATCTGATACGTCGTCGTTATCTTCACATTGCCCTTGATCATCGCCATCACGGGGCATATCTTTTCTTCTGCGGATGCGAGTATCTTTTGCATCGTCTCGTCGTCCATGTTCGAAGATACCATACGGGCATTGAGTGCAATCGTATCAAAGCACAACGGGTGCTGCTCCCTTCGCGTGCCCGTCGCACCGATGGACAACTGCTTGACCTCTTTGTTCATCGATTTGGCAAGAAACGTAGTCGTTCCGCCAAGGCACGAAGCGAGGCTTATCAAAAACAGCTGAAGCGGCATGAATCCCTGATCGTCGCCATGCGGCGGTATATAGTCAGTCATCACGGTACGCCCGCCGGATTCGCCCTCAAACATCATCCTTCCGTTTTTAAGTTCTACAGAAGCCTCCAAAACATGACTCATAAATTTATCTCCTTTGCGCTTACGCGCTTATTAATCATTTCCTTTCAACGAACAGCGCACGAGCAGCCGCCGATTGCCGTGGCTTGTGCACGTCATCAGCGTTAAAATGTGGTCGCCCTCGTATTCATCCAGCGCCTGCACATCGTCCGGCTTGATCTCCTGCTTATTATAAACCGTATAATGGTACGCATTTCCGTCCGTCATACTCATTGTGACGCTATCACCTATATCAAGCTCACTAAGCCGCCCAAAATGCGCGCCGCTTGCAAAGTTATGCCCTGTAATCACGAGATTTCCCGTCTCGTCCGGCATCGGCCCCTGATAATAGCAGACCGACACCTTTAGCGCTTTGTCATCTGTAAAAGCGATAACAGGCAGCTCTTGTTCAATCTTTGAAATTTCCAGCTTGCCGATCACCTGATACCCGTCAATCGTAATGGGCGACGGTGCCGATGCCGGTGCTGTTGCTGTTGTGTCCACGGGATCAGCCCCCAGTGCAGATGGCTCCATTTCTTCAACAGCTTGGTCATAGGCTTCCATGAGTGTCTTGGCATTGCTTGCCGCCACCACGCCCTCATCGAACAGACAAACCGCGACCACAACCGCCGCAATCAAAAGAGCACCCGATAACAGCAGCAGCACGCGCGACGCTTTTTTTGTCCATACCGCTTTTAAAAGCCGCTAAAGATTCCAAAATTCTTTTTCAACTTATCTTTCATCTTTTAAGCTATTCGCTTTATCCTTTCAGTCCCGCATCCTCAAAATTCTTCGGATCTATAGTCCTCTTTTTGTTTTCAATCTCTTTGATCATATCCACTATGCGTGAATTGACCGGTGTCTTCACTCCCAGCTCCGCGCCTTTTTTGGCGATGTAGCCGTTATAATAATCGACCTCCGTCGGTTTACCGCGCTGCAGCGACTGTAAACTCGACGATTTCAGACGGCGGTATTTAAAACCAATAATGCGGATCATTGCGTGCCGCCTTAAATCAGACAGCGCGCCTTCTCCCTTTATGAGGCTGTAGTAGTCAAGCTTGCCGCCATAGGGCTCAATAGAAAGCTTCATCACGTTGGCTACCGCCACTGCTTCTCTGATAATAGAGATGAAAATCTGCCTTGCGCGCTTGAACGTCATTATCTCACCCAAATACAACCCGCTCAATACGCCGAGCGACGTGATGCAAGAGTTGACGATCATCTTTGAATAAAGGTCGGCAATAATGTTACCCGAAATGCGCGTTTCCATCATGTGACCCAGCACCTCTTTTAAACCTGAGATATCCCTGCCCGGCAGCTGCCCGCCGATCACAAAATCGCCCTCGGATGTCATGTTGAGCGTGCCATCAGGCAGCATCGTCGAACCCCAGCCAATCACACACCCCACAGATCGCTCTGCTCCCACGATCTCGCCGAGCGCTTCCACGCATATGCCGTTCTGCATAGACACCACAACGGAATTCTCTTTTAGGAAAGGCAGCACACGCCGCGCGACGTCGGGCATATCGTACGCCTTGGTGACAATCATCACAATATCCTTTTTGCCCGACAGCTGCTCTACCTCGGCCACGGCCTTGAGCTTGATATATTGATCACCGCGCACACCAATAATGTGCAGCCCCTTGTTTATCGCTTGGTCGGCTTTATCCTGATATTTAACGACCAATTCCACATCATAGCCTGCCTTGCTCAAATACGCCGCCGTGATGCCGCCAATCGCACCCCCGCCGATTACAGCGATCGTTTCATTCGTCATTGCTGCCCCTCCCCTAAACTCACATCATCATTGATAGATTCACAAACCATATCGCATTATACCACGATAAGGCGCTGTAGCCAGCATATTTTAAACCAAAATGCCCCTGCTAAAAAGCCTTCAAATGGTCGTCTTATACGTTGTGCGGCCATTTTCCTATGTTATCAAAATTCTCCGCCAATTGCTGCGCTTGAGTGATGATGCACTCATCAAAGCCCATGAAATCAAGCAATCGGATGGCGTTGCGCGTTCTGGTCGGCCCGGTCTGTATCTTGTAGTTAAACACAATGCCCTCATCCGTCACAGTCTCGGTGAAATGATAGTTATCATACATATCTGCAAGCATGCGTGTGAGCTCCACGTCGTGTGTGGCCGCCGCGCAAAGGCAGTTTTGCCCGTGCAGAAAACTAAGCGTCGCGGCAGAGGCCGCAATACGCTCAGCGGTGTTGGTGCCCTTAAGTATCTCGTCGATAAAGCAAAGACAAAAAACCTCAGACAGCTTGTCCAGAATGCGCCGAAGCGATTTGATCTCGGTTATAAAATAGCTTTCACCCGCTGTGACATCGTCGCGCACCGCCATGGATGTCATCACGAGCGCGGGACGCATGGCAAACCTTCTCGCCAAGCACATATTCACCGTCTGCGCGAGTATCGCGCTCACCGCCACCGCCTTGATGAACGTGGATTTGCCCGACGCGTTGGAGCCCGAAATCAGGCATCCGCGCCCCATCACAAACGAATTCTCCACCGGCTTTTCGATCAGCGGATGATAGACACCGTCCATCTCGATCCGGCTCTCAGTGATGAATGTTGGCTGGCAATAATAAGGCAGGCTCTTTTGATATGACAGCACCGCGATAAGCGCGTCCAGCTCGCCCACACTGCGGTACAACCGGCGAAAAGCTTCCGTGTTTTCATCCAGCACTTTGATCACTCGGTTATAGTTGCGAATATTGGTAAAGAATATGACGCGAATGTACTCAAACAGAGCATCAAGTTCGGACACCTTTTCTTTTGTCATCCCTGAGAGCATTCCGCCCAGGTCTTTGAACAGCTCGTGCCCTTCCGCAATGTCGCGTCCCAACGAAAGCGCATCCAACGCATGCGTGTCAGCTATTTTGCCCGCAGCCCATAGCAGCGCGGAAAGCTGCTTGACGCCATCCAGTTCCGTCTCTATATTTCTGAACCTGCGGTAATAGATCACACCGTTGGTAATTACCGATACGGCAAGCAGTATCGCCCCGGCATATGCGTTCAGAAAAATAATGCCGATGAACAACAACGGCAGCACCGCAAGCACGTTATAAAGCCACGGTCTTTTTATGCGCTTTTCGGACACTTCATAGACAAGCGGCGCAAGGGCATGGTGAGACGGCCGTCTCATCTTGGCTAAGATGATCTGCAGCTTGAGCCGGAGGCTTGGGTCAAACTCCAACATGCGAATCAGCCTTTCGTGCTGCTGCAATGTCCCGGTGTCAAAGCGCGGCTCGTGCAGCATCGCGTAAAGCTGCGCCGCGCCCACAGAAGACTGGCACACATCTATTTGCTGAAATATTTTGTCCATGTCGAGATCGTTCCATGTCATGTCGTCGATATGGTGCTTGGGTGCGTCATGCGTCCGTCGCTTTTTCCAATACACCGCTATCTGAGATATTTCATCGATTGGCTCGGGTCGCTTTCCAAACTGCGCCGCTATGCGTTCGCTCAGCTTTTTCTCGCCACGTATATGCGACACGATAATACCGATAATCAACACCACCCCAAGCGCAGCAACCAACCAACCTTTATCCATTTTATTTCCCTTACTTATCCAATAATTCCATTGTTATTATAGCGTCACCGGCGTTCTCCCGCAAGCCGTCTATTGCCGGCACTGCTATCCTAGTGTTTTTCGGCAAGCAAAAACGGACACCGTCGGGCGTCCGTTTCAAGCTGTCAAATAGGGTCATATTTCGATGCGACCGACGACATTTTCCCATTCTTCGCAGGCTCGCCTTAACATGCTTTCCACTCCGTAGTGAGCTTGTCGATGTATCCTCGCAGGCTTGCCCTGTCATGCTGAGCTTGTCGAAGCATCCCATGGTAAGCGCCGAAAAGCGACTTTAAGTATGAACCATGCGCATTAATATTCGATAAACTTGCTGCCCGGCACACCGCAGATGGGGCAGTTCTGGGGCCTTGTCTTTTCGATGTTGCCGCAGACCGGACACAGGTAATAAAATACCTCTTCCGTATCGTCCATGGTCTCAAGCGCCTCGGCATAAAGCCTTGCATGCACTTCCTCGGCCTTCATCGCAAACGTGAAGGTGCGCACAGCGGCCTTGTTGCCTTCGGCCTCGGCGGTTTTGACGAAATCAGGATACATATCCTTATACTCGTGCGTCTCTCCGGCCACCGCGTCTTTAAGGTTCGCGGCGGTTTCGCCGATCTTTCCGGCAACTTCAAAGTGCTTCAGCGCATGCAGTGTTTCCGCGTCCGATGCCGCACGGAACAACTTCGCAGCGTTCATCTTGCCCTCTTTCTCGGCTTGCTTGGCATACGCCGTATATTTCCTGTTCGCTTGAGATTCTCCCGCAAAGGCATCCATCAGATTACCCATTGTCTTGTTCTCGCTCATGACATAATCCTCTCTTTTCTTTAATTCTGATTACCTCTATATTCTTCGTCTCTCTGGCCTAACCCTGCCTTTTCATAGAGTGTTCACAAATCACACAAATATATCCCCCAAAGCATTTTTTATTCGTCTTCAAATAGGGATTCGTTCATGATATCGTAGTCGAGCAGTTCTGCCACGGTCATATCAAGCCCCACTGCAATGCGGTGCAGCGTGCGCAGTGTGGGGTTCTTCGTATTTCCCTTGGCGATGTTCTCAAGTGTGGACTGGGTGAGTCCCGAAAGAGACGCGAGTTTATTGAGTGTGAGATTCCTGTCACTGATGATTTGCGAAATGCGTGTTGCCACGGCTTCTGCATATGTCATGCTGTCATTTTCCTCCAACCACCTGATGTCTTTAATGCGTATACAGTGTATCAAAGTCTGCATTTTATCATTACCCATTTACGGTTGACAATTGGTAAATTACGTTATATATTAGTATCCATGTGTATCATTACCAATTGGGTTGGAGGGCAAATGGAGGGAGATTTTCGACACAGCATTCAGTTTGAACGCGAAAAGCTCAATCATATGGTAGATGAGACGCTCAGTCGTCGCATCCCCATTTCGAAAAACAAGGACATACAAAAGCAAAGCCGTTTTTTGGAGCAGTTGATCGAGCAGGCAAACCAGGCAAAAAAGAAAGAGTAAAGCGTTCCTCAAGACAATTAAATATCTTGTGTAAAATCAATAATCAAAACAAAGTTTTATAAAAACTATCATATCACTTTTTCCATGACAATACTGGAGATGTTCAATTCACCGTTTCTTTCTTTACAACAGAAGAAACCGTTCATTTATTATACAGTAAAAAGTGTAAACAGTACACGAAAGGGTAAACTGTTCTGCATAGATTTGCAGAAAACCTGTAGGGAACGGTCTCGACCGTTCCGCGAGTTCTAAGAAGGGTCAAGACCCTTCCCTACATTGCCTGTTCCCCGAATGGAGTATGTCGTTCCACATCATGGTTCGCCACCCTTTATATCATACTGAGCTTGCCGAAGCATCTCGTGGCCTATACCCTTTATGTCATGCTGAGCTTGTCGAAGCATCTCATGGTTTACACCCTTTGTCATGCTGAGCTTGTCGAAGTATCCCATTGTTAACGCTCTTATCGTGATGTTCTATGCAAGACCGTTCCGTGCGATTGCCCTCAATTATGACAACCTTCTACTTCTTCGCCACATCATCCGTCAACCCCAAAAGGTAATCGACCGATACGCCGTGAAACTTCGACAGTTTGACGAGAACCTCAGTGGGGATATCAAGATCGCCACGCTCATAGTTGCTGTAAACGCGCTGGCTACAACTTAAGTACGCCGCAATGTCCTTTTGCCGCAAATCCTTGTCTTCCCTCAATTCCCTGATGCGCTTGTACCGATTCATTTGATCTCTTGGTCTAAATTTAGAAACATATCTGAATCAAAAAAAAACTTAAGCGTCATATCCAACCCATCACACAGCTTTTTTATTGTCACAATGCCTGGATTCTTACTCTCATCATTCAATATGCTTTTTATTGTCGATTGTGGCACCGCCGCCATATAACTGAGCGCATTGGGCGTAATACCGCGCTGTTCACACAACTCCCTTATCCGTAATGCAACTGTCTGGCTTGTACTCATACCCACCTCCAAGACGATATATCACTATGCCCAGTATTCATTATTTTTTAAAAAAATGTTAGTGATATACCACTAACTCAAAAATTGGTGTATAATGGCGATAAATCACTAATTCTCTTGGAGGTCTCATGAAAACGGATGGCAAAGAAAAACTGCAACACGAACGTGAAAAGCTCAATCAAATGATCGAGGACGCGCTAGATCGCGTCGTGGCTATCGCAGACGATGAGGAGATACAGAAACAAGGCCGCTTGGTGGAGCGGCTGATGGACGATGTGGAAAATCGAAAGAAACGGGCGCTTGTGCCCTAAATGTGGTTCGACCGTTCCGCATAGATTCGCAGTAATCTTGTAGGGAACGGTCTCGACCGTTCCGCACGAGGACTCACAGCGCATTATGTCATACTGATCGTGAGCGAAGTATACCTAGTTAATGTTCTATGTCGTGATGTTAAATAGTTCATTGAATGTATCTGAATCTATGAGTTCTTTGTTGTAACTCGGGTACACCACTTTCTATATATTGAATCTTCTCGTTATCTTCGAATTTAATTGTAAAGTCTTGTTGGTACCGATTTTCAAATAAATCATTAAATCTAAACCTAATTATGAAACGCTTATAAACATCACATTCACAGTTAAGTCCTACAATTTTATTTCCATTTACTTTAATATTCCTTAATCTTGTACAATCCCAATTATCATATCCTGTATATTCAATATCATTAGTTAAACCATAAGACTGTACATTAAACGCTATTCCTTTTCCAATATTCGTGATCTCTAATAGCGAGTTATATTCATGACCTTCATAAATATATTCAATATTCTCACCCAAATCAGATAAATACTGCTTATTATTATAAACAGCCAAATCTATAACAGGTAATTGCTCAAGTCGTTCTTTATGGTAGTCTACTTTCTTACTTTGGTGAACAATAAAATATGTAGTTGCTATCGTGACGATAGCCGTTAGCATAATTTCAATATTATTAATAAAAAAGGAATAAAAAAAGTAACCTAAGAGCCCAATAATTATTATACAAAATAATATCCAAAAAACAGTTTTTCGAACAATCTGTTTTTCTCTTTCCGTACGAGGAATCATTTCAACTTTTCTATAACCTGAAGTAAACTGAAATAACTGTTTTACGCGTATATTAATGGGCACCTTATCACGTTTCATGGTAATTCTTCTTTCAGTCGTAATATTTTGTATAAACAATTCTAACATCTATTATATAATGTCTCAACAGAAGTTTTTTATATTAAGAGTGAACATATTTATGGGAGGCAGTGCCCCCCATAAACCTCCATTATTCAGCGATGATCTTGAGTTCCCCGCCTTCGGCATCCACCTTCACCAGCCCGCCGTCTATGAGCGAACCGGACACGAGCATACGCCCTACTTGTGTTTCCACTACCTTTTGCAGATACCGCTTCACAGGCCGCGCGCCGTATACCGGCGTGTAAGACTTCTCGGCAATCAACCGCTTCGCCGCGTCTGTCACACCCAGCTTGATGTTGCGGTCGTTAAGCCGCCTCTGTATCGCGGCGACAGTCAGGTCAATAATGCGCACAATGTCATCTGCTTTAAGCGGCTTGAACAGCACAACGTCGTCCACACGGTTTAAGAATTCAGGGCGGAAATGCCGCGAAAGGTCGCCCATCACACGGTCTCGCACCGCCTCGTCTATCTCGCCCTGCGCGTTGATGCCCGAAAGCAGATACTCGCTGCCGATGTTGCTCGTCATGATCACTACGGTGTTCTTGAAATCCACCGTCCTGCCTTGGCTGTCCGTCAAACGCCCGTCGTCTAAAAGCTGCAACAGTACGTTGAACACATCATGATGCGCCTTCTCGATCTCGTCAAACAGGATCACACAGTACGGCTTTCTGCGCACAGCCTCGGTCAATTGCCCACCTTCGTCGTACCCCACGTACCCCGGAGGCGCGCCGATCAGCCTTGCCACCGCGTGCTTCTCCATGTACTCAGACATGTCGATGCGCACCATGTTGTCCTCGCTGTCAAACAACGCCTCGGAAAGAGTTCGCGCCAGCTCCGTTTTGCCGACTCCCGTCGGCCCTAAGAATATGAACGAACCGATAGGCCGCTTGGGGTCTTTCAGGCCGCTGCGCGCACGAATCACCGCTTCGCTGACCGCCTGCACCGCTTCGTCCTGCCCGATCACACGCTTGTGCAATATGTCTTCGAGATGCAGCAGCTTGTCGCGCTCCTGCTCCACCAACCGCGCCACAGGAATCCCCGTCCAGCGCGACACGATCTCGGCAATCTCCTCGTCGGTCACCTCTTCCTTCAAAAGCTCATTGCCGCTCTTGCGATTGCGCGCCTTCTCCTCCTCCAGCTGCCGCTGCAAGCCGGGCAGCTCACCGTATTCCAGCTTGGCCGCCAGTTCGAGGTCGTAAGCGCGTTTCGCGTCGTCAATATTGCGCCGCACATCCTCAATGGCCTGCTTAAGCTCCTTCTCGCGTGTGAGCCCCACCTTTTCCAACTCCCACTGAGCTTTTAACTTATCCGTCTGCTCCCTTAAGCCCGAAAGCTCCTTTTCGAGCGCCGCCAGCCGCGCTCTGCTGCCTGCGTCGTCCTCCTTCTTGAGCGCCTCCCGTTCGATCTCGAGCTGCATAACACGCCGCGAAACCTCGTCCAGCTCGGTCGGCATGCTGTCGATCTCGGTACGAATCATCGCCGCCGCCTCATCCATCAGATCAATCGCCTTGTCGGGCAGGAACCTGTCGGAAATGTAGCGGTCACTAAGCACCGCACACGCGATCAGCGCGCCATCCGTGATGCGCACGCCATGATGTATCTCAAAGCGTTCTTTCAGCCCGCGCAGTATCGAAATCGTGTCCTCCACCGACGGCGGCTCTACGAGTATCGGCTGGAACCGTCGCTCCAGCGCCGCATCCTTCTCAATGTACTTGCGGTATTCGTCCAGCGTCGTCGCGCCGATGCAGTGCAGCTCGCCGCGTGCCAGCATGGGCTTTAATATGTTGCCCGCGTCCATCGCGCCCTCGGCCTTGCCCGCGCCCACGATGTTGTGCAGCTCATCAATGAACAATATGATGCGCCCGTCAGACTTGTTGACGTCGTTGAGTACCGCCTTCAAGCGCTCCTCGAACTCGCCGCGGTATTTCGCGCCCGCGATCAGCGAACCCAAATCCAGCGCAAATATCGTCTTGTCTTTAAGCCCCTCGGGCACATCCCCCGCGATGATGCGCTGTGCCAGCCCTTCCACCACCGCCGTTTTGCCAACGCCCGGCTCACCGATCAATACAGGGTTGTTCTTGGTGCGCCGCGAAAGTATGCGAATCGCGCGCCGTATCTCGCCATCGCGCCCGATCACGGGGTCAATCTTGCCCTGCTTGGCCAGCTCAACCAAATCGCGCCCGAACCGCTTTAAAGAATCATATGTCTCCTCGGGGTTCTGCGACGTGATGCGCTGGTTGCTGCGCACCTTGGAAAGCGCCGTCATAAACGCGTCCAGCGTGATGCCGAACCGCTTGAATATCGCAGCAGACGCTGTGTTTCGCTCCTTGAGCAGCGCAA
>JAEWQS010000152.1 GCA_023399095.1 Bacillota bacterium
ACATGCCCGGCCGTTTCCGCTATTATGCACCCAAGACGGGTAAGCCGTCGTGCGGCTCACCCGCCCAATAAAAATTCTGCTTTTTCTTACGCTCTTTCGAGTTTACACAAAATCGGGGATACACCCCAGTCAATCATACTATGACATTCGCAAAACACGCCCTAAAGGCTGCCAAAAAGTTGGCAGCCTTATTTGCTTATTAAATCTTGAAGCAAATGCCAAGCATAAGCTTATAATTACCTCGGTCCGTCTTGTTAAACGCGGCGTTTGCATTGATCCGACCTTACGGTATCTTCTTATCTCCAGACTTGTATCTGCGGATACTTGCTGATTTTTATTGTTTTCGTATTCAGGGCTTCGCGAAAGGGTTTCGTCGCGTTATCCTCAAACATCTTCTTGGATGCGTTTTTGAGATCATCGATGCTCTTCCAGTGCTGAATCATCATCCAGCTTTCGTTCTTGCTGTCGTACAGCAATTCCGTATCGATAAACCCCGGCTGCTTTGAATGAAACTCGCATTCCAGCATATCCACGATCTTTACAAAATCATCGTACACTATCCCCTCCTGTGTTTCAAAGCTCACAACTTCTGTCATTATACTCATCACAATACCTCCATGCTGTTTTTTTGAGTATAAGCAAAAAAGGCTTGTGACGATTGTATGAAATCGACAATATCTCATTGATATGAATATTTTGTGATGTCTCTAACAGTCATGTGGTCTCGGCAGAATTGATGCGGCGTAAGCCCCATAAACGTGCGAAATTCCCTTATAAAATGGGACTGATCAAAATAGTTATTGTCATACGCCAATGCGGTTAGCGCCTTGTCACTTTGAAGCTTCAGGATTTGACAGCTAGCTGCTTGTACTCTCGCCACCCGAATCAGCTTTCTTGGATTGAGTCCGGTATACTTTTGGCACAGCCGTTCAAGCTGTTTGATATTCATAGCGGTTTGCTCACAGAACGTATTGACCGATGAATCCCAATTTTGAAACGATCGCAAAACATGCGCGGCTTCAAAATCTTTGCAGCTAACGTCTAAATGCCTCATCAGTGCTTCTTCCAGCAAACGTATGGTTTGCCCGGCTGATTTCGCTTTGCAAACAGCACGCTCAATGTCTGCGGCCAGCGGTTCACTCACGCATTTTAAATCCACCAGCTGATTGTTGAAATGATTAACGGGTATCTTGATAAAAGGATAAAGACCATAAGGCTGAAAGGATATCCCGAACAACCGCAGACAGCCGCTCTGCATTATTGTCGCCGCATTTTCTCTCTTGCCATTGAAATGGCATTGCCCTGCCTTTATGAGCTCGCCGCTGAGATCGTAATGAATGGGACTTGCCAGATTCATAACAACATCAATACTATCCGTCGGGAGCAGCGTATGTTTCACCTCAACGGGTGCATCGGTTTCAAGATACCAAAAGAATTTTATCCACCTTTTAAGTGCCGGATGGCTCACGCCATATCTTGTGACATTCAACATATGATTTTATTATAATTCATCATCAGCAGTACGTCTATCTCACTTATATGCATATCTATCCCTATGATTGATACTTACAGGGCATAGCAAGAAGACGGCCCTTGGCCGCCTCCCAAGCTGTCAAAAAAGTCTATAAATATAATTCGTGGGCAAGACGTGCTCTGCACGCGCAGCCCACACCTTGCGGTTTTGAGCCGTTTCGAGTTTGCGAGGAACAAGCAAAACCGGTAAACTGGCGGAAACCCGTAGGTTTTTCGACATAGCAAGAAGACGGTCTTTGACCGCCTTCCTACCTCTATGTCAACGAGCCGCGAGCCCTCGCACTGCGCGGACCAGCGCGTCGATATCCTCATATGTGTTGTATAGCCCGATTGACGCGCGTGCCGCGCTGCCAAGTCCGTAGTGCGCAAGCGCAGGCTGTGCGCAGTGATGCCCCGCGCGTATCGCGATGCCCTGCATATTAAGCTGCTGCGCGATGGCATTCGGCTCCATGTTGTTCATCACAAACGCCGCCACGCTCATTTTGCTTTTGGAGGTGCCGATCAACCGCACGCCCGGTATGCGTGAAAGTCTCTCCATCATGTACTGTGTGAGCGTGTGCTCAAACGCCGCAATCCGATCCATACCGACTTCGCTTAAGTAATCGATGGCCGCGCCCAATCCCACCGCGTCCGCGATGTTGCCTGTTCCCGCTTCAAACTTGGCCGGCAGCGGCTGATATTCCGTCTGCTCAAAGCTCACGTCTTTGATCATACCGCCGCCGCTCTGATACGGCGGCACGCTCTCCATCAGCGCCTTTTTGCCGTATAGCACACCGATGCCCGTGGGCGCGTATACCTTATGCCCAGAGAATACGAAGAAATCCGCATCCATCTCCTGCACATTGATGGGTAAATGCGGCGCAGACTGTGCGCCGTCCACGAGTATCAGCGCACCGTGACGATGCGCGATTTGCGCGAGCTGCTTAACGGGATTGACCGTGCCCAGCACGTTGGACACATGCGCGGCAGCCACGAGTCGTGTGCGCGGGGTAAATAGCTGCTCGAACGCAAACAGCTTTAAGTCGCCGTTTATGTCCATCGGCGCCACCTTTATCACAGCCCCTGTCATCTCCGCCACGCGCTGCCACGGCACGATGTTGGAATGGTGCTCCATCTCAGTGAGTATGATCTCATCGCCCGGTGATAGATTGTTCATGCCCCAGCTTGCCGCCACGAGGTTGATGCCTTCTGTCGCGCCGCGCACGAATATGATCTCCTCGCGGGACGATGCGCCGATAAACGCACGCACCTTATCACGCGCCTCTTCATAACACAGCGTGGCCTGCTGCGCAAGCGTGTGAGCGCCGCGGTGCACGTTGGAGTTGCAAGCGCTGTAATACCGGCTCACCTCGTCAATCACGCTCTGCGGCTTTTGCGTGGTGGCGGCGTTGTCCAGCCACACAAGCGGCTTGCCATTTACCTTATGCCTGAGTATAGGAAAATCATCGCGCACATATAGCGCCGTGTGCATCGGCGCACCGCTTGGCGCAGCCGGGGCTGCCATGCGCTGCTGCATAAAGTAGTACGGTGCCTCGGGCGTTTCGGCAGGCTCTTGCTGACCTCCCCCGCCGCGATAGTAGCTGTTTGCCAGCGACATGAGCTCCTCGAACGACTTGCCTCCCATGCCGCAATTATACGGTGGCATATTACTGGTAATCATAGTAGTTTCCCACCTCGACATTCTCGAGAACACCCAAAGCGTCGTCTGCGAGCACAGCGATAGAGAAATAAAGGCTTAAAATATACGAGGCGATACCCCTGTTGTCGATGCCGCCCAGCTTCATGGAAAGGCTGGGAACTTCCGTTTCATCGGGTATGCCCGGCTGATGCAGACCCACCACGCCCTGATGCTTCTCACCGACGCGCACAAGCAGTATGTTCGTATTGCCGTTTGTCGTATGGGTATACGCGCGGTTGCCGACGAGCATCTTGTCGCACGGCACCAGCGGCACGCCGCGCCACGTGATAAACGGCGAACCGAACAAATTCATAGCCACAGGCGGTACGCCGCGACGCGTACATTCACGCCCGAAGGCCGCAATCGCCTTGGGATGCGCCAAAAAGAACGCGGGTTTTTTCCAAACCTTAGCGAGCAGATCGTCAAGGTCATCCGGCGTGGGCGCACCGCGCCTTGTGCGAATGCGCATATCCGGTGCAGCCGCATTGACAAGGCCGAACTCAGGATTGTTGATAAGCTCCCATTCCTGCCGTTCCTTCATCGCTTCAATCGTGAGGCGAATCTGCTCATGCTTCTGGTCGATCGGGCTGTTAAATATGTCGGTCACGTTGGTGTTGAGCCGAAGGATCGTCTGTATCATGCTCAGCATGTATTCCTTTGGTTCTTCTTCGTAATCCGGATATGTTTCGCTGATGTTATCCTCGTTGATCGGCCTGTGATTCGCCGCGATCATCTTTTCACCATACTCGTTCACGAGCTCCTGCATATCCTGCGCCCGTTTGATGCGGTTCACGCGGTAGATACCGGCCTCAACAGGTATCCAGGGCAAAAAATCTAAAAACCACCGGGGTGTGATGCTGTCCATCATCGGTGGTGTTTTTGTTGAATTGGAAAGACGCCGTGCGGCGCTGGAGTACAGGCTCATATGTGTCATAGAGGGATCATATTGATTCACTTTTCTTCACCTTCTTATATCTGATGACCATATTGGTCTTCATATACTATATGAACGCAAAGCCTGCTCTGTGCCGTCGTTTTGGGAAAGTCCAGCCGGGCAGCGGTTATATGCGTTCCTCTTAAGGGCTTTTACCGTGCTAATTTGTGATGTGACACGCATAAATTAATACAAAGCAAGGACAATATGAAGGTGTGATATGGAGCGGGACGAAGAAAAAACAGAGGAGCAGTCAGAAACTGCAGAGCAGCCAAAGCAAACGATTACTGCATATATCGGTATTCAGAATGAACCACTCGGCGCAGAACCAAACATTAGCATATCCTTTCCCATAAGCCTGCGCCTTTTTTGCGTTGCCTTCGCGATCTCACGGCTGGAACAAGACAAAAACGATTGAACCGTTCACCGTTATCATCAGTCCCATGACTTGGTTATCTCTTCTAACGACGTTGCACCTGAAATCGTGTTTTGAACAAAAAAAGAAGGGTGAGAAGCCTTAATTGTGAAGACCATCACCAACAAATCTTCGATTAGCCGGGAACCTCGGAATGTAGGGCCCGCCACCACAGGCGAGCCTTTTTGGGAGTCTCTATAAGCCGCTTAGATTTAAGAGACAGTCAGGGACGATTTACCAGCGCCAGCCGCCGCCCCAGCCGCAACCCCAGCCACGGTTCCAGCCACAGCCGCCTCGACGCCAACCGCCGCCGCAACCCCAATTACACCGATTACACATAAATCTCACCCCCTATTTCTATATATATTCAATAACCTGCATTGTGTCACATAACCGATATACAATTTTATCAGCTTGTGTTGGCATGAATAATTTTCTAGCTCAATTTGGATAATAAAAGGGTGAAACTTTATCAAAGGAGAATGCCATGTTTCGTTCCTCGAAAAAAAAGCAGGCTGTTGTAGACGAAGCAGTTAAAAGCTTTAATGTGGATATTAATGACGCTGTTTTGGTAACTTCACTGGAACAAAATATGGCGACTATTAACGAGCTTTTTAAAGATGTGGATATATTTAAAACAAAATATATCAAAAATGCCCACAATGATAAGCTGAGTTTTTGCATCGCATACAGCTGCGGCGTTGTGGATAAATTATTTATCGGCGAAAACATCATCGAGCCGCTGTCAACCTCCGATGCTCTGGCAGACGGCGGCGATTTGATTGCGGCGCTTAAAGATAAGGTCATTCAAATACCGGATGTGGAGCAGACGGACAGTCTGCTTAGCGTTGTGGAAGCCATTAGCTATGGAGACACCGTGCTCCTCGCAGATGGTGAAGCACAAGCGCTGGTTCTCGGTACACAAAGCTTCTCTTACCGGTCTGTATCTGAGCCCGAAAACGAGAGGGTACTCAGCGGCCCGAGGGAAGGCTTTACAGAGACTCTCATAACGAACCTGTCCTTGCTGCGGCGCAGAGTTCGCACCAACAAGCTCAAAATGAAATCCTATACCTTGGGTAAGCGCACAAAAACTTTATGCACCGTTTGTTATATGGATGATGTCGTCAATAAAAAGATACTCCAAGAGCTTTACAGACGTCTGGATAAGATCGATATTGATGGCGTGCTGGATACGAACTACATATCGGAGTTGATTAAGGACGGGCTGTTTTCCCCGTTTCGCACCACAGGTTACACCGAGCGGCCGGACACCGTGATCGCAAGGCTGCTGGAGGGTCGCATTGCGATACTTGTGGATGGCAGCCCCTCTGTGCTGACTCTGCCGTTTCTGTTTATTGAGAACTTTCAAAGCAGCGAAGATTATTACATGAACTTCTACGATGCGACTTTTTCACGTATGATTCGTATGTTTGGCTTTTTCCTCACTCTTGTGGTACCGGGGCTTTATATTGCCATTGTGGCGTACCATCATGAGATGCTGCCCACCCAGCTGCTGCTCAATATCACCGTGGAGCGGCAGGGTGCGCCGCTGCCGGCTTCCATAGAGGCTTTTGTCATGCTGATTATTTTCGATATTCTGCGAGAAACAGGCGTACGCATGCCCTCCAATGTCGGTCAGGCGCTCAGCATCGTGGGCGCACTGGTTATCGGACAATCTGCCGTGGAAGCAAAAATGGTCGCGGCGCCTATGATCATCATCGTGGCACTGACGGGCATCACGAATCTTTTGGTACCGCGGCTTAGCGGTCCTGTGATATTTCTTCGCTATTTCTTCCTGCTTGCCGCATCATTGTTTGGATTCTATGGCTTTATTCTCGCCACATCGGCCGCGACGATTCACCTTTTAAACTTGCGTTCATTTGGAATTCCGCAAATAATGGCCGCAGGAAACCTGCGTTTCCAGGAGGTTAAGGATACATTTTTCCGTGCCCCCTGGTGGAAAATGCTGCTGCGTCCCAAAGGGCTTACCAAAAACAAGACGCGCATGAAGTCTGGCGGTGACGCGCCATGATCAAAAAAGCGCTTTGCTGCCTCATGCTGCTGTGTGTGATGCTCAGCGGCGGCTGCTGGAACTACCGCGGGCTCAACGAAATGTCCATTGTGTCTGGTTTTGCGATCGATAAAGACGGCGACAGCGGCGAAATGAAAGTCTCGTTTCAAATCGTCGATCTTGTGGGTAACATGGAGACTGAGGGCATTAACGGCAAGCTGCTCGAATCCAGCGGCAAAACGCTTTTTGACGCGGGCAGAAACGCAAAAAGGAATATCATTGGCAAGCTTTATTTTGGCCATACGCAGCTTGTGGTGATCAGCGAAGATATCGCCCGCAACGAGGATTTAAAAGACACGATAGACTGGATGCTGCACGATGCGGAAATGCGTGAGACATTATCGCTCGTCATCTCCACCGAAGAAACAGCAAAAGAAATTCTGAACCACGATACCCTTGTGGGACCCATCGTGGCCTTTGATGTCAGCAAATACATCCAAGACGACAATAAAACCACAGCGTCCACGTCGTATAAGCAGTTGTATGAAGTATTCAATACAATTGAGGGTGAAGGCATTGACCTCACTCTGCCCGCAGTAAGCAATGTGGACAATAACGGTGAATATATTGCGAAGATAGACGGAACAGCCGTTTTTAAAGGTGAAAGGCTGGCCGGTTTCTTAACTTCCGATGAATCGAAGTATTTGCTTTTTGCGACTGACAAAATAGAGGGCGGACTTCTCACCATTCCTGCGAGCGGAGAAGGCAAAGACGATGTGACTCTCGAAATCTATGAAAACAAGACCAAGCGCTCGTTTTCTTATAGAGAAGGCAAGCCGATGATCAAAATCGACACAGAGACGGATGTTTTTCTTGCTGAGTGCCGTATCCATCTGGATGCGCTGGACAAGCAACAGATCTCCATGCTGGAGCAAAACGCCGCCAAAACGCTGGCAGACCGGATGGCGCAGCTTATCGGGAAAGTGCAGTCCGAATATGGAGCGGATATATTCGGCTTTGGCAATATGATTTACAAAAAAGACCATGCTCTCTGGCATAAGCTCAGTCCGAATTGGGACACGCTTTTTCCTCAGCTTGAAGTGGTCGTAAACGCAAAAATCAACATCATCAACACCGCTTCCATTAAGGAGTAAGAAAGGAGAAGCCTTGCTGACCGCCATAGTGATCGCCCTTTTTGCGGGCGCAATATTTTTTGACTATATCCCGGGAAGAAAAAGCCGCAAGAAAAAAGATAACGTGGCCTACGGGATGCTGCTTGCCTTGAGCTTTCTCATACTGCTTCTCTTCAGCGTCGGTGTGAATGTGCCCAGCCCATCCAAGGCTATCCATGATGTTGTCAAGCTGATTGCTCCCATTAAATAAGAAAGGACGGGCAACATATGCAAAAAGAAATGATATCGATGCGACAGGCGTTCTGCATAATCGCTTTGTTTATTTGCGGCAGCAGCGTGGTGATGGGCGGCAGCTCCGAAGCGGGCCAGGATTCATGGATATCGTTGCTGATAGCGTTTGTCGGCGTCATCCCTATCTTACTTTTTTATGCACGCATTATACGGCTGTATCCCGACAAAGATATATTCGAAATCTTTGATATCCTCTTTGGGAAAATCATCGGCAGAATTTTCACCGTTTTAATGAGCTGGTACGCACTGCACCTATGCGCTCTGGTGCTCGTCAATTTCTCGCAATTCATTGAAATCATGGCCATGCCCGAGATGCCGCAGCTGCCGCTCATGATCGTCATGCTGGGGGTGACCGCATTCCTTGCAGC
The DNA here is from genome assembly GCA_023399095.1 of Bacillota bacterium. GTDB lineage: Bacteria > Bacillota > Clostridia > Christensenellales > SZUA-584 > SZUA-584. Next base: position 8,364 of record JAEWQS010000152.1, read on the forward strand.
AAGCGGCGTTGAGACTCTAGGTAAATGGTCAATCATCATCTTACCCATCTTTTGTTTTACCGTGACTCTCACCGTTATCATGTCACTAAAGCAGATGGACTTTTCCAATATACTGCCCGTAATGGGAAATGATTTTTCTAAAATCGCAGCAGGTTCGCTGAAGCTATTCTCCTTTCCCCTTGCGGAGACGGTGCTTTTTTTGGGCCTTGCCGGCTCGATTAAGAGGCAAACAAGCCCGTATAAGCTTTTTATCTATGCCACAGCCTTTACAGTTCTTATCCTGCTTGTGGTCATGGTGCGCAATATTGAATTGCTGGGCCCAGCGCTCATGAAAATTGAATATTTCCCTTCATATATTGCAGCGCGCATCATCAATGTCAGTGATTTTCTTACGCGTATCGAAGGCACCATATCCATGAATTTTATTATCTCGGGCATCACAAAAATCACGGTTTGCCTGCTTGTCGCGACCAAGGGCACCGCACATCTTTTCGGCATGCCGAATTACCGGAAAATACTGATTCCCGTTGCTTTGCTTGCGCTTTCAATCAGCGCCATTCTTTACAAAAGCGCAATGGAGATGTTCGCATTTATAGAAGCTTATCAATACTATGCCCTGTTGTTTCAGCTTATCATTCCGCTCATCGTCTGGCTGTTTGCCGAAATTAAGATCAGAAGACAAAAAAAGCTGGCAGCGGGCGGTTAAGCCACACTGCCAGCCATACTCTTGCAAATACTATTTTACCTGCGCCGATACATTGACCTCGATGTTGCCGCGTGTCGCATTAGAATACGGGCAAACCGTATGTGCTTCGTTAACGATATCCGTCGCCGTCTCAATATCCACGCCCGTCATCGTCACAACAATGTCGGCAGCCAGTGAAAACCCGCCCGCGTCGTTTTTGCCGATACCCACCGTCACCTGCACATCAGGCGGATCCAGTTTCAGCTTACGTCCGCGCAGCACATGCTGAACGGCGCTGCCAAAGCAGGCCGAATATCCCGCGGCAAAAAGCTGCTCGGGGTTTGCACCCTGAGGCTTTGCACCACCAAGCTCCGCGGGTGTCGCCATTTCAAAGCTTAAAGGGCTGTTTTCAACCTTCACCTGTCCGTCGCGTCCGCCGGTCGATAAAGCTGTCGTGTTGTATAAAATCTTCATGATATTCCTCCTATTGTTTTATTATTGTATGCGATATGAAGCCAGCGCATTGGCTACGACACCGGAAAAGCTTTTGGATGCGCCCCAGTCGAAGCGAAACAGGCCTTCTCCGCCGCCGCCGCTCACGGAATGAACCCGTGTGCGCCCAGTGAGATCATCAACGACCACAGTCAGTGTCAGTCGGTTGCCCGCACGGTAATAATGCTTCTCATATACAAGCACCACGAAGCCGCCGCCCTGCGGCGCAGCCACACCATAGTGGTCAATCCGCTCTCCCGTGATGCTGCCGCTCACAACAGCATTTTCAATCACGTTGATCGCGCCCTGTACGTCAAGCGATACGAAAAAAGTATCCTCCATCACAACCTCCTGAATTGGATTTGCATGGACATCCAACATGACCATAGGTTATTATACCATACAAAACCCATGATTTCCATTATTCAGGCTGGGGCTTACTCAGTACCGTCCTCATCATATCCAATGAGCAACTGCGCCTCATCCTTAGAAATCTGTTCGCAAATGCCCAGACTTTCACCATCCGCATTCTCCAGTCTGTCGGCGACAACGCGGTTTGCATCCGGTTCCCATTTGCCTGTGGCGTCGCTAAATATATACGTGGTTTGGCCGTCGTCCATCGCCACCGTATCGATATCGTGCAGCTTATAATAGACTTCCATGGGGACTCTCCTTCTCTTTTTAACGGTATTCTCTCCTTCGGGCGGCGCCTTGATGCATCATATATCTTACAGACTGCAAACGCGTGATTCCGATACGGTTTTCGTATCGTTCAGCAAACGCGTGATCTTATTCAGTGCCGACACGCGAATTCGCCCGCATGTGGCCACCGAACAGTATAGCCTTTGAGCCGCCGCTTCCACGCTGCGCGCTTCAAAGTAACGCAGACGCACATATCCGGCTTCGGGCGCTGTAAGCCCCGCGTTATTTACCGTTTGCTCGATGCGAGACAGTGTGCTGCGCTCCTGCAAGAGCCGCTTTTCAATGCTCAGCACTTCGGCATGGAACTGATCCACCGCGATCACCGCCGCGCGTTCCACAGCGCTGTGTTCGTTACGCTGCTGCCTGGATGCCTTCACATACCCGCCCGATACGGGCAGGCTTGTCAGGCTTTGTTCATATGCCTGACGCGCCGCCGACAAATCCATCATCAACCTCCCGATGCTGCGTGTCGCGTACCAATAATCCTTCAAAAACCTCTCAGCCTCTTTCATGACCTTAACCCCCTTTTTTACAGCCAATTTGCCGGTTTTGCAATACGCCTTTCAGACAGCACCAAAAACTCGCTCCATGCAAAACGCCTTGCGCATTCATCACATATGACCTTTTGTTCATATAAGTAATATCCGCATCCGCACACCGCTGCCGCAATAGTGACATCGAAACAACACCGGCGGCTGGAGGGCTTCACCCTCGAACCTGTCATCATTCATTCGCATCCTCTCCTTTCGGTATCTCAAGTGCATCCAATTCATCAAGTGCCAGCTCTGTGAGCACATGCGCGGCGGCTGCAATGCGTCTGTCCTTTGTCTTCAAGTAGGCTTCCTTAACCAGCCTGATTGCCTCCGCGAGCACGCAAAGGCCATAACCGTTATCCTGCATAACGTCTGCTCCTCTTCACATTTGTCTCCGCGTAAAAAACACGGAATATTTCACTTTCAGGAATGTCCAGCACCTTCGCAATACGCACAGCCACATCGGGCGACGGGCAGCGCACACCGCATTCGATGTCCGAATAATACCCTTGGGATATGCCCGCGCACTGCGAAATCTGCGTCTGGGTGATATTCGCTCCTTCACGAAGCATTGCCAGCGTGACTCTCATACCGCACCTCCTTAATAGCTCTTGGCTATAAAATAGCCATAATTCGACAATAAGTCAATAGCTTAAAGCTATACTATACAAATCTATCGCTTAGAGCTATAATTATCCCGTATCAGCCCTCCAAAATCCAAAGCAAAGGGGTATCCTCTGTTGAACGATCTTCCCAAAAAAATCAGTCAAAGACGCAAGCTGCAGGGGTTCACGCAAACGCAGCTTGCTCAAAGCGTTGGCATCACACAGGCATTTCTCGCCGAGATCGAAAAGGGCCGCAAGCGCCCCTCCATCGAAGTTCTTGAAAAGCTTTGTGACGCGCTCGGGTGTTCGGCGGATTATCTTCTCGGTATCCCCCCAAGCCGCCATCACAAAAGGCTGCAGGAAAGCGCCATTCCTTCTTCTTTTTTATGCCGCGGCATAACCGATGATATGCTCAAAGAGATTGAAGACCGCAACATCACCCCAGACGAGTTCCGGCTGGCTATTAAGCTGGCCCAAACAATGAAAGAGGAACGCAAAAATACATAAAGGGAACATCATTTGTGCTGAGCCGCCATTCCTCAATGCATGGATTCGCTTATTTATACCTCTAATATAGAACATTTGTTCTCATTGTACAAGCATAATGTCCGTTTTTTGGTATAGTTATTTTAAAATTGGGGGAAATTTGGGCATGCAGAATGAAAAAGGTTGTTTCCGGTCGTCAGAAAAGAATGAGTGGTCAGTCTAATGAATCAAATCTAATTGGAATAAATCAGATTGAGAAGCCAAAATGGTTTTAGTATATGGCTGTATCAGAGACGGGTTTATTGATACATTTCGTCCATCTATTTCGTTGTTTCTTTTGATCTGCTGACGCCATTCTCGTCAAACATCTCTTTTAGCCGTCGTTCTATGATGATAAGCGGCACGAATATGGCGATCATTGAAGCGCCCATCAACGACATCGTGACCGCAGGCGGTTCATCAATGGGAGACAGCAGCTTGACGATGACCGTTATGCCCACCATCACAGCACCAACGCTGATCCAAACCTGCCCGCCCATGCGATGCGCGGCGTCCCACGCTTCCTGTGACGCCATGGAACGCTGCGTCCTATAGCCATATATCATATTGATTTTGCGCGGAGACTTATATTTAAACACCAAGCCCATAATCAAAATAACGACGGGTATCAGCAGATCCAAGATCCATAATAAAACGACCATTCATACCTCCATAATTATTTACAATATGTGTATTATATCGCTTCGATTGAAAATATACAATCAATTCCGCGCCTTACACAAGCGTAACTTGCTGTTTTTATGTACGGGATGATATAATCAATCAAAAATGAAGAGGGGGATATAGCAATGTTTAATCGCATGGAAATTAAACAGCGTGCCAAAGCCACTTTTCTGAATGAATATGGTATATCCATCGGCGCCTACGTGCTTTTCTGGCTTGTTGGTGCTGCTGCGACAGCCGTTTCATTCGGTCTGGGATCACTGCTCATCGTTCCGCCGCTGATGGTCGGTTACAGTTCCTTTTTGCTTCGCATATATAAGGGAGAAACCGGCGATATCGGAGACATGTTTACCAACGGCTTTTCAAATTACGGACGCAACCTTGGCGGCATGCTTTGGATGGAGCTGTTTGTGTTCCTTTGGTCATTGCTGTTTGCCATCCCCGGTATCATCAAGGCGCTGGCCTACTCCATGACGCCGTTTATACTCGCCGACTGTCCCAACGTCCGTGCCACCGATGCGATCAAGCTGTCCATGCGTATGACACGCGGCCACAAAGGCGGCATATTCGTGATGTGCTTAAGCTTCATCGGCTGGTGGATTCTTTCCGGCCTTACCTTCGGCATTTTACAGATACTCTTTGTCGGGCCATATACGTGCACAAGTTTTGCGGGTCTTTATGTGGACTTAAAGGCCAGAGCGCTCAGCAACGGCATCATCCGCCCCGAGGAGCTCGCCTGATTAAACGTAAAATAAAGTTCCATTTGTATGTGATAGACTTTTTGTCATCTTAAGTTGGCCTCCTTTGGAGGCTATTTTTTTGCCATCTCATAAAAACGCTGCCATAGTGAATCTGTCCAAACGCCGCTATCTCGTGCCTATTCTCGGTGCCGGACGAAGAATCTTTGGCCTTGTTCTTAGGACCGCGGTATTTTCCATAAACAAAAAGCCGGAGTTTCCCCCGGCTTCCTGCCTTTTGACTTATTTTCGCTTGCATATCACGGAGATCAAGTTCATATACTGCCCCGCCCCGGCTTCCATGGACACACGGTCATTTATCGCGTACGGATTATCGCACGCAAGCCAGTCTGCCCAGCTGGCATCATGGCAGTCCATTTCACGCACACTCAGCACTTCGACGAGCTTAGACTTTTTAAACATGGCTTCCCACCATGCAAAGGACTCAAACGTCTCCAAGTCCTCTTTAGACCACGAGCGTAGCATGACTTCAGGGAGATTGTCGTGAATATCGTCTTTGAAGCCCGGGAACGCAAGCGCAATGATACCGCCTTCTTTGACATACGGCGCGAGCTTATCGTCCATGAACTTTTCGTCGCGTCCAAAGTAATGATAGGCATCGATGCTGACAACGGCGTCAAAATAGCCTTGAGCGAATGGCAGCTCCATCACATCCGCGTGTATGGGGACAATGGAATTTTCAAATCCCATCGCTTTAAACCGCTCAAAGTTCTCCGTCGCGGGTATCCAAAGATCCACGGCAAACACCTGAGCGCCCGTCTTATCCGCGACCACCATAGACGAGAGCCCCTTGCCGCAGCCTAAATCCATGATACGCATACCAGCGTTCAATTCCAGCCCTGCTGTCAGCTCATCCGTCAATGTGACCACGTTAGGGCCCATCATATTCTCGTTTAAATACTTTTCATCAAATTTCATTTTCTTGTCCTTTCATAAATCGCTTCGCCCTGCAAACACTCCGGAAAAGAAAAACAGGCAGAGAAACCCGCCTGTCAAATGCAATCACCACCTCAAAAAGCTGCGCTTTTTTAAGGTCTTGGTCATAAAAAAGCATCTGTTCGGCACATCGTTTCTGCAAGGCATACTCTGAAGGAACACAAAAATAAGCTTATGCGTCCTCTTCACACAAAATGCATCTTACAGAACAACCGCCAAACAGACACCACCTTTTCGATTTAATATACTTCCATTATAGAAAAACTTCTCAAAATGTCAATATGCGTTTCTCAAGCGGCTGAAAATGATCTAGCAGATACCGCATCATTTCGGTGCTGTTTTTAAAAGACAGCTCCGCGTCTATGCCGCTGCCTACGGCATAAAAAACGGCTTCACGCTTCATGGGCTCATCATTGATGCTGTCACCTACGGCAATCACCTGCGACGTATCCCAGCCGTTACGCTGTTTGATATAAGCGATCGCTGTGCCCTTGTCCACCCCTGCCGGCACGATATCCATGCAATCCGGGTGAATATACGCGGTCACATCGTCTCTGCTTGTCCATCCTTGCTCCTTGAGATAACCGATGGCGGATGCCAAAACAACCATATCCTCGCAGAAGACCGACACATTCACAGCGTTGCATTGAAAGAAAACCCGCGGAAACATCTCCGTCAATTCCTTCTCCAGCTCATCAAACGCCTTGTGGCGCTGCACCAACGGATAAATATGACCGTTATAGGTGTCCAAATAAACCGCACCGTTTTCCCCGAGCGCAAAGTAGTTTTGAAGACCGATCGCACGCGCGAAGCCCTCGATGTATGTACAGGGCTTGCCCGATGCAAACCCGATGCGGTAGCCGCGTTGCTCCAATGTGCAAAGCCCCTGCGAAATTTCTCTTTTGACAGGCTGTCCGAGTGATGCCAGCGTCCCGTCGATGTCAAATACCATGGCACGTATGTTCATGAGTCAATCCCTTTGCTGATTATTTAAGCATATACCAGATGATTTGTATGCCTTGGGTATTGTACCACCCAAAGGCCGGAGCGTTCAACCCATATTGCTTAACCTCCGGCCTCGGGCGTTTCGTTTATCTCCTGAGTGCGACTCCGGTCATGGCCTGAAACTGAGCCGCCGTGATGAAGCGCTTTAAATATAAGCTGTATGCCTGCTCAAATGTATCTTGCTGCTCGTCCTGCAGCATTTTGCGCCAGTCCATGTCATAGTCCGCCTGCCACTGGCTCTGCTTGATCAACGCCTCGTTGCGCATTGCCGCATTGCTTGCCTCAAGGCTGGTTACATCCGCGCCATACTGCGTCGCAAGGTTTGCAAGTTCAAGGTTCACATTGTCTGTGACATCCTGCTCCTGCCGCGCTGCATCGCCCAGCGTACCGAGCAGCGCAGCCGTGTTGCGCTGCTGCAGCGTTTGCGAGCTGCCGCCACCGCCTGACAGCCCCATGTTGGCGATGTTTTCGCGCCGCACGCGCTCCGCAAGCGCGTTGTTGACGTAAGCCTCATTTTTAAGCTGTCCATACTGCGTGGCCGCTTCAGTCAGTTTCTTTTGATAGGCCGATGTGTTTTGTTTAAACGCAGCTTTAATCTGCGCCTTCTGCGCCGCCAGAGTCTGCTCATACTGCTCCTCAATCTGCTTTGTCCAATTCTGCGTCACCTACTTTCCCCCCTTCAAAGAAAGAAGACGCGCCTCAAGCAGATTCCCCACATACGCTGCAATGTCATCGGCGTTGTTTTCCAGCACCGCAATTGAGCGGGCCGATAAATCGCTTAAGAACATGCCAAGCGCCTTTTGCGCCACCTCTTTGGCTTCACCGATACTCAGCTTTCCGTCCGCGTTTTTGGCCTTGAGCCCTTCCACCACCGTGGCGTTAAGTCCCGCCACCACCTGATCCGCCACCGTTTGGGCCTCATCCAGTGCCGCAAACAGCGCCTCATTCTGTGTCTTTTCCTTGATCCACGCGAAAGCCGCCTTCACAAGCGGTATCACCACCGCCGAAAATAGTAGCCCCACTGCCGTGATCACAATCTGCGTCCAATCCATGCCTTTTCTCCTTTCGGGCAAATGCGCCCGAGAAAAAGCTACATCACATTGCCTCTCAGCAACGCTCAAACAAAAAGGCAAGAGATGATTCATCTCTTGCCCTGCTGATATTTTTACTTAAGACATAGTACTCAAAAATCCTCGGCCCCCACATTCATGCCTCCAATGTTGCCGTCCTCCTGCTGTAAAAATGAAAGCGTATAAATGTATTTTGAGGATAAAGTGTCGATATCTGTTCCGTCCTCAAATATCAACACTTCATAATAGCCGTCATCGCCAAACATATCCGTCTCTCCAAACCAATCCACGCCATATGCCGCCTTCATGCGGTAACTTCCCGTCGGTAGTTTGATCTTTGTCTTTTTGCCGGCAGCCACAAAAACAGTGGATACCAACACATCGTCGGGCGTGTAGACCTTGAGGTAAAGCGATTCTTCCGTCCCCCCCACCTTTATTGTGACTGCGCAGCTTTTTTTGCCGAAATCAGGATTCCGATAAAGTTCTCCGTTGTCCGGATTGGGTTGGAAGCAATCCATCGCACGGTCACCTGCATCTAAAAATTCAAACATAGGTAAAAAGATACGATATGCTTTGTAGTATTCTCCATTGTTATAATATGCGTCGGCAATCGCATAATCGATGTATTCTTGACAACGCAGAGAGTATGTATGCGCATCCGAGAAAGGGTCCAACTCGTCAAATATAGCCTTTGCGTCTTGATAGAACCCCTCGTCCATTAGCCCCATTGCCTTGTCATAGTCCATCTGATTCTGGCATTCGAGTGCCTGCTCCTTGGCATCTTCATAGCTTCCGAGCGACAGAAAAAGGTCTTTAGCCGATGCAAGCTCACCGCTCTCTTTGAGGGAAGAAGCCTCGTTATATTCCTTCGCATTCTGGCATTCCTGCACCATCTTGTTCGCATCCTCGAAGCTGCCCAGTGCCGCAAACGCCTGCTTTGCTTCCTCATAGCTTCCATCATCCAGTTTTTGCTTGGCCGCGTTATAGTCAATTAAGTTCTGGCACTCCTGTACCAAATCTTTGGCATCTTCAAATGCTCCGAGCTGTGCAAATACAGCTTTGGCTTCAGAGGTGTCTCCCGCATCCATCAAATCACACGCATACTGATACCGCTCGTTAAGCTCTGCATTTATCAGAACGAACGCTAGCGCCGCTCCTACAGCCGCCACGCATCCAGCAATGATCAACACCGTCCTGAGCGTATGCTTTTTCCGAGGAACCGGATCCGCTTGAGGGATGATCTCCGGCCCGACCGCATCCCCTTCATTTGAGACCGCCGCCACCGGCGCACCGCACCGTGGGCATATCTCCATTGAGTCTGATAACTGCTCTCCGCATTTTCGACAAAACATATAAAACCTCCTAATGGGCTATTTCAAACAACGGACTTCTTTGTTGTGATAACTTAAGAATGTTCAATGATTAACCGTGGATAAAATCGGTATTTTTTGAATATGATGATTTTATCACAATTGTATTGGTTTAACTATACATTTTGTTTGTTTATTTCTATTAACTATTAATATTTTCTAAATGATACAGACATGCCTTATATTCCACTTTCCGGACAAAAAAAGAGCCTCTTTCAAAAGCTCTTTGTTGTGGGTATCGTTAACGGCAACCCATATTGATTTTCGGCGTAAAATCCAATCTGTCCAAAACATCCTTCTGCAAATCGATTCCCTCGTACACCTCAATGAGCTCAAGGCCGTCGTCTCCAAGTGCAAACACACAGCGTTCCGTCACATACAGCACCTTCTGCCCACGATGCCTGGCATGCACCGCCGAAAAGCTGAGCGCTTCAATGCTGCTTTTAAACTTGGGTGTCGCGCCCTCGTTGGCTATCTGTATACCGTTTTCGCATCGCTGCACCTCGAGACCCTTGGCGCAAAACGTCATGCAGAAAACAACCACAGGCGTGGCGCTGGTGATGTTCGCAAAGCCGCCGATGCCCGCATACCGTTTGTTGACCACATGCGCGTTGACATTGCCATGCTTGTCCACCTCGTAGCCGCCCATAAAGCAGATTGCAATGCCGCCACCGTCATAGAAATCGAATTGCTGTGCCATATCGGTGATGATATCCGCGCCGATTGTGGCGCCAAAGGCAATGCCGGGCGCAGGCAGACCGCCGATGCCGCCGGATTCCACCGTCAGCGCGATATGTTCGAGGATACCCAGACGCGACGCATAGCGTCCGACCATCTCAGGAATACCGATGCCGATATTGACTACACAGTCCTTTTTGAGTTCCTTTGCGGCACGCTCGCCAATGATCTCATGCGCCGTGTTCGAATCCCTTTGTCCGCGCTTGCCAGAAAGCTTCATCTGCCCCATCCAGTAGTTCATATGGCTGGGCGGCACATGGATATCGCCTGACATCGTGGGATTATACGTCTCATCGAGCAGCTGCTGTTGTCCGGGACATACCACCACCGCATCCACGAGCACACCCGGAACGATCACGTTGCGCGGCCGCGAGAACACATGGCTCACGCTCTCCACCTGCACAATCACGATGCCGCCGTTTGCTTTTGCCGCCTGCGCCGTCGCCAGCGCATCCACAGTGAGGTACTCCTTCTCAAACGTGATGTTTCCGTTCGGATCCACAGAAGTGCCCTTTAAAAAAGCCACGTCGATTTGAGGCGTTTTATAATAAAGAAATTCTCGCCCGTCTACCTCAACCACCTTGACAAGCTCCTGTGTAGAACGGCTGTTAAGCCCCGGCCCGTCAAGACGCGGATCCACGAATATGCCAAGCCCCACCTCGCTCAAATGCCCGGGCTTGCGTGACGCTGCCGCGCGCAGCGTATGTGAAAGCACCCCGAGCGGCATGTTGTACGCTTCAATTTCTTCGTCTCTCGCCATTCTTACCGCCGCAGGCATGCTCGAATAATGTCCTGCAATCACACATTTCACCGCACCCGCGCTGATATACGGATCGGCAAAACGTGTTTCGTCCCATCTTCCAAAGCCTGCCGCGCAAAAAAGTGTCAAGTCATTGGGATGCCCCGTATCTAAAAAACGTTTCGTCAGCGCCTCATGAAGCGCCTCGGGATTGCCAAGTGTCAAAAATGAGTTGATGCAGATGGTATCGCCGTCCTTGATTAGCAAAACGGCCTCTTCCGCGCTCATGATCGTAAACATATAGAAAAGCTCCTTTGCTTGATATAGGCATTATAATAATTTCAAGCGTCGTTCACAAGCTTGAATCACATTGTAAAAGCTTCACTTCTTAGAGATTGTCATAAAAAAAGATGCCCTCACCTCGAGCATCTTCCTTATAATGGTTTTTACTGATTGGCGCCAGGACTCCCCGCCGGAGATACTGTCGCGTTTGGCGATGTATCAGGGCTTGCCGCCGGTGAAGCTGCCGTCGTCGGCTGTGTTGTAGCCGGGCTGACCGTTGGCGATGCCACTGCCGTTGCTGTTGCCGTTGGGGTTACCGGCTTAACTGTGCCGGTGGGGGTTACATTGTTGTTGTCCCGATTTGTACACCCCACAAGCACTGAGCTGAAGAGAACCACAACGATGATTGCAATCAAAAGTTTTTTCATTCAATCCGCCTCCTTTTGCAATTATTCTTTGCAGAGCGCGGCGGTATTATAATAAAACTATATTTCCAATTTTTTCAACCAATGAATTCCCGCAGTATGCTTGCAGGCGGCACGACGCCCTCTTCGCTGAAGCTTAAAAAGTAGTTTAAAAATTTCAGAAGATCCAGCGCTTCGGGATAATGCGGCATATCCGGCGTAAAGCGCCTTAAATCGCTGTAAGCGTATTTTTTAAGCAACAGCGGTTCATACAGCAGTGTCGAATTGAACATCACATCTGCCGTATGCTGATATGGCAATATGAATTTGAACTCTCCTCGCCTCACACTGTCCCAAATGGCAAATGTCTGAGCAAATGAGTAGCCGCGCGTGCGCTTATCACGGACGAGCCGCCTCAGCAACCGCAGATCCTCAGGCATCACGACGCTGTGTCCGTCTATATTGAGCGTCGTCAGCGGCGAAATGAATATCTTAAACTTTTTATCAGCGGGTATGGTGTAAGTCAGCGCGTCATTCAGCCCGTGGATTCCTTCGATGATGAGAATGTCGTCTTGAATCCTCATGGGCACCGTCTCACAGCTCCGCCTGCCTGCGACAAAATCGAAGCGCGGCATCTGCGCTTCCTCACCCTTAAGCAGCAGCGCCAAATCCTCACCAAGCTTTTGTGTATCTAATGCCTCGATACATTCAAAATCCAGCTTCCCTCGCTCATCGCAGGGAATATCTTCTCTGCTTTTATAATAATCGTCCACGGAAATGGCGCGGCAGCGCCTTCCAAGCGCTTTTAAATGCACCGACAGGCGTGTGGCGAACGTGGTTTTGCCCGACGAAGACGGGCCCGCTACCAGCACGATGCGCACTTCACCTTTCTGCGCGATCATGTGCGCGATATCGGCAATAGACCGCTCGTGCATCGCCTCATTCACGCGTATAAAATCCGCCATGCCGCCATCCCGGAAAATGTTGTTGATATCTGCCACGAAAGACACCGAAAGCTCCTTGCTCCACCGTTCGGCTTGCTGAAAAACCTCCGCGTATTTGGGCTGGTCGATGATAGACACGCTCGCCTCATGGTATGGCGTGGGAATCTTGAGTATCATGCCCTCTCCATAAGGATAAAGCCGCGCGTCCTTGAGAACCCCTGTGCTTTTGGGCATAATACCGTGAAAATAGTTGTGCAGCCCGCCGTATTCGTAGAGCCGGTAATAATCGAACGGACGATAACTTAGCAGTTCAGCTTTGGCCAAAAGACCTTCGCTTAGCATGATCTTCTTGGCTTCGTCCACGCGCATCAGCTGCAGTACGAAATCTTCGTCAGCCAAAATGAGCTGTTGCATTTTCTGTTGCAGTGCTTCGATATCCGCTGTTTCCAGCGGCTCCATTTCGCAGTATATACCGCCGCAGAGCATGTATTCCACAATGAACCGCCGATCAGGATATAGCTCGCGCGCCGCGCGGTACAGCACGAATGTCGCGCCCCTAAGAAACACGCGGGATGCCTGTTCGCTCTCATAGGGGGAAAGAAACTCAACCGTCGCTTCCTGCTCAGGCGCGTCTGCGAGCGACACAATCCGGCCGTTCATCATCGCGCAGACAGCGTCATTAAAGCCGCCGCTCATGCTAAGCTGCCACAAGCGCATATCCGGCGTGAAAGCCATTGTCTTTTTCTCGGTATCTCCTTGTGCGACATAACAGATGTTTTGCATACTTCTCTCCCTTTTTGCGATATTACCAGTATAATCTGCAAAACACAGTTTGCCAATACCGACCCATATTATTAAAGATGGATGCACATCCTAAAATATGCTATAATCATATGCATGAAAGCATGTCGAAAAACCTACGGTTTCCCGCCAGTTTACCGGTTTTGCTTGTTCCTCGCAGACTCGAAACTGCGCAAAACCGCAAGGTGTGGGCTGCGCGGGCACAGCCCGTCTTGCCCACGAATTATATTTAAAGACTTTTTGACAGTCTGACATGCTATAATCATACGCATAAATGAAAGAACAGGAGATATTTTATGAAAACAACCAAAACGGAGATTGTGGCACATACGGAGGTATGTGTAAAATAATGCTTGCATCATACCTCCGGCGCTAATTAAAGTGATATTTTGGAGGATATGAAATTGGATAAATTAAAAATATACGGACTTACACCCCAGTTTGAGGCACAAGCCGATTTATACGGCAATGGTGTTGTGGGGCGGGTTATCTCGCAGAGCAAGGAGCTCTACAGAGTGATCACCCAAGACGCGGAACTCTTTGCAGAGGTGTCCGGCAAATTCCGTTACGACGCAAAACGTCTGAGCAATTTTCCGGCCGTGGGCGATTTTGTGATGCTGGATCGGTCTCACGGCGATAACGGCAATGGCATCATCTCGCATGTGCTAACGCGCAAAAGTGTGTTCGAGCGAAAAGCGGCAGGTCAAAGCAACGAAGCGCAGGTTGTGGCCGCCAATATCGACATTGTCTTTATTTGCTCGGCTCTTAACAACGACTATAATCTTCGGCGGCTCGAACGGTATCTCTCCATTGCGTGGAGCAGCGGCGCATTGCCGGTGGTTGTGCTCACAAAGTCAGACATATGTGAGGATACCGAGGAAAAGCTGGCCGAGGTGAGCGCTGTGGCGATTGGTGCGGATGTTCTTATAACTTCCGGAATGGTTCCTGACACGCTGACCAAATTACGGGCGTATTTGCAGAACGGCGTCACCGCCGCTTTTATCGGATCATCCGGCGTCGGCAAATCCACCTTGATTAACGCGCTTGTGGGCGATGAACGGCTGCGTACCGCTGAAATACGAGGCGATGACAAGGGACGGCATACCACCACCCGCCGCGAGCTGATATTGCTGCCGCAGGGCGGTATCGTCATCGATACGCCGGGGATGAGAGAGATCGGTGTGGATTCGGCAGACATCGCCAAGGCCTTTGCGGATATTGATGCGCTAACGGCGCAATGCCGTTTTCATGACTGCACGCACAAGTCCGAACCGGGCTGTGCGGTAATAGCCGCGATTGAAAAGGGGCAGCTCGATGCGAAAAGGCTTGAAAGCTATTTCAAGCTCAAAAAAGAGGTACGCTACGACGGACTAAACGCAAAGCAAATCGAAAAAGAAAAAATTGATACCATGTTTTCCGGCTTTGGCGGCATCAAAAACGCCAGAAAGTTCGCCAAAGAAAAAAGAAAATATGATTGAACCACTAAATCCCGGACTGACTCAGTCCGGGATTTTTGTATCGAGATTCTCATCTGTTTTTAAGTATAACCAAGGCTTTGCCGTGAAGCATGAATGAAAGAAGATTCGGAGGAAACCTGTACAGATCGTTTCCGACGTGCTGAACTGGTCACCGTCCGGATTCTATGCTTAAAGGAAATCGCTCATTATTCGACACTGAACAATACTGTGGCATCAGGGTCATCCCTGCCTTCAATATATATATCAACGCTGTAATCTCCTGTTGGCCACAAATTATCAGATGACAACGTACTGGATATATATACACCGCTTTTTCCATCAGCGTCTACGACTACCTCATCAATGACTTGTTCTACGGTTATATAATTCCATACGAACCTTACCTTTGTATCTTCTGGTGCATTGTTCAGTATACCCACAGCGATAAAATGAGGTGCATCCTGAGGATAAGTCGTGACAGTATCTACAGGTTTACCATCTTGAATATCTGTTGTCATCACTGCGTCAGTCATATTTGCAGTGCTGAAGCTGAATTCAAAGCCGTCAGAGCCGTTAGACTGGATGGTGCATCCCACAGAACCTAACAATAAAGTAACAAGAACCAATAAACAAAATATTTTTCTCATAAATCACTCCAATTACATTAAGCAGATTTGCCCATGTTAAAAACATTATAATATTAACATATTATATTAATTATAGATATACGACAAAAGCATGTCAAGTATGACTCATTAAACAGAACATGACTGATTGTGCGCCCGTACATACACAAGGCTGCACTCAGCACAGCATCGACCAAGTGATATCGTTTCATTCTGTACCGCTGCAAAAACAGCAAAATATAGTACCCTGTCTTTTTTCCTTCCCTTTATATTGTAGCTTCTGGCTCTCCTATGCTATAATCAAACTGATGGACAAAAAAGACGAAAAACTCACGCTATTAAGCGCGATTGATGAGAGTATGATCCGCGAAATGTCGCCGCTCAATCTCGCCTATATCGGAGACACGGTGTACGACCTGTATATCCGAAGCTTTCTTGTTAAAAATAAGAAGGGCCGTGTGACCGATATGCATAAACAGGCCTCCGCGGTGGTAAACGCGCGTGCGCAGGCACAGGCGGCGTTGCTGCTGTCGCCGTCGTTTAGCGAGCGGGAAAGCGATATATTCCGTTTCGGAAAGAACGCCAAAAGCCAGCCGCCAAAGAACATGAGCCATGAAGACTATTCGCTGGCCACGGGGCTGGAAACTGTGATCGGGTATCTGTACTTAACGGGCCAGACGCAGCGGTTGGAAGTGCTTTTTTCCTTGATTATCGCGCATTTTCTGGGGGAGGAACCAAATGCCTGAAGTCACACAAAACGTCAAGCTCATATCCTGCACACCCGACGCAGCGAAGCTGACCGCGATGGCCGCCAAGCTGTGCTACAGCCAGTCGCACATTGACGACATTGAGAGCGGCCTCACGAACGAAAAAGCGGAAGCGTTTATCTCGCGCATTGTGGACATCGGCCACTTATCCACCATTGAGCACGCAAGCTACACGTTCGGCATTGAAGGTGTGTCGCGCACACTGCTCGCACAGATCACGCGGCACCGTATCGCAAGCTTTTCGGTTCAGTCTCAACGGTATGTGAGCTATGCGGAAAAAGGCTTTGGATATATCATTCCGCCCGCGATACGTGAACTTGGGGACGCGGCAGTCAAGAAATATGAACAGCAAATGGCCACGATACAGGGCTGGTACAACGACTGGCAATCGGAGCTGGGCAACGAAGGCGAAAAATCTAACGAGGACGCACGGTTTGTGCTGCCCGGCGCATGCGAAACGCGTATGCTGCTCACAATGAACGCAAGGGAACTGCTGCATTTCTTCTCGCTCAGGTGCTGCAACCGCGCCCAGTGGGAAATTCGTGCGCTGGCCTGGCGCATGCTGGAGCTCACACTGCCTACTGCCCCCGCGCTGTTCTCCGCAGCAGGCCCTTCGTGCGTGCGCGGCGCGTGCGGCGAGGGCAATAAAACATGCGGCCTCGCCAAAGACGTGCGCGAGAAGCTGCAAGCAATAATGAAAGGTTAACACATGGACATTATATACGGCAGAAACGCGGTCAAGGCCGCGATCAAATCCGGCCGCTCGATCGACAAGGTCATTGCGGTCAAGGAGCTTAATGACCCAAGCGTTCGCGAGATACTCACTCTCGCGGCACAGCATCACGTCCCCATCGTGCGCGCGGACAAACGCAAGCTGGACAGCCTGTGCCTGCCGTTTGGACACGATGGCAAGCCCGCAAACCATCAGGGCGTCGTGGTCGTCACCGCAGCCAAGGATTATGCGTCTCTGGAAGACGTTCTCGCATTGGCTGAGCAGCGCGGCGAGCCGCCGTTTATCGTGATACTCGACGGCGTGACAGACGAAGGCAATCTAGGCTCCATCATCCGCAGTGCCGAGGTGCTGGGCGCGCACGGCGTTATCATGGGCAAGCGCCGCAGCGCGTCGCTGTCCGCCGTGGCTTACAAAGCGTCATCAGGCGCGGCAGAGGTGTTGCCCGTGGTCAAGGCCACAAATCTTAATGCCGTCATTGATGAACTCAAAAGCAAGAATGTCTGGGTCGTAGGCGCGGATATGGATGGCAAAGATGTGGAATCCATCGATCTAAAAGGTGCCATCGCCGTTGTTGTCGGTTCAGAGGGCGATGGGCTCTCGCGTCTTGTGAAGGAAAGCTGCGATTTTCTCGCACGCATTCCCATGAAAGGACAGACAGGCTCGCTCAACGCGGCGGTCGCCACTGCTGTCATCATGTATGAAAAGGTTCGGCAGGACGCGCACTCATGATCGTCGACGGCTACAATGTGATATACGCCTGGGGGCTGGATACCTCGAATCTTGAGAACGCCCGCGCATCGCTGCTGGATGTTCTCGATGATTTTGCGGGTTTCACGGGCGAAGCCATCACTGTCGTTTTCGACGGCTACCGCACGAAAACCCCCATGAGCGAAACGCGCTACGGCCTTATCAACGTGGTGTTTACCGCTCACGGCGTCACCGCCGACACGCATATTCAGCGCATCGCCAAAGCAAGCAAGCAGCCCCACACTGTGGTGACGGCAGACTATCTTGAGCAGCTCTCGGTGTTTGGCTCGGGCTCCCTGCGTATAACCCCTGCCGAGCTTCAAATTCTCATACAGCAAGCGCGAGAAAAACATATTGCGCTCATTCATCGCAGCACACTTTCCGGCAAAGAGCTTAAACGCAAGCTCTATCTCGATGCCATATCAGATAATTGATGTAATCACATAATATGTATCTCAATCACAATGTATCTTGCTTGACGCTAAACTGGACAACCGTTATAATAGAAACACTGAGAAAGCATAGGCCTTAAAAGCAGGAGGACATAAATTGACAACTCCGTCTATATTGAAAGAATTACCGACACGCTACGAGGACATGACGGATGAGGCCGTTGCGGAGCTTGCGCGCGGCTATGACGGGGATGCACTCGAGTATCTGCTAAATAAGTACAAGAACTTTGTGCGTGCCAAAGCGCGTTCCTATTTTCTCATTGGCGCAGACAGAGAAGATATCGTTCAGGAAGGCATGATCGGCCTATATAAGGCGGTTCGTGACTTTCGTTCGTCCAAGCTCACATCTTTTCGCGCTTTTGCGGAGCTTTGCGTCACGCGGCAGATCATCACGGCCATTAAAACAGCGACGCGCCAAAAGCACCGCCCGCTGAATTCTTACGTCTCATTGAACAAGCCCGCTTACGATGAGGAATCTGATCGCATGCTGATCGACGTGATATCAAGCAGTAAGATTTCCAATCCGGAGGATATCATCATCGGACGCGAGGATTTCTCCTCCATCGAAACAAAGATGAGCAAGATACTCTCGCCGCTTGAAATGCAGGTGCTTAGAAAATACATCGACGGCAAATCATATTTTGAGGTCGCCGAGGAACTAAACCGCAGCGTCAAATCTGTGGACAATGCGCTCCAGCGCGTGAAAAACAAGCTTGAAAAGCTCATCAGCACCGAAAACGGTCTGGAAAAATGACAGAATCTATAGAATGGTGATACGCCATCTTCTGAATCTAAAAAAAGAACTGCTGCTTGGCGAAACCCGCCAGTCGGCGCAAAGAATCGGGGAGATTTTATCACCCGATTTTTTT
>JAEWQS010000080.1 GCA_023399095.1 Bacillota bacterium
CTGATTCCACGGGTCTTGACGCCATGCGATTACAAGCTTACTTCACAGCTTTTGCAGTAAATATTAAGAGAATCATTAAACTGATAGGGCAAAGCGAGCCCCCAAGGTCAATACCTCCGACTTATCACAATCAGCAAAAGGGAGTTTTACCCATTATATCTTCTCTGCTGCGCATAAACATACAAAAAATCACTGCGGCGTCTGCTAAACAGTGATTTTTCAGTGCCCTTTAAATACGGGCTTTTCTGGTGCGAGGAAGGGGACTTGAACCCCGTACAGGTCAAGTGATGAATGTGTTGTAAAATTGGGCTTTTTGGTTTTATAATCGCAAAAACTCAGTGTCATGAGTAAAATATATTTATCAATTTGCAAGCAAAATGACATTATAACCTTATGATTTTACAAGCAATATCACACGAAAATATCACACGGAACACAAAAAATAATACTTCGCCCTGTTAGAACCCAGGTGCATCATAAAAAAATTCCAAACTCATCATGATCTGAAGAAATACATCCGATTTGCAATTAACTCGTAACACTCGTATCACCTGCAATCCCTACCTTGCGGCGCTTAGGAGGCTGTAGGCCTATGGTCAAAATACATCAGGTATAAAAGAACTCTACATAATTCTTTCTTATCTGAAATAGCGCAGCTTTAACGCAAATGCAAGGCTTTTATACACCGTCATATGGCGGATATAGTGCATAATTTTGAAATACCATCGCGATATCCTTGTCTTTTAGCGACATATCGTTGACAAGCTCGTCGTCAATATAGATCCCGTTCGGTCCTGATATCATTTTAGTATTGAACCAGCAGTCAGAGCGTTTTCTATCTGCTTATAGCCAAATATATAAATCAACGCAGTCGGTATACTGGCAAGTATCATAACCGCACCAATCTGGCCCCAGTCCGACACGCCAATGCTGGCGAAAAAGTTCAATAACGCAACCGGAAGCGGACGGATACCATCGCGGGCACCCATAATAAATGCCAGGAAAAACTCATTCCAAGTATTAATAAATACAAGAACAATCTGAGTTGCAATTGCGGGACGAATAGCTGGGATAATTATTTTAAAGAAGGCCGAATAAACATTACATCCGTCAATAAACGCGGCCTCTTCCAGTTCTCTTGGCAAGCTTCGGAAAAATGCACTAAGCATCAATACGCAAGATGAGAGCGAAAATGCGGAATAGGGTAGAATCAAGGATAGATATGTATTATCCAAATTCAATGTATGTACCATTAAAAATAGCGGTATAATGATGACCTGTACAGGTATTATCAGTCCCATTGATATATACGTCCTTACCCATGACGAATGCTTCCATTGCATACGCGTCAAAGCATACGCTAACATACTGCCAAACAGTATGACGATAACAATTGTTGCCACAGTATAAATCGCACTATTCATAAGATACTTAAAGAAATCGAACTTTTCTAAAACTTCGGGGTAATTATTGGAATCCAACGTTGCCGGCAACCCAAAGGGATTGACATAAACTTCGCTCTTTTCTTTAAAGGATATATTAACCATCCAGTAAAGCGGAAATAAAAATGCCAAACCATTAAGTATCAGTATCATCCGTACTAAAAATTTCGAACCTCGATTCATGCTAGACCTCGCTCAATATTGTATTGCTTCTCTGCGTAATAACTTATTGATGACAAATGTGACAATAAGGCATTGAATAATAAATATAACAGCCACGGCGCTTCCCACGCCAAACTCGGAGCGTGCGAAAGCGTTGTAGTACATTTCATAGATCATGGAACGAGACGTAAAGCCCGGCCCACCCGCCGTCATCACACGAATATGTGCGAATTGAGCCATTGACCCCAGCGTCGAAAGAATCAATACATATTGCAGTACATCGGAAAGGAGGGGAACCGTGATTTTAAAGCTTACTTTCCAAAAACCGGCTCCATCCAACCTTGCAGCCTCATAATATGTATGCGGAATCGACTTAATACCTGTATAAAGAATCAGCGTATTAAGCCCTATGTATTGCCACAAATAAGCAATAGATATGCAGATCATCACGGTTGTTTCTTCAGTAAGCCAAGAATGTGCAAGACTGTCCAAACCTATTAAATTTAAAAAAGAATTAATCAAGCCCCATTGCGGTTCATAAATTGCGATCCACATCTGAGCGATAACAACGACTGATATGATTGCTGGAAAAACCGCAGCCAATTTAAACAAATTTTTGGCAAACTTGTTTTTTTCATGGTCAATTAAGAGCGCAAAAAATAATGATATAGGTATCGCAACTATGACAGAAAGAGCCACAATCAGCCACGTGTTTCCGGCTGCTGTCCAGAACGAATCAGAAGTCAAAACCTTTGTGTAATTATCCAATCCGACGAAACCGCTGCTGGAAAAGCCATCGTGTTCCTGGAAGCTCATGATGATTTGCGGGATCATCGGGTATACGACAAAAACCGTGAATAAAACCAAAGCAGGCAATGCAAATATACAAATTGCTAGCTTATTTTTACGCATTCAAAACACCCCTGATTATAATATGGAGTCACCTCTTATTTACGTAAGCAGGTGACTCCATAGTCAATGTATTATTTGTTTATTACTTGAAGAATTCGTTTGCTGCCCACGCTTTTTGGAAATCAGCTATGAAATCCTCGCCGGTATAAGAACCTGTCAGTAGATTATTTCCATAAACGCCGTAATCAGCTGCTGTTTTACTGTCCATCGCATTTAAGAAAATTGTTGCGATTTTCGTGGTTGCGTTGTTGTAAAATTCTATGTTCTTGTCCATCAGATCCGACTTGCCCTGAACCTCAGTACCGGGATCAAAGTTGGTGTTGGAACCTTTGCTTCTATAGAATTCAGCTTCCATAGCGACACAGAACTCCGCCAGCTGCACAGCTTCCGCCAAGTGTTCGGATTTGGCGTTGACGGCATAGCCGTTTGTCGGGGAACCCCAAAACTGAGTCACAGTAGCAGGATCGACATTGTCGGAAAGCTTAGGCCACAGCATTAAGTCGATATTGGGGTCAGCTGCCAGATTCGGAACTTCCCATGTGAATCCGCAGAACATAGCGGAGCGACCGGATGTGAACATCTCCAGAGACGGACCATAATCGAGATTGGCGACGCCATCCGGGAACGCGCCCATCTTGGCCAATTCAGCAATTTTGTTAGCCGCCTCAAGACAAACTGGATTGTTAAAATCAGTTTGATTGGTTAACAGTTGTTGTGCAACTGTGGGGTCGATCAATTGAATAAAGGTCTGAACCATATAAAGCTGCGGCGCCCAGCCACCTTTTCCCATCAGCGAGATCGGTGTAATGCCTGCGTCTTTAAACGTGTCGCACGCGGCCACCAGTTCATCCCAAGTCGTCGGGATTTCTACGTTATTATCGGCGAAAATTTGTTTGTTATAATAAACGCGAGGAGTAAAATATGTATCAGCCCCGGAAGAGATACAATAGATTTCTCCCTTACCGTTCTTAAGAGCATCCGGCACTGCATATTTGTCCACAAACCCGTCTTGCGTCACATAATCCGTCAATTCGAGCTGGTTGCCGGCAGTAATAATGGGATACGCATAGTCTGACGTGCTGTACCATACGTCTGGCAGATCACCGGTAGAATTGTAGGTCTTCATCTTATTTGCCATATCCTCACCACCGCCGCCCGGTTCATATTCCACCTCAATATTCGGCAGCGCAGTTTCGATATTCTTCTTGATGTAATCTTCCAGGATCGCTGTCTGATTATCATCAGTGCTTATGCTGACCAACCTCAGCTTAATTTTTTCAGCAGGAGCATCGGTAGCGGCAGCGGAAGCAGAAGCAGATTCGGATACCTCTGGGCTTACTGATTCACTGGTGGATGGTACAGCAGGTGCACAAGCTGAAACCAAGACCAACAAAGTAACAATAAGCAGCGCAAGAATGGGTTTTTTCATTTCATTACCTCCTATTATATTAGCTTAACGAAAGCTGTTTTTAATTTTAGACTAATCAAAAACCAATTTGAAGAAACAATTAGGATATCCTTGAATAAAAATCAAATGAATTATGCATATACATTTAGTTATAAACGAGCACAATGAAACAATTCTCATATCAATGAATAAAAATCTAAGATTATACTCGCATATACAGAAAAGTAGATTTACGATTTTATGCTGGCAGAGTACAATGGATCTAAGTGACCGTTCACAGGAGGCCCTATTGATGTGGATGCGTAATGTGAAACTTAAGAATAAACTACTATTAACAAATCTAATCGTATTGGCAGTTGTTATTTCAGTACTCATTATAACCAGTAATCAGATGTTTATATCCTATTTCAAAGACGAAACTCAAAAAAACCTTGATAGAGAGCAGCAATTGATCGTTCAAAGTCTGGATACTATTTTTAACAGTACAGAGGACTATATACGGCTCGTCGTGTGCGATTATAACCTGCAGCAAAGCATGATGCAGCTCAAGCAAGTCAGAGATACCAGCATTTATCCAATTAGCAAGTTGCAGGTTTCTACCATAATGGGCGAGATCATGAGCAATTTTCTTCATCCTGTCACTCATATCATCGGCGGAGCTATCATAGAAAATGGGGAAGTTATCTACAGCGGGTACGATATTAGCAGTGTATATGTAGAACAATCGCTGCCGCAAGATTTTTTAGCGCATATTAAGGAAAAGCAGCGTCCTGTTTGGTCAGGGCTTACAAAGCTGGAATATGCGCATGGTGCATCAAAAAATGTTATCATAGTCGGCAAATCTATTATTGATAAAAACACCGGAGAATATCTGGGTGAGTGTGTATTTTTTGTAGATGAAGCTGTCATTGAAAATTCATTCAGTTCTATGAAAAATATTAACAGCAATCTATATATAACCGATTATTCGTATAAAGTTATATCCTGTGCTGATAGAGATGACATTGGCCAAAGTCTTGACCATGTCTTGAATAACAGTAACTTCGAATCACAAACTTTGAATCAATCAAGCGTCACATTCACAGGCGCCGATAAAAACGTTTACTCTATTACCGATTATCCGCGTATGAAGTGGCATATTGTCAATACTGCCTCTTATGAAACCGCAGCAGAAAAAAGCAACCGTACAAATATGATGATTCTTTTTGCCGGTCTCGGATGTGTTTGTATTTATTTTCTATCCTCGTTCCTGATTGATTATACGATGATTAAGCCCATTAACAACATCGCAGACAGCATGTCCAAAGTGGGCAACGGTGACTTAAGCATCAAAGAGACCAGACGCTATAGCGGAGAGATGCAGATCATTGCAAGCAATTTTAATGCGCTGATGGATAGAATTCGATCATTGATTCAGGAGGTTTACCTTCAACAAAAACAGCATCGTGAAAATGAATTTAAAATACTTCAAGCGCAGATTAATCCGCATTTTTTATACAATACCATCGAAACGATTATTTCATTTATAACACTGGACATGAAAAAAGAAGCCACCACAGCCGCTATGGCGCTCGCAGAGTTTTATAAGCTGAGCCTCAGCAAAGGGAAATCAATCATTACCGTACAAGATGAAATTAAATTAATCTATAATTATATTCATATACAGAAACTACGATATGAAGATTATTTTGATTTTGAAGTTAACGTAAAAGATTTGGATTACTGCTATATTCCAAAACTCACTCTGCAACCGCTTGTCGAAAACGCAATTTATCATGGTATTAAAGAAGGAGCCCACCCGGGAAAGATCATTATCAATGGTTTTGAACAAAATGGGTTGGCAGTTTTGGAGGTATACGATGATGGGGTCGGCATCGACGTCCAAAAAATTCCCCAGTTGCTATGCGAAGACCGTTCGCAAAATACTGGTTTTTTCGGTTTAGCAAATGTCGATCAGAGGATTAAACATAAATATGGCCAACAATTTGGACTCCGTATCGAAAGTGAAAAAGGCCGCTATACCAAAGTCATAGTGACCTTCCCCATCAATACAAGCGAGAGGAGTGTTGAAAATGAGAATACTGATTGTTGATGATGAAAAATATTTTCGGAAGGCGTTGATTGTCTCAATCGATTGGGCATCGATTGGGTACGAAGTTTGCGGAGAAGCTGAAAACGGTATCGACGCACTAAAAAAAGTTGAGCTGCTGCTTCCAGATGTTATTGCCACAGATATCAATATGCGTTTGATGGATGGCCTTGAGTTCATCTCTCAGTTAAGAAGTCTCAAGCCTGATATAAAGATTGTCGTGATTTCCGGCTATGATGATTTTGATTATGTAAAGAGGTCACTTGTGCTTGGCGTATGTAATTATATTGTCAAACCAGTCGATCCGGATGAGTTTGCAAAAACACTTGTTGATATCTCAAAAATGATCGAAAAAGAATGTAACTTGCAGGCCCGCATAGATTCGCTTCGCAGCAGTCTGAATTCAACAATCGCAGTTTTAAAGGCTCAGTATATTTCAAAAATACTGATGGGGAATGTACCGTCGGATCAAAACGATATAGATACCATTCTGGCGGATAATCGAATTGCGCTGACCCAGCCTCCTTTTCTTGTGATCTGCATCGAAATATCACCTATGAAATCGGTAAAATGGGTATCAGATGATCAAAAACTATGGGGCTATGCGGTAGAAAACATTACGCATGAATTATTGTCAGAAAAATACCTTTGTGAAACATCAATTGAAAACTTCCGGCGTGTATTTGCAATTATCTGTTATGATGGTAATGAAACACGGCTCCAAGGGCTTTTAAATACACTCTATTGTTTTATCCTGGACAATTTCAAAGTATCAGTTAAAGTGGGCGTAGGTAATCCTCGGTTTGCCCTTCAGGATGTGCACAGTTCCTGTAAGGAAGCAGTTTTCGCTATCAGGAATAGTCTCCCCCAAAATACAAGTGATGTATTGTTTTACAATCGTATCAGCTCTGTAAATTTTATAAGCAATCGAACAGCCATATATGACAAGAATGAGTTGCTTATGCAAATGCGTTTGGGAAATGTTAATGTCTGTATTGAAATTATTCAGAAACTTCGTACCGCGCTCATCGAATCACATGCAACCATACAGTTGGTTCATGTCACATTGGTGGAAATACTGTCTGCCTGTATTGAATATAGCAATGAAAACTCAATCTGCTTAACTGATCAGGTAACCAATTCTTTCTCGGTACTGTTCAGTGAAGTCATATCCTCAACAGACACATCTGCACTTTTTATGAAGATTGCAGACGCTTTGAAACAATTGATTCATGACGTACAGAAACACAATAGTGAAAAAATATCAAGCATCGTACAAAAAGCCATCGGCATCATTCATGATAATTATCAAGATGATGAATTGACCATAGAACACATTGCACAAAAGATGTTTGTCAGTTACGGATACCTTTGCTTTCTCTTTAAAAAGGACATGGGACAAACAATAAATGACTACATCACCGATTACCGGATGGAGCAAGCCAGACAATTGATGCTGAGAGAAGAAATGACCGTTTGTGACGCGGCTGCGCACGTCGGAATATCAAGCCCGAATTATTTTGCAAAAATTTTTAAGAAAAAATTTAATATGCTGCCAAGTGACTTTCTTAAAGCAAGAAAAACAAATTGAGACTATCTCTCAAAGGGTAAATTTTTATTTTGCGGTTTGATACACCTTTATATTGAACCACATATGTTTCTTTTCTCCTGGCCGTATTTTGAGACATGTCCCCCTCGCCGCCGATTCTTCAAGACCCCAAATCATGTCGTTTCTCGGTAAAAATCCGAGAACATACGTGTTGCCATAGCGGGGATAGCCTTCATCTCCATTCGTCACATGCCAGATGACGTTATGGGGGAACGCTTTCACATCCCATGTCATTTCCGTACATATATTCTTTTTGATATTTGTAATAGTCGTTACTCCCTTTTTTAGGTGATTCACTTCTATACATTCATCAGTGCCCGCACCTTCACCCAAGACCATGCGAAGGTCCACACGGTCGCCGTTCTTGTCAGCCAAGTATGGCCATATGCCGGTACTGCCGGTTTCAAAACGTGAGCGTGGCGATGAAAAATAAGCCTTCACTTCGCTGCCCGGCATATCGATAATACAGTTTTCGTCAATGAAATTCGACCCAAAGTTCGGGTGGAAACCCCATTGATAATCGAGTTCGAGACGGCCGATGTTTTCTGCGGTTTCACGGATATATAGCGTTGCATCACGCGCTTTGAGGGAGATATGCTTTTCGACCCTGAAGGGTGTTTTTGTCGTCTTGACGAAGAATTTCAGCATCACCTCTTCCGGCTCATCCTTGATGACTTCATACTCCCAAGGCAGATACCAAAGCTCGCCATATTGGGGGATTAGGGCGTGTTTGTAGGTACAGGGAGTTCCCACATTCGGAAAGCATTCAAACCAACCTCCCGTATACCAGTCAGTCAGCATTTGGGTGTCTTTCGGGGAGTCTGTCATCTTTTTTAAGCAGCTTAAACCCAGAGGCGATCTCCAAACAAGATCAATATCCCTTTCCTTTAAATTGAATTCTATGATTTCCGTACCCTTGTCAACGAGTATTGATATTCGGAGTTTTTCGTTTTCCAACGCCACCGTCCGCAACCCCATAAGTGAATACTCAGTAAACCGGCAGCCGTGGTTTCTTTCGCTTTGATAAAGCATGTCTGCCCTCCCTAAAGCCCGTCATACTCTCTCAATCAATACGCCGCCAACGAGTCTTCGTGCTTCAACAAGCGTATCCGCACGAACAGCATATTCCGAGGAATACAGCATTTTACCTCCGGATGCTGATATCGAGCTAATATCTCTTGACTGTTCAATCATCGAAATGGCTAGTTCCGCTTTTTCCCGCTCTTCACGATCTGACGACAGCTTCATGGCAGCAGCTTTCTGAAGCACAAGTTCCTGTTGTATGCCCAGTATCTCCCGAAGCGTATCAACAGCCTTATCGGGCAATTTGCTTCTGTCCACACCGCCGGCCAGCATTTCAGCCATCAATAGGTTATCAAAGCAATATCCATAATTGAAGGGGTGCACAATATGAGGCGCATCCGGCAAAGTCGGGGGCCACTGGCCATCGGAATTGTAAGAGTTCGTAAGGTGGTACCATGCTCTTTTCAGCGTTTCCTTATTCATGGAAGAACCAATGGCATTCAATTTTTCCCGCACAAGATCCTGCCAAGGACGAAGCATCCTGGCCATGGGCGTGTTTGCCCAGGTGGAAGCCTTAGCGCCATGCCATGCACAGTCATCATCGAAACAGATGGCCTCCGGAAGCGGCGGAAGATCATTGCACGCTTGATCGAAATTAATGAACTCTCCCATCTTGCTGACTTCGGTGATCAATCGGATGAGATTGTCTTTTGATTGAGGCGTCTTTTCAAAAACATTGTCGGGCTTATTGTGGAATTTAAGACGGAACCAGCCGTTGGTACCCACATATTCCGCGTCGTCGGCGAATATGATTAACGCGCCTTCCGGCTCTCCGGGCTTTTGTGCCGAATATTTGGAAATTAGGCTCATATACTCTTCAAAGCTGTAGCCTTTCATTCCCATGAAATATCTTACCGCAAATTGCGCAACGCGGTCGGTACGCAGAAACATGCGGAGGCTGCCGTTTTCAAGCCCAGAAATTTTGTCAAACGGAAAATGAATCGCCCTTTCATCGCCGGGCAAATCATATTTGAACGCGAAATTGTAGAAGGCCGGTTCCTTGCTGAATTCTTTCTCGTATATTTCCGGGCGCTGGGGGGTGCCATCTGCCATGCAAGAGCGGCTGTAGGCCTCGAAGTCTCCAATCAAGTTCTTGTAGCCGCATTCAGCCACCTGCTTCGGCACATAGCTTCTCCATCCGCATTCGGGATTCCAGAAGCTTTTGGGCTGAATTCCAAGATACTTCACGTACGCCTCATTGGAGAATCGGATTGACCAGACACCGTCTTCCTTCGGGAAATTTGGAAGCATTGGGTGAGCATAGGGTGATCCCATGAATTCGCACATGCCCGATGATATTGCCGCCTTAAGTTTATCCAGCACATCAGGAGCAATCTTCGCGATCTGTTCTATGGTATAGCCCGAGGCTTCGAATACGTACTTTGTGTTCGCAAAGTATTCTTTCATGGTATCCAGAATAAGCTCATAACTTTCGCGGATAACGAATTCGTATTTGTCCGGCGTAAGATAGGCGTAATTGAGATTGGCATGGAAAATTGCTATATACTTCATGGTCTGCTTCCCCTCTTATACGTTCATTTTATACTCTATTTATACTACTTATATTAAATATGTAAATGGAAATTTGCGTTGCGTATATGGTATAATGATATATATAAATCAATCCGCGAGGAGTCATAATGTTGGAACACGTATGGAACAAAAAGAAGGAAAGCACCGACCTGAATGTTTGTCAGTTCGGTATTGAACACTGTGAACCGTTGCATGCCTATGGCCCTGCAGTCAGAGACCATTTCCTTATCCACTGTGTACTTGATGGGAAGGGAATATTCCATTGCGGCAACAAACAATTCCATATAGAGAAGGGTCAGGGATTTCTGATATATCCCGATATTGTGACGTTCTATCAGGCCGACGAACAAGAGCCATGGTCTTATGCGTGGATCGGGCTTCAGGGCGTTAAGGCCGAATACTACCTCAAAAGCGCCGGGCTTAGCCACGATTCGCTGGTGTTCAGCTTTCAGGATGCGGAAAGGATAAACGGTATCATCAAAAGAATGCTTTCCGTCAGCATTATCGATACGCATGGCGAACTGGTGACGCTCAGCTGTTTGTATGATTTTCTGGCGCTTCTGACGGAATCGGGGAACAACAGCACAAACCAAATGACCAGACAGGATCGTAGTGAATTATATCTACGTAAGACGATTGAATATATGGAAAAGAACTATTCCAGACACCTGGGAATCGAGGATATTGCGCAGGCTATCGGACTAGACAGGAACTACCTTGGCGTCATATTTAAAAAGGGCGTTAGCATGACACTGAAAGAGTTTTTGACGGTTTTTCGTGTAAACCGGGCATGCGAACTGTTGGAAGACATTAAGCTGTCCGTTGGAGATGTTGCCCGATCCGTGGGTTATGATGATCCGCTGCTTTTCTCAAAAGTATTCAAAAACATTAAGGGCGTATCCCCGTCCAAGTTTCGTGACAACATCCCATAATAACAAATCCTCAACGATTTCGTTATAAATCCGAGAGTCGTCAATTCTACCCTTGTAAATCATCATTAAGTAAAAGTCGGTATATATTTGTTGTTATATCGAGTAACACCTTACTGGATATAGTTAATTTAACCTTTCGCCGTTTGCAACTAAACTGCTCTAATAATTTATATATCGCCCCCAGGCGGCATGCCTATTGTTCAAATTTATAAGCATGCCGGCCAAAAGGCCTGTTTTAAGGGTTATTTACGATTCCACCTAGGTTAAGCGACCAAAAAAGCAGTCACTCATAGTGAACCTGTCAAGCGAAAGTAGACAAGAAAAAAGTAATTATGAAAAGCCCTGTTCAATTCAAAATAGAACAGGGCTTTTGTAATCCAAAGCAGCGGCCAAACGATCATGGTTAAAGTAAGTGACAAAGCGATCCAATGTGCCTTTCAAGTCGTCCGTGTTTTGTAGATTGAAATCCAGATAAAGTTCTTCTTTGATCCAACCATTCAGTGCTTCAATAATCGGATTGTCTGTTGGTGTTCCAGCCCGTGACATTGATCGAGTAATGGCATAACCTTCATGTGCCATCTGATAAGCTCTGGAGGAATAGACGGAGCCTTGATCGGTGTGTAAAATTACTGACGCTGTCTGATTGTTCTTCTTGCCGATTTTCTGCTTTAGGATATCTAGGCAATGATAATAAGGCATGTTGTTCCCGTTACGAGAGAAGCTGTGTGCCATGATTTCGTTATTGAAAATGTCGAGAAGCAACGTCCATTCGTATAGAATGCCTTTGTTCCTAATGCATGTCATGTCGGAAACCACTATTGATAGTGGGCGTTCGGCATTCCAATTACCTTTCACGAGGTTTGGAAAATGGATGCTCTCTGCTCCGGCCTTGCGATAACGATAAGTGCGGGCTCTGGAACGGATTCCCGCATTTTTACAGCACTTATGTGCAAGATTGTCGCTGAATAGCCAGCCGGTTTCCCGTCGGATGTTCGCAGCAAGTCTGTGGTAGCCCCAAGATTTGTGGTGTTTATTTTGCTCAAGCAGAAGTGCGGTCAAGTCTAAACGGTTCTGCTCATATTGGTTATGGGTATCCTTGCGGTTAAGCCATTTATAATATCCACTGGGGTTGATATCCATCAATTTCAGAAGAAAACTAACCGGATATTTTACTTTGAGGATTTCAGTGATTTCGTACTCTTGTCGCAACCAGTAACGTACTCCTTGTTTGCACCAACTCCTTCCACCCAGTATCCTTTTTTTAATCGTTCGATTTCAATTTCTTGTTTCGCCACCAGTAATCGTAATCTCTCAACCTCCGAAAGCGACTTGCTGGTGCTCAATGCTGCATATGGATTCCCTGTTCGTTTCCTAGGTTGCAAACCTTCTTCACCAGACTCTTGATATTTCCGTACCCAATCGCAAATCAGGGTATGCCTAGCCCTCTCTTCTTTCGATAGCTGTTTCACGGACACATGCTTTTCCGTATGCCGCTTTACGATCCGCAGCTTTTCCTCAAAACTCCACTTCCTGAACTTTTGTCCCTTGCTCGCCATTCATTTCACCCCCATATAAAAAGTAGACACTATCCTTTTGATAATGTCTACTTTTATCTTACAGGTTCAATTTCAAAGTGTAGTAAAAATGTAGTGGTAACCTCGATTCGAATAAAAACTTTCTATACGACTTTTTCGAGCAGCAACAAAAGGGACTTTGCGCATTTTGGCATCATTTGTGTATTGTCTCTTTACGTACTGCCTAGTCCTTTTTACCATCATTTCATTAGTCGGTTTTGGCTAACCAAATGCCTAAAACCTCGATAAATACTGGGTTTTCACATATACCGCCTTCCATGGTAAGGAAGGGGTCTTCAGTTCGAATCTGACTAGTAGCTCTAGAAAAAAGCTCCAAATCACAAAATTGGGATTTGGAGCTTTGCTATTTCTAGATTCTTCATCAGGCATGCCGTGTCTCTGAGCCGGACTCAGAATGATGACCAATAATATATTTCCCTAATTAAAAGGATTTCTGACATTTCTCGCGTATTATATAAATAGGTGTATTGTCATATTACGCCAATACTATATGGAGATTTTCTATGGACGCAGCCGATAAGGAAAAAATCGAAAAGATCATACGTGACAGAAAAGCGGCGCACAGTGAACTTAACCAAAAGTCCACTGTATACCGTGCATTTCTTGGATTAGAGGAAAAAGCGTTTAAGGACGGCGCGCTTACCAAGCGTGAGAAAGAGCTGATTGCGGTGGGCATATCCGTCGTGATCAACTGCGAATCGTGCATGGATTGGCACATTCATCAGGCGTTGCAAAGCGGCGCGACCGATCAGCAGATTATCGAGGCGATTGAGGTTGGCATCGAGATGGGCGGCGGCCCCGCGACGGTATCGGCGCGGTTTGCGCTCAAAGTGCTGGAATATCATATGTAATTATTATTTAGATGTACAGACTTATGAAGGTGTGAATATATGGCCTATTTTGATGCTAAAATGTTACCAACTCCCCGAAACGAATATATCTGTTTTCTGGATATTATGGGGATGCAAGCAAAGATGCTGCAAAGTTTAAAGCAAGCTTGTAATATGATTTTTAAGCTACATGCGACAATTATTGAAATCTTACGTAAAAGTGGCTATTCTGGTATCTCTGTCTATCCATCATGGATGGAATATATAAATTACACATGGCAGGGACGTGCCTTACAAAGCTTCCCTTGAGTTTACTGCTAAAGTCGGATATAAAGAACAAAATTAATTGGCGAACCTACGATTAAAGCTTATAAAGGAGAACCAAAAGCTTCTCCTTTCGGAATTAGCATTGACCCATGCTTAAGTGAAGGAAATAGCGGAAAAGGAAGCGGGTATATAAGCAGCACATAGAAATGGTTTAAAAATAGTGAAATTGTTATAGAAGAAAGCCTTATAGTTGATCTTACTCGAAAAATCTTCGAGTATTATAAGTGGGCCAGCAAGAATATAAATGAAGTTCACTATCCTATGGATAGTAGAGAAAAAAATATAAGATTATTTAAGAGTTACTATAGTTTATAAATCCCTCCCTCCCGTCGCACAACAAAAGCGGCCAATGCTGGCCGCTATGTATTGCATGATTAACAGTGGCAGCGGCTGAAAAAGGATACTGCTTCAATTTGATCAAAGCGGATAACCGTGATGCGTCCGCGGCACACGATCTTAATGGCGTCGTCCGACACGCCTGTGAGCAGGCCGCAAAAGCTGCCCCCGCATGTGGTAACACATACGAAATCGTCAATATTGTGCTCCAGCTCGCAAAGGATGCTGTCTCGTTTGCAATCATATGACATGGTTTTCGCTCCCTTTCATTCAATGTTTGCTAATACCATATTATTAGACTGTCGTCGTTTTGGTGACAGCCACCGTCTTCGGATGTTTGTTTTGTGTCATAATTTGTGGTATACTGTCATAAATTCAAGCGCTATGCCATTATCCATTTTTCATATCGAAGGGAACAATATCATGAAGATCATCACCGTCCGCAAGCCTAAAGAGATGAAGGCGTTTGTGCGATTGCCCCATACGCTTCACAAAAACAATCCGTGTTTTGTACCGCCGATCTGGGCCGACGAAAAAAAGGCCTATTACGCCAAAAACAATCCCATACTTAAGAACAGCGATTTTGAACTGTTTTTGCTGCTTGACGATTCGGGCGCGGCCGTCGGGCGCACCATCGCCTATATCGACCACACGTTTAACCGCTACTATCATGTCAAAACAGGCTTCTTTGGCGCTTTTGAATGCATCAAAGACGAAAAGGCAGGGCAAATGCTCGTTGAAGCCGCCGAAGACTGGCTGCTCAAAAACGGCATGCAGACTGTCCGCGGCCCTATTCACCCCGCTGCGGAAAACTGGGGCTTTGTATACTTAGGTTACGACACACCGCCCGTCTATATGTCACCCTGGAACCCCGAATACTACCACGCGTTTTTCACGGAGTCGGGCTACGAAGCGGCGAAGGATTTGTTTGTTTACGAAGCCGATATCCAAAACGGATACAAGCTGCCCAAACGTCTTGATGATTTTGTTGAGAGGTTCACGCACCGTTATCCGTCCATCAACATCCGCCAGCTCAACATGCGAAGCATCCGCGACGACGCAAAGGCAATTTGGGAAATATCCAACACCGCATTCGCAGAGAACTGGGGTTATGTGCCGCTTGAACTCTCTGTGATGGAGGATATGCTTAAAAAGTTAAAGCTCATCGTCAATCCGGACGCTGTGTGGATGGTGGAGGACGGCGGCAAGCCCGTGGGCTATTGCCTTGGCTTTCCTGATATCAACGTGATTTTGAGCCGCATCAAGGGGCGGTTGCTGCCGCTTGGGTGGTTTAAGCTGTTAACGGGTGTGAAGTCGCTGCGAGATTATCGCCTATTCGGCCTCGCGGTGCACCCGGACTGGCAGGGCAAAGCGCTCGACGCGCTGATGTATATCAACCTATACAAAAATCTGCTTGCCAAAAAGGTGCGCATGGAAGCCAACTATATACTCGAAGACAATCTACCTATCAGAAACGCGCTTGAAAAGCTCGGCATGCAGCACTGCAAAACGTACCGCATATATGAAAAGCCCCTGACCTTTTATCACAACTGACATATAAAAGCAGCCCGTTCGAGGCTGCTTTAATTTTGTCGCAAACCCCCGGGGTCCTCAAAAAGAAACGTTTTTTGGGTGGAGCCATGGTGTGGGCTGCTCGGGATCGGGACCCCCGAAAAGCGAGCTTTTTGGGGTAAATCATAGCCCGTCTTGCCCACGAATTATATTTAACGACTTTTTTGACAGTCTGTAAGCAACCCCGCAAAAGGCTTCTCTTT
>JAEWQS010000083.1 GCA_023399095.1 Bacillota bacterium
CGGTCTCACGCGTGCCCGGCGCGCTGCCGCGCACGTCCACACCCGCCACCGCGCCTTTCCCAAGCACCACAACGGTGCATCCCGTTTTCGCCTGAAAATCCGTATAATGCCCGGCTGTCACGCCGGAAATGTCTGTCAAGCTTCCGCTATACATAGCCGTTCTCCCCCCGCAGCGATACCTCTCCTGCCACAAAGCGTTTGATCTGCCCGTCGCAATCCAACAGTATCGCGCCATCGTCGTCATAACCCGCAACAACGCCTGTTTCGCTGGCGCCAGAACCCGTTACCGTCACCGTGCCGGTAATCGCGCTGCGGCTGCGAAACACATCCATAAACGGTGCCAACCCTTGCTGAACGAATGTGTCGTACGCGTCCATGAAACAGTCGATTTCGGCCGCGGCCAACAGCGTATTGTTGGCATTTAGCGCAAACGCCGTGTCACGTATCTCCTTATCAAACAGCGACGCGTCCGTGTTGATGCCGATGCCGCACACCACAAACTCCACGCCATCCATATTCACCATGCTTTCGGTAAGAATTCCAGCCGCCTTTTTGCCGTCCACGATCACGTCGTTGGGCCATTTGATGCGCGGCTTTACGTCGGTAACCGCTTCAATCGCGTTGCACACCGCGACAGCCGCCACCAAAGTGATTCCCGATATTTTTTCCGGGTCTGTCTTGGGGCGTACGAGAAACGTCATATACACGCCCTGCCCCGGTTTTGAGACCCATGTGCGGCCCTTGCGGCCCTTGCCAGCCGTCTGCTCCCCCGCGATAAACACAGCGCTTTGCAGCTGCGTATCTCGCGCCGCGAGCTTGGCCGCGTCGTTGGTGGACGTCACTTGCTCCTCGTAGAAAACGGGGATATCGCGCCGCATATGAGCGCGCACGTATTCCGCGCGCGGTATTTTGGGCGGTGAGATGAGCCGATAGCCCTTGCCCGTCACGCTTTCGATCTGTGCGCCGTCCTCCTGCATCACTTTGATGTGCTTCCAAAGCGCAGCTCTGGTCACACCGAACACTTCACCCAGTGCCCCGCCGGATACAAAACCGTCCGCGTCTTTAAGCTGTTTATAAATCTCGTCTCTCAATCGTCTTCCTCCGAAAGCAGCGCGCTGATCACCCCGAAATCAAAGCCATGCCTAGCCAGCGCGGCATATATCTTTTGTCTTTGCTTTCGCGCGTCGTCATTTTTAAGCCGCCCGGCTGCCGCCTGAAGCTGCTTTCGCGCGATCTCTTGTTCATCTTCCTCGGTGTACAACTCCATCGCTTCGTCGATAACGCCTTGCTCCAGCCCTTTTTCCTTGAGCCTATACTCGACTGCCCTTCTGCCCCAACGTCCCGTCAGTACCGCGCTTTGCACATACTCTTTGGCATAGGCCGCGTCGTCCACGTAGCCATAAGACGCGAGCTTATCGAGCGCTGTCTCCACAGCTTCTTCCTCAATGCCTCTCTCTTTGAGTCTGTCAGCCAGCTCTGAGCGCGTGCGCATCTTATGTGATATAAGCTTGGCCGCGCTGTCAAACGCATATTGCGCGTTGTCCTTGCTGACCGCTTCTTTAAGCGTCCTTAATTCTATCGTCGAACCCTCACGGATACCGAACGTCACCAGAGCCTCGGCGCCCAAAGATGCGGTATACTCACCGTCCAAATAAATGTTATACCTGTCTTTTTTCTTTTTTTGCGGTTCAACCGCGCTGATCACACATTTTTCTTCCATATTTTCGATTATAAATGAATTCACAAAAAACATAAAGCGCATATTTTCCCATCCTCGGCGCAAACTAATGGAAAGTCTAAGACTGAGGAGGAATCAAATGAGTGTTTTTAAAAACACGGGCATCTTGCCCGAGATTGAATCGAAGAACTTGACGATTATAGAAGACCAGCTTAAGCACGAAGCGCTGGCCGCGAAAAAGAGCGAGGTCTACTCGGATTATTTTCAGGATCCGGAGCTAAGGAGCCTTGCTCAGCAATTATCCAAGCATCACAAAGACAACTACAACAATTTGCTTGGCTATCTCGACACACACAGATAAGGAGGAAAGCAAATGAATCAACACCCGAATCTTTCAGAGCAGGATCTGCTCAACGATCTATTGAATCAGGAGAAGCAGATGGTGACATCATACGCGACTTATATTACGGAAGCGTCATGCCACAATCTGCGAAAGCTATTATCCAACCAGCTGTCACAGACGAGCCACGATCAGTATCAGGTTTTTGAACAGATGCGTGATAAAGGCTATTATCAGGGCAAGGACGCAAGCGATCAAGAGGTTCAGCAGGTCAAGAACAACTTCAAGGCCATGCAAGACGAGCTGTAAGCCACGTCGGGCAAAGCCTGAAGGTTTTCGGCAAACTCGCGCTTCGTATCAGTGTGCAAGCATCAATGTGGCAAGAGTCTGGGAAACTTATTTATCGCTCTGCAGAATGTATATGTATCCCGGCTAAAAGCCGGGGTTTTCTATTTGCATGAAATGATTTTCAGCTAAATGATATTCACTTTCAGCCACTTTCCAAAGTAACAAAGCTGCTCTTTTGTATGGAAGTAGTGCTCTCCATTCAGCATAACCTGCAAATCGCACTCGAAGCGTTTTGCAAACGCAGATACCACATCGGTTTTATTAATGCTATCTTCTGAACCGCAGAGAATTGAGGTCGACGTCTCCCAGCAGCTTATCGGATGCTCTTTCACATAACAATAATAATCCCAATAAAGCGTTTTTCCAATAGGCGTTTTGATTTCTTGCTCGGTTCTCAGCCTCTCTTCGCTGATACCAAAACCCATCATCATATTGTTAATAATCAGTTCCATGTCCACGACTGGAGAAAGAAACAAGGCTTGTTTCAACTCTTCTTGAGGGTATGCCAGCAGGCTAAAATAAGCGCCCATGCTGCAAGCAAAC
>JAEWQS010000188.1 GCA_023399095.1 Bacillota bacterium
CGTTCATTTGGAGATCAAGTCGGGTTCTTCACTCTCTTCTATTTCAACGTTACTCTATGAAGAAGGCATTATCCGCAATAAGTTTGCATTCCAGTTGTTTGCGGATCTTAACGACCTTGGCGGCAGCTTGAAAGCGGGTCAGTATGATTTATCGCCGGGCATGACCATGGAGCAAATTGCGGATGTTCTCAAGGAAGGAAATCCGCCTCGCTCAGTGAAGAAGATGATGTTCCTTGAAGGCTTCACGGTGGAAGACATGGCTGACAAGCTTGTTAAGGAAGGTTTGTTTGATGAGGATGAACGCAAGGAGTTTTTAGACCTTTGTAAAGATGCCGATGCTTTTATCGACTACGATTTCATTGCGGCGCTCAAAGATACAGAGAATTTAAGCAGCCGCAAGTATGCGCTGGAAGGGTACCTTGCGCCGGATACATATCAGTTCTATGATGATGCCACACCCGAAGATGTAATTAAGAAGCTTCTGGATCAGTTTAACAAAGTATTTAAGTATGAGTATAAACAGCGCGCCGAGGAAATGGGCATGACGATTGATCAGGTGTTGACGCTGGCGTCCATGATCGAATGGGAAGCCACTGAACTGGACTTCAAAAAGGTATCGGCGGTGTTTCATAACAGAATCGAAAAGGAAATGGAGTTTGGTTCGTGCGCGTCAATGCGTTATGTAACGGGCATTAAGAAGATGACCTATACAGAGGAAGAACGGGCCATTGTTTCTCCTTATAACACGTACATGTATAAGGGTCTTCCGCTTGGCTCAATTAATAATCCCGGC
Source organism: Bacillota bacterium (assembly GCA_023399095.1). GTDB lineage: Bacteria > Bacillota > Clostridia > Christensenellales > SZUA-584 > SZUA-584. Next base: position 794 of record JAEWQS010000188.1, read on the forward strand.
GCGAACGCGATTGATGCGGCTCTTTATCCGGAAGAAGAGTTTGACTATCTGTATTTCATGAACAAGGATAAGACGTCGAGCGAGCTGGTATACGCAAAAACGCTTGACGAACACAACGACAACATAGATAAATATAACGCTTCGCCCGAAGCCACACCGGAACCGACTGAAGATGAAGAAGATTGAGCTATTAGCGCCCGCCGGCAGCATGGAAAGTCTCCATGCCGCCGCTGATTTTGGCGCGGACGCAGTGTACGCCGCAGGCAAAGCCTACGGCCTTCGGGCTTTTGCCGATAATTTTTCGCCGGATGAAATCGCGCATGCGGCATCTTTTTTGCACAGCCGCGGCAAGCGCCTTTACATCACAATGAACGCGGTGTTCCACCCATTCGATTTCGATGGGTTAGAGGAATATATTGCGTGTCTTGCAAATGCGGGTGTGGATGCGTTCATTATCACCGATCCCGGTGTACTCACCACAGCCAAGCGCATCGCGCCGCAAATTCCTATCCATATCAGCACACAGGCGAACACGACCAACGCGCGAACTGCGCGGTTTTGGTATGAGCAGGGCGCGAGCCGCGTGATTCTCGCGCGGGAGCTTTCGCTTGCTGAAATTTATGAGATTCGCGCAAACACACCCAAAGAGCTTGAGCTTGAGGCGTTTGTTCACGGTGCGATGTGCATTGCGTATTCGGGACGTTGTTTACTGAGCAGTGTATTTACAGGCCGCAGCGGCAACAGGGGTGCATGTGCGCAGCCTTGCCGATGGGAATATCAATTATCCGAGAAGGGCTATCCGGACGAGTATTTCCCTGCTTACTCGGATGACCGCGGCACGTACGTGCTCAACTCCAAAGATCTTTGCATGATCGAACACATAAAAGACATGATTGATGCCGGTATCATTTCTCTCAAGATAGAGGGTCGCATGAAATCGGCTTATTATGTGGCCTGTGTAACGCGCGCGTATAAGCAGGCGTTAGACGATGTTTATGCGGGCAAGCCGTTTGATCCCGATTTATTGGAGGAGATAGGCAAGGCTGGCAGCCGTGCCTACACGACAGGATTTTTCTATGGCAATCCGCGCGAGCAGGCGCAGGATATCACGCGCGGCAAGGTGGAGCGTACGCACGACTTCGTGGGGGTCATAAAAGCAGAAACCACCACGGAAGGCTGGACGCTGTTTGAACAGCGCGGCAAATTCTGCGTGGGCGATACGCTTGAGGTGCTGTCGCCGCACGGTGTTTCCGCTATTGAGGTTGCAGGATTGCGAACGCCCGAGGGCGAATCACGAAACTGCGCGCCGCATCCCAAGGAGATGCTGGAGCTTTTAAGCATGAGCAGGCTTCTGCCGGGGGACATGCTGCGCAAGAAAAGATAGGCTATCACCTCAGTTTAGGTTAATGTATACTTAATTGATGAAAATGATAATAAAAGGAAAAGTTATTGTTTTATTGCTTGAATAATTGGATTTGATGATATAAGATATCGGGTGTGAATATGAATGGTGAGAAAGATTGGATTTGTATATGGAGATAAATGATGAAGGTTCTAGTGATTGGTTCGAATGGACAGCTTGGACGGCAAGTACAAAGAGTATTAACAGATAAAAACATCGCTTTTTATGCGTATGATTACCCCGAAGTCGATATTACAAACCTTGACTCAATACAGAAACTATTTGAACAAACAATACCGGATACAGTTATTAACTGTGCCGCATATACCAATGTGGATCAAGCGGAAACAGATTATGATAATGCCTATCGCATTAACGCAGTGGGGCCCAAGAATCTGGCTGAGATATGTACTCAAAAGGACGCTGAGCTTGTTCATGTGTCCACAGACTATGTTTTTAGCGGGCATCCAATCTACATGGATGGTAGGCCCCGGCCGTATTTTGAAGATGATGAATGCAATCCGGCCACGGCTTATGGAAAGACAAAACTTGAGGGTGAACGTTTTGTCCAGGAGTCTGGAGCAAAACACTACACTTTCCGCACAGCTTGGCTGTATGGCGAAGGCAACAACTTTGTGAAAACGATGCTAAAGCTTTCTGAAACGCATGATACGATTAATGTTGTGTACGATCAGATTGGTTCACCGACATCCACGGTTGATCTTGCAAATGCTATATGTGAGCTATTAGGTACAGGTGCATACGGGCTTTATCACGCCACATGTGAAGGCCAGTGCAGCTGGTTTGACTTTGCGAAAAAGATTTTTGAATACAGTTGTAAGAACATAGATGTGGTGCCAGTGATGAGCAAAGAGTTTGTCCGGCCCGCAAAGCGGCCCGCTTGGAGCGTATTAGAAAACGCTCAATTAAAGCGCATTGAGAAAAATGTTTTTCGCCCGTGGGAGGATGCTTTGAAAGAGTATCTCTCAGTTGAACATTAATTATAAAGGATTGAAATGATGAAAGGTATTATTTTAGCAGGAGGATCGGGAACGCGTCTCCATCCGATTACAAAGGCAGTATCCAAGCAATTGCTGCCTATCTATGACAAGCCGATGGTGTATTATCCGTTGTCGTCGTTAATGCTTGCAGGCATTCGAGACATACTAATTATTTCCACGCCCACAGATTTGCCTTTTTATGAGAGGCTGTTTGGCAGCGGCGAGGAACTCGGTATGCATTTTTCTTACAAGGTTCAATATGCGCCCAATGGATTGGCAGAAGCGTTTATCATCGGTGAAGAATTTATCGGCAATGACTGCTGTGCGCTTGTTCTGGGTGATAATATCTTTTACGGCAACGGTTTTTCCGAATGTGTGCAGCACGCGGCGAATCTCGATAACGGCGCCGTGATATTTGGGTATTATGTCAAAGAACCCCGTGCTTATGGCGTTGTGGAATTTGACAAAGAGGGACGAGCTATCTCTATTGAAGAAAAACCGGAACAACCAAAATCAAATTTTGCAGTGCCCGGATTATATTTTTACGACAATGATGTGGTAAGGATAGCCAAGAGTATAAAACCGTCCGAACGCGGAGAGCTCGAAATCACGGCGGTTAACGACGCTTATTTAAAAAAGGGATTGCTCAATGTGGAGGTGTTCGGACGCGGCATCGCCTGGTTAGATACGGGCACGCATGATGATTTAATTGCGGCCGGTAACTTCGTAGAGACCATACAAAAACGCCAAGGGCTTTATATCGCCTGTATTGAAGAAATCGCATATCGTATGGGATATATCGATAGAGATCAGCTTAAAAAGCTTGCACAACCGCTTATTAAAACCGCCTATGGGCAATACATTGAGACGCTTGCTGAAAGAGGAAAAAAGAATGGCTGATATCAAAGTCATCGAGACGGCTATCAGAGATCTGCTGATTATTGAACCGCGGGTTTTTGGTGATTCGCGCGGTTACTTCATGGAAACATATAACGAGGAAGCCTTTACGAAGGAAGGTCTTCATAAGAAGTTTGTGCAGGACAACCAGTCCATGTCAAAAAAAGGCGTTTTGAGGGGGCTTCATTTGCAAACCAAGTTCTCACAGGGTAAGCTCGTTCGCGTGATATCCGGCTCGGTCTACGATGTGGGTGTAGATTTGCGGAAAGGCTCGCCGACATATGGTAAACATGTGGGCGTGGTTCTTTCGGGAGAAAATAAACGCATGTTTTATGTCCCTGAAGGATTTGCTCACGGTTTTCTGGTCTTATCTGATGAAGCTGTATTAACATATAAGTGTACACAAATATATCATCCCGAATATGATGCGGGTATTATCTATGATGACCCCGAAATCGGCATTGACTGGCCGGTTAACGGTATTGATATCTTCCTATCGGATAAAGATAAAAAGCTTCCGACGCTTAGAGAGTCGGGCTATGAATTTTAACAGGAGAGAAACATGAAAAAGGTTTTGGTAACCGGTGGAGCAGGTTTTATTGGCTCCAATTTTGTCACACACATGATCGATACGCATAAGGATTGGACAATTGTCAATCTGGATGCGCTCACTTATGCGGGCAATCTCGAAAACCTGAAAGAACTTGAAGGTAATCAACGACACATCTTTGTAAAGGGCGATATAACCGACAGGGCGCTAGTAGCGTCGCTGTTTGATCAATATGCTTTTGATTACGTTGTGAACTTTGCCGCGGAAAGCCATGTGGACAGAAGTATTAAGGAACCTGAGATTTTCTTGAAAACGAACGTGCTGGGAACCCAGTGCCTGCTGGATGTCGCAAAGACGAGTTGGCAAACCGGCAATGATGAAAAGAGCTATCCGGTTTACAGGGAAGGTGTGAAATTTCTTCAAGTATCCACCGACGAGGTATACGGTGCGTTAGGTGAGACTGGAATGTTTACCGAAACAACACCGCTTGCGCCCAACAGTCCCTATTCAGCGAGCAAAGCATCAGCCGATATGTTGGTGCGCGCATACAACAAGACGTTTAAGTTGCCTGTGAATATCACGCGCTGCTCCAACAACTATGGGCCGTATCAATTCCCCGAAAAGCTGATACCGCTGATGATAGGCAACACTTGTGATGGAAAGCAACTGCCGGTTTATGGCGATGGCATGCAAGTGCGCGACTGGTTACATGTGGCGGACCATTGCAGCGCGATCAATACTGTACTGCAAAAGGGCTGTGTCGGCCAGGTTTACAACATCGGCGGAAACAATGAAAAAGCGAATATCGAGATTGTCAAGCTTATACTAAAAACGCTTGACAAAACAGAAGATCTCATAAAATATGTGGAAGACCGTTTGGGACACGATCGCCGCTACGCGATAGACAACGCGAAAATAACCACTGAGCTGGGCTGGTCACCGTCCTACACGTTTGAGCAGGGGATCGCTGAGACAATTCAATGGTATCTTGATAACCAAAAATGGATGGATGATGTGCGTTCAGGTGCTTATATGGCGTATTATAATACTTATTATGAAGGCAAATAGACGAGTCAATGAGAGAATATAGTGTTTCGATATCAATCGTAACGTACAACAATGTGGACCAAATATACTGTTTACTGGATTCGATTTTCGAAAACGTAAAAGAGGTTAATTTTCATGTAACGGTCGTCGATAACAACTCGTCTGATGGTACTGTTGAGGCAATCAAAAATAGGAACTATGACGTAACGTTGATTGAAAACGAAAAGAATATCGGATTTGGCGCGGGACATAACAAAGCGCTTGAGAGAGTCGAATCGAAATATCATGTGTTCGTGAATCCTGATGTGCAGATCGATACGGATGTAATTAGCAATATCGCAGCGTATATGGATGAGCACGAAGACATTGGAATCGTGACGCCGAAAGTGTTGTTTCCCGACGGAATGTTGCAGATGCTGCCCAAGAAGGAACCAACGCTGAAATATGTAATGTCGCGTAGGCTTAATATCAAACCACTACGAAAATATCGAGCTGAATATGAAATGCAGGATATGTGCATGGACGAAGTATTTGATATTGAGTTCGCGACTGGTTGCTTTGTGTTCGCGAGAACGGATTTGCTCAAAAAAGTTGGCGGCTTTGACGAAAGATTCTTTTTATACTTTGAAGACGCGGATTTGACCAAAAGTATGCGAAGACTCACGCGTGTCCAGTATAATCCAAGCTTTTATGTTTATCACAATTGGGATCGCGCTGGGTCAAGGGAGTTTAAGTATTTTATGATTCAGGTGATGTCAATGCTTAAATTTGTATTAAAATGGAAAATAAGGAAAAACGTATGAGCAAGGAAGCTGAGAGTCACAACCCGTTGATAATGATTCTGTTGGCTACCTACAATGGCGAAAAATATCTGCGTGAACTGCTTGATTCAATTTTGAATCAAACGTACAATAAGTGGATAATAATGGTATCTGATGATGGATCAACTGATTCTACTTTAGAGATTCTTAAAGAGTATCAGAAAAAGCATCTGAATAGGATCTTAATTGTCGGAAATGAATCGCCGTCGGGTAGTGCATGTGGCAACTTTTTTCACTTGTTGCAGCATTGTGCCGGTGCATATATGATGTTTTGTGATCAGGACGATGTATGGGAACCATACAAAGTCGAAATCACGCTGAAAAGCCTGTTAGAGATTGAGAGAACAAAAGCGAAACGACCAGCACTGGTCTTTACCGACCTGGCTGTTGTGGATGGAACTTTGCAGCCAATTGCTTCGTCTTTTATAAGGTATTCAAAGCTTAGTGCAAACCGGGTCGGGTTGAATCATCTGTTAATACAAAATATTGTAACCGGATGTACCGTGATGATCAATAAACCTCTTCGCGATATAGCTTTGGAATTACAACAAAAAGAGAATGTCATGATGCATGATTGGTGGCTCGCACTGGTCGCATCGCTATTTGGAGAAATAGGTTATGTTGATCGGGCAACGATCCGATATAGACAGCATGGAAATAATGAGGTCGGAGCAAAAAACACACGAAGCATTTCTTATCTTTTGTGTCGGCTTTTCAAAAACAACGGGATTAAGCAATCGCTCTACGACACCACCATACAAGCAGGGGAATTGTTTGCGGTGTTTGGTGATAGGATGTCGGAGAAGGATCGAGCCATAGTAAAGGGTTATTCGCAGATATATCAAAAGAGCAAACTTACGCGCTTGGCGTTTATAATTAAGAACAGGATATTTAAATACGGTGCAGCCCGAAAGCTTGCTCAGATCTTATTGGGATAAAAAGGAGGATTTGTTTTGATGAACACGAAAAAAGGTGGGATTATTAGAAAACTGCTCGAATACATATCTGTTGCATTAATATATGTAATTGCATATTTCATCAGCGGAAGTCAACATGCAATCACAGGTATATTCATGATTGTGGCGGGAATCGGCAGTTACATATATTTCGCATTTAACGGCGAACGTAATTTCCTAAAGATGAATGCAGTTTTTTCTATCGCATGGGTAGTTACAATCGGTATTTCGCAAATGATGCTTAATCCATACCAAAGGTCATGGGAACTGGTTAGCTGGATTTGTGTTTGCTTGGCTCATTTATCATTTTTGGTCGCCAACGACTGGGCGCATCGCGCATTCCCTTTTTTCGAGCGTGTGTTCAATTTCAACAAATTAAACAATAGCAAGTTTCCGCTTCATTATGAACGCAAGGATAACCGGCTGTTTTGGATTGCGTTGGTTACCTCAGCTATCGGCATCGCATTCTTTGTTGCAAATATCGTGATAAAAGGGTACGTTCCTTTCTTTGCAAGTGCAGAAAACGATAAAGCCTACGTCGAGTTTTATACGCGACTACATATCTTTGTCGTAGCCAGTATGGTGAGTGGTGGGCTTGCTTACTATTGTTTAAGAAAATGTGAGCTATCAATTATTAAAAAAATAATAAGTATATTGATTATCGTTATCATGATATTTGCGATTCCCATACTGCTCGTGCAGCGAGGGACTTTTATAGCAGTGGCATTGATATTGACAACGGTCATTTATCTGGGCAGCAAAAAACGCAGGTTTATTCTTTTGCTTGCCTGTCTCGTTCTCATGCTTGGCGTATATCAAGTCGGGACAAGCCTGCGAAGCTATTCGGAGGCGCAACTGGTTTATCTCTTCCAAACAGAGCAGGATGAGATTAACAAAGAAAAGAAAGAGAAAAAAGAAGGGGAAGATGACAAAGAAAAAACGAAAGTCAATAAAAAACCCGCGGAGGTTATTAAAATCAAATTAACCCCCGGACAAGCATATTTCTATGCTTATCTTTCTGTAAGTCACGATAACTTTAATTGTATTGTGAGTGAAAAAGAAGAGAATACTTGGGGCCTGTTTCAACTTATACCTTTTAATGTACTGCTTAGAATTGATTCTATTAACGAAAAACTGGCGGAAGTTAAAATACCGCAAGTTACAACTTATCTTAATACCAACAATCTTATTGGGTATGCGTATTATGACTTTGGATTGATTGGTGTTGTTGGGTTAATGCTGCTTTGGAGCTTTGGTTTCGGAATCGTTGAGGCCTTCGAAAGAAAGTATAAAGGGCCTTTTGTAAGTCTTATCTATGGTGTATGCATGTTGCCGGTTGCGCTTTGTTTCTTTAATGCATGGATGTCGTACTTTACAACATGGCTGTTATGGGGAACGGTATGCCTAATGTTTCTATTTGCATCATTTACTCGAAAGAAGCATATTCAAAAAGCGTTAGCAAAAAAAACTATTGGGAATGGCGAAACAAATAAGTAGACTAATAGAGATGTAGGAGTAGCGCCTTGAAAAAAATATCTATTGCAATGACGACGTATAATGGATCAAAATATGTAATTGAACAGATGGATTCTCTTAAGAATCAAAAATTACCAGCAGATGAAGTGCTGATTTTTGACGACGGTTCAACAGACGATACTCCAAAGATTGTCGAAGCGTATATTAAAGAGAATGGTCTGGAAAGCTGGACGTTTAAAGTAAACGAAAAGAACCTAGGGTTTAAAGAGAATTTCTATCAGGCAATAAAGAGCACAACCGGCGATATCGTTTTTCTATGTGATCAAGACGATGCTTGGCACCATGATAAGATTGAGACGATGGTTCAGCTCTTTGAGCAAATGCCAGATATGAAGATTCTAAATACTAGCTTTCAGAAAATTGATGAAAATGGTTCTCATTTGCCCGTAAAAAGAAGACTATTCAAAACGAACAATGGGCTGATCAGGGGACTTATTAAGAAAAACGGACTGAAAAAGTTTAGTACGAAGTATATAATACGTAGTAATATTACACCTGGCTGTACTGCTGCGTTCAAAAAAGAGCTAAAGGAATATTATCTGGAGAACGCATCTCAGATGTGCCCGCATGATTGGGAACTCAATTTATTCGCCTCTTTCTTTGATGGTCTTTACTACTATAACAGAGTTCTTACAAATTATCGTATTCATTCTTCAAATGCCATCGGGTTAGCCGAAAAGGCTGTAAATTTTCAACTGAGAATGAGTAAAAGTCAGGAAAAGCGAATGACCTTCATTGAAGATGAGTATCAACGAATGAAATATTATCTTAATGATGGTTTTTTAAGCAGGTTAAAAAAAGAAGATTCTCAAGCAATATCCAGATATGGGTGGTTTGTTGAAAAGCGGCTTGCTGCATTAAAGCAGAAAAAGCTGAAATATTGGCTATGTTCTCTCCTATACCCGGTCGACTATTTTAGAATGGTAGGGCTCCGTGGACTCATCGGGGATTTTATTTTAATCGTGACGCATTAATCGCAGGGAGGTACCTGAATTGTCAAAAGCGCCTATATATGTGGTTGTTGTCATTTATAATAAAAAATGCAGTGAATCAACGACTTGCCAATGCTTACAAGGCTTAAGCGATATTCATGTGATTATCGTTGATAACAGCACGAATGACTACAAAAATAAAGAATTTGCTCAAAGTAAGCAATGGATTTACATCAATATGAACGGAAATCAAGGGTTATCAAAAGCATATAACTGTGCAATTGAGGCTATTGAGGATCAAAACGCACTGATATGTTTATTTGATGACGATTCGGAAGTTGATAACGAGTATTTTAGATGCCTAGAAGAAAAGGCAGAGCAAGACCCAGTCGCTAAAGTCTTTTTACCGCTTGTATATGATGACGAAGGGTTGCTGTCGCCAAGTATCATCGAAGATCTTAATGTTTTAAAGGCCGGGGATTTGAGTCAAATCAACTCATCGAATATAACAGGTATTAACAGCGGTATGGCAATAAGAAGAAGGGTTTTCAATAACTATAAGTACAATGAAGCTTATTTTCTTGATTATATTGACCATGCTTTTTTGCGGGATATGAAGCTGCTAAACAATAAGATATCAGTGATGGACGTTAAAATGTACCATAAAATTCTTTTTGAAAATACTGATGCTTCAGTTGAATCGGTTATAAAAAGAATGAAAATATTCAAAAAGGACTTCAGAAAATTTTGTGGGAGAACATTAAAAGGCTTTGTATTCTATTTCCGTCATATGTACAATTTGAAAAAAACTCTTTATGCAAGACATAATAAATGCAAAAAAATATTTTTTGCTTAACAAAAAGAATCTGAGAGGTAATCATCTTATTTTTAAAATTGCTTATAAGATGATTTTATAGTATGAGAACGAAACACTCTTTTAGAAATGTACTGGTAGGCTTGATATCGCAGCTGTTGATCGTTGCGATCGGGTTTATATCAAGAAAGATTTTTATCATTACACTGGGCAATGAGATGCTTGGCGTAAATGGTTTATTTACCTCGATAATTACCATGCTAGCGCTGACAGAGCTTGGGATCGGCACTGCGGTCGTATGCAACCTTTTTAAGCCACTTTCCGATAGAGACGAGCCGAGAATTATCGCGCTCGTTCAGTATTATGCGAAAACTTATCGTGTGATTGGGTGTATTGTCCTCGGATTAGGGCTGCTGGTAACGCCCTTTTTAGGCTTGCTAATCAAAGAACAGTTTGATATCATTTTTTTATCCGTTATATTTCTTTTGTTTTTAGCAGACTCTGTAATCTCTTATTTCTTTGCTCATAAACGCTCGTTGATATTTGCCGACCAGCGTAACTATATTGTCACGATGGTCACCACCATCAGCACGATCGCCGCAAGTCTATTTCAAATCGCTATTTTGCTGATCACGAAAAATTACATACTTTATCTCACTATTAAGATCGTCATTCGTATCATTGAGAATTTTGTTATTGCATCATTAGCGGATAAACACTATCCGTTTATCAAACAGGCAGAAAAAATACCGCTGGATAAAGAAACACGCACTCATATCGTATCCAATACAAAAGCGCTATCGCTTCATTATATTGGCAACTATCTGGTTAATGGGACAGATAACATTATTATATCGAAGTTTTTGGGTGTGGTTATTATCGGGTTTTACTCAAATTATTTTTTGATTATTACTACGTTAAAAACATTTCTAAACCAATTCTCGAGCGGGATTCTCGCAAGCTATGGAAATCTCATTGTAAGCGAAAACAATGAAAAGTCGTATACTGTTTTTAAAAAAGTCTATTTTATTAACTACATCATCTTTAATTTTGCATCAATTTCATTGCTATGTTTGTTTAATCCGTTCATTACCCTGTGGATCAATGCAGAATCGCTTCTGGATTTTCCCGTTGTGGCACTTCTTGCGCTTAACTTTTTTATTACAGGGGTTACCGAAGTGCTCGGCTTGGTTAGAACCAGCGCCGGACTGTTTCGGCCGGACCGATATTTGCATATATTATTGGCCGCAGTCAACCTCATTGTGTCGATAATTTTGGTACAGATCATTGGCATCTTTGGTGTATTCTTGGGTACATTTCTGTGCTTGGTTATCAAAGAAATATCTGTGCTGCCGTCTATCGTATACCGCAATATTTTTAAAATGCGGGTCAGAGAGTATTACAAAATGCTGCTCTCCTTTTGCCTAACGACGTTTGCGGCGGCCGTAATTACAATGCTTCTATGTAATTATCTCGATCGGGGCGGTGTTTTTTGGTTTTTACTGCAGTGTATTGTCGTTATTATTGTTCCTAATGCTGTTGCGATATTGGTATACCGCAAGCGACCAGAGTATACATACATGCGCGAGTTAATTGATGAAAAATTGAGTCAATTGAGGAATAAAGTAAGAAAGTAACACTGTGAGTTGTATCTAATCATATTATTGCCAGTTGTTATACGGTGTGCTAGAATAACTGTATAGAACAAACTTAGTAATATGGAGGACATAATGAAACGAATAGCACTTTTCGTTATTATCATATTAATGACACTATCAGCGTTAGCATGCAGTGCTACGGAGCCGGAGAGTGTGGCTACGGCAACCCCTTCGAAGACACCGGTAAAATCGGCAAAGCCGACGCCCGAACCAACGCCCGAACCGACGCTGGATCCAAACTCATCCAGAACAACCGGACTGCCGTTTGAAGGCGAGTATAAGCCCGTTATGGCGGTGATCGAGAACTCTCCGGCTGCACGTCCGCAGCTTGGATTGCAAACGGCGGATGTTGTCTATGAAGTGCCTGTAGAGGGCAGCATCACGCGTTTTGTCTGTGTTTTTTCCGATCATGTACCCGAAGGAATTATGCCCGTAAGAAGCGGCCGTGTGACATTTTTAGATTTGCAGCAGGAATGGGATGCGATTTTGATGCATTGGGGAGGCTCGGGTTCAGGAGTCAGCGGGGCACCTGCATATACGTTTTTTGGCAATGAGCTGCATGATAAAATAAAGATCGATGTTGATGGCTGGAGCGGAAAATGGAATGATTATTATAAGCGCGTAAAGGATAAAAAAGCGCCTCATAATGTGAAGGGGAATCCGCTTCTTGTGCAGGGCCTATACGATTATTCTCCAAAGCCCTTGGACTGGAAATTTGACAGCCAAGTCAGCTATTCCGGAAATGATGTGACGCAAATAGACTTGCAGATGTGCTCAAAAGACGCTGACTTTGTTTCTTACACGTACGATCCCGTGCAGGATGCATATTTACGCTCTATGAACGGCAAAGCCTTTGTTTCCGCTGAAACGGATAAACAATTGAGCGTAAAAAATATCATTGTTCAGTACAGCACCTATGATTCAATGGATGTATATAAAGTATGGAATATGATTGGCACCGGAAATGCAGATATATATATAGGCGGTAAGCTTATAAAAGGCTCTTGGGAGAAAAGATCTGCGGATAGCCAAACGATTTTTTATGACGATAAGGGTGAGCAGATCGTCTTAAGACCGGGCAATACATGGATTCACATACATCCTCAGAATGATTGAAACGATTTAAAGCAAATCCATATGCCCAATAGGTTGAAATCGAGAGTGTCAGCTAGTAAAACAGTTGCACTCTCGTTTCATGTAAATAAGTTAATATTAAACACTAAAAATTGTTTCGACAATGATAAATGAATTAATATTCTATAAAGAATTATGGCTATTAGGTAAATCAGCAAATCGCAAGGGAGTGACTGTGTAACAGCCAAAAGCAGTCTGTCGAAAATTACGCCGCCCAAAGCTCTACGATTGAATCGATAGCAGTACTCATCCAAGTGCTCTGCAATGCTTTTGCCCAATCCGTGAAAAGTCCCTGATACAAAGCCTTTGCGTTGCTGACTAAGATGTGCAACCATTTGAGCAATATTGTCTCATTTTTGTCTTGGAGAAAAGCCAGGAGATTGTTGTGTAAAGTAACAAGGTAATTATTTAATAGATAAAAGAGGGCTATTGCAAAGCTATGTTTATAATAGAAATATATTAGAAACTTTCAAGGTTATCTTAGCGGCTCAACTTTCCCTCTACTCACACTTTCCCCCTCTCGCTGAATATGATGAAGCGAACAATATTGTTTAGGAGGGAAATGTATGATTAAACGGCTAATGGCTGTGGTGCTTTGCTTGGTAATCGCGGTGGCGCTGTTTGGAT
>JAEWQS010000055.1 GCA_023399095.1 Bacillota bacterium
ATATTCATTTTTTTGTGTGCGGCCGTGCTGTGGATGAGCATGGCGGTTTTGGTGGGTAGTGCCCTTTTTGAGGGGTTAAGTATTGTGACGTATTTGCAAAACGAGATAGCGGCCAATTACCGTATCAATGATGCAAATCTGGAGATTATGAGCTGCGAACAAAATGCGAATACCGTCTGCTGCTTGTATAAAGCTACCGACGTCGACAATAATGAGCATTACGTCGCGGTGACCTTTTCTAGGTACACGCTGTACGATCAAGACAAGGTATACGATATGACCCTGCTCCCTGAATACTTTGACAATGCGCAATATGAAGAGATGGCAAGTTAGGCAGGTTATAAAATTTAAAGCATTCGGCAATCATGTCTCGTGTTGAAATAAATAATTCGGAAAGGGTTAATGATGCGAAAGATAGTTGCGGTGATAATGGGTGCTGCTATGCTGGTGCTTGGCGCATGTGCGGCGGATGAGGCCATGCCGGGTATGGCTCTGGCCGAGGACCAAACAATCGCCAATGCTGTGGTCGTTATGGGCGATGAAATAATACCGTTGGCTGAGCCAATCAATTTCGACGAGAAAAACAATCAGGTGGCAAGCATCCCCACGCATGTCGGCGGCAGCATGCAGCTAAAGATCGATAACGCTTTGTATGATATCTGTTACAGCTATGGTAACCTTGCTTTGGAAAAGGACGGCCTTGTTTATGAACTTTGGGATGCCAGCCTGGCCGGCATCGTCGAGAAGGCGACCGGTAGAACCTTGGAGGAGCTTTGCGCTTATTCTGTGAAAATGGACGGGAAGGAATATACCGTGGACGGGTGGACGCGCAAAACAATATTCGATATTCTTTCCGCTGTTTATGATTCGTCTCCTATTGACGGTTTTAACAAACAGGGTGAGAATGTCCGTTTTTCGAACATGTTGGGCGCAGATTTTGAGCTGTACCTCGGAGATGACATCGTCTATTCGCCGTATCTCGAAGCCTGCTTTGATATATCCGCTTACCACGATGATTTTAGCGGCATACTGAATTCGTTAAAATGAAATCTGTTTATTAATCTTATATCCCCAACCCTCTAAAGCAATGCAGACCGAATATCGGTCTGTTTTGCTTTGATGGGTTAGGAGCAGGATTGCCATATAAGAAACATATTGAACATCAAATTAGACCAAATAAGGTCTTGGATATTTTATGCTATTACCCCTCCATCTGCTTGATGACGGGGGAGGGCTGCGCATTGAACACGGTGGAGTAAGGCGGAACGGACTGCGTCAGCCAGACATTGCCGCCGATCACGGAATCGTGGCCGATGCGCGTGTCGCCGCCGAGTATCGTCGCGCCCGCGTATATCACCACATTGTCCTCAATGTCGGGATGGCGCTTGATGCCCTTGATGGGGTTGCCGTTTTCATCGAGCGGGAAGCTTTTTGCGCCCAGCGTCACACCCTGATACAGCTTGACGTTGGTGCCGATGGTGCACGTTTCGCCGATTACCACGCCCGTGCCGTGGTCGATGAAAAAGCGGCGGCCGATGGCCGCGCCCGGGTGGATGTCTATGCCTGTGTTCCGGTGCGCGTATTCCGTCATAATGCGCGGGAGGATGGGCACGCCGCATGTGTAGACGTGGTGCGCGATGCGGAATATACTCATGGCCTCCAAGGACGGATAACTCAACATGATTTCTTCGATAGATTTTGCGGCAGGGTCTCCCTCAAAGGCGGCCTGAATGTCGTCGCCCAGCAGATCGCGGATAACAGGCAGACCTTCGAGAATGCGGATCGTGAGACCTTCCGCGCGGCAGAGGCAATCGGCGTCGCTTTCGTCCTCGCAGGTGCGCCTCAACACGCCATGAATGAGGTCGCATAGCTGCATAGCCGTGTTGGAAAGCTGCGTCGCCATCACAGCATTGAGACGCGTGCGGTTGACGGGCTGGCGCTCGAATATGCCCGGCATGATCAAGGATCGCAGGCTTTTTAATATATCGATCACCTGTGTGCGCGTGGCGAAGCCAAGCACATCATTGTGACTTAGGTTGTCTTTGTTGAGCTGAGTGAGTTGGGACGCGACAGT
Organism: Bacillota bacterium; assembly: GCA_023399095.1. Classification (GTDB taxonomy): domain Bacteria; phylum Bacillota; class Clostridia; order Christensenellales; family SZUA-584; genus SZUA-584. Next base: position 2,075 of record JAEWQS010000055.1, read on the forward strand.
GTTGCCCGCGAGCCATTCATTGAGCGTCATCTGTTTTTGACTCCTTATTGTATTCACTGATGATATCCGCAATCGTGATGCCATCCAGCGTATCGTTAATTTCCTGCGCGATCTTACGCCAGAGTGTACGCGTGATGCACCCTTTATACGTCTTGCAATCCTTGGACGCTTCGTCGCCCAGACAGCACTGCGTGGGGGCGAGATCGCCCTCGACGGCGCGCACCACTTCGCCCGCTGTGAGCTGTTCGGCGGGTCGTGTTAAATAATAGCCGCCTGTTTTGCCGCGTACACCCTTCACGATCCCCGCGTTTTTGAGTGCAAAAAAGATCTGCCCCAGATAGCGCGGTTCAATATTCTGTCTTTCGGCGATATGCGCGAGGCTCTCATGGCCGTCCGCTGTGTGCATCGCTAGGTCGGCCACGCTTAGCAGTGCGTATTGTCCGTTCTTGGAAATCTTCATGTGTACTCCTTCAAGCCTTTGGATTATTATAGCTTTTTCGGCACGCTTTTTACAAGCCCCGGATTGATGATATGGCAGTGTGCCAAAGCGCCGATTACGGCAGCATATACTTCTTTTGTGTTTATTTTTCTTGCGGCTATTAGCCGTTTTGTGAGCCATGTGTTTCGCCTATTGACAAACGGGTCTTTCCAATGTATATTCATATTAGCATTAAAACATTACAAAAACAATAGGAATTTTAATGTTTAAACACAGCTCTAAAAAACAGTCAGGCTTTTGGGGCGATTTTAGGAGGTGTATGGTATTATGATCAGGCGAATTTATCTGGATCATGCCGCGACCACTTATTTGAGGCAGGAAGCGCTTGCTGCCATGATGCCTTACCTTGGCGGTATATACGGCAATCCATCCAGCATACATACATTTGGCTTTGAAGCAAGGCGTGCGTTCGAAGCAGCACGATCACAGATCGCCAAGGCGCTCGGCGCACAGCCGGAGGAAATTTTGTTCACATCGGGCGGTACCGAATCGGACAACCTCGCGGTGCGCGGTGTGGCACAGGCGAATAGGGGCAAGGGGCGTCATATCATCACCTCACAGATTGAGCATCCCGCGGTGATGAAAACGTGCCAAGCGCTTGAAAAGCATGGCTATGAAGTCACCTATTTGCCGGTCGATCAGGACGGAATCGTTGATTTGGGTGCGCTCAAAGAGGCACTCCGCGACGACACGATACTTGTGAGCATCATGGCGGCCAACAATGAAATCGGGACGATTGAACCGATAGAGGAGATTGGGCGTATTGTGAAGGAGAATTCCAAGGCTTATTTGCATGTGGACGCGGTACAGGCCATAGGCGTGCTGGATATGTCGGTGGAAAAACTAAAGGATGTCGATCTGATGTCTTTCTCGGCTCACAAGTTTTACGGCCCTGCGGGCATCGGCGGCTTGTTTGTCCGCAAGGGGACTCGCTTAAGCCCGATACTCACCGGCGGATCGCAGGAAAAGGGCAAGCGTGCGGGAACTGAAAACGTGACGGGCGCGGTCGGTATGGCGGAGGCGCTAAGGCTCGCGGCACAAGAGCGCGAGGAAGAAGCTGCAAGGCTTAAGAAGCTGCGTGATTATTTGATAGAGCGCGTGCTAAGTGAGATACCCGATTCGCGGCTCAACGGCCATAGGACGCAAAGGTTGCCCGGCAACGCAAATTTCAGCTTTGATTATATTGAAGGCGAATCGCTCGTGATGCGCATGAGCGCACTGGGCATCGCGGCCTCCACAGGCTCCGCATGCTCGTCGGCTTCGCTGGATCCGTCGCATGTGCTGCTGGCCATCGGCCTTAAGCACGAGACGGCACATGGTTCATATCGCGTGACGCTTGGGAAAGCGACAACGCTACAAGATATTGATGATACGGTGGAGGCGCTGAAACGCGTGGTCAAGGATCTGCGCGATATGTCGCCGCTCTGCCAGGAAGGATAACAGCTATGTATAGTGAAAAAGTGATTGAACATTTCTCAAATCCACACAACGTGGGCGAACTCGAGGGCGCAAATGCCGTCGGCGAGGTGGGCAATGCCCGCTGCGGCGATATCATGCGGATGTACTTAAAGATCGAGGACGATGTGATCAAGGACGCGACGTTCAAAACGTTCGGGTGCTGCGCGGCCATCGCGTCGAGCAGCGTCACGACAGATTTGATAAAGGGCATGACGGTTGACGAAGCGCTCAAGTTTAAGAATGCCACGGTGGTGGACGCGCTGGAGGGCCTGCCGCCCGCAAAGGTTCACTGCTCGGTGCTTGCGGAAGAGGCTATTAAGCAGGCTATAGATAATTATAAAAAAGGACAGGAAAAGGCACAATGAAGTTGTCGACCAAAGGCCGTTACGGCCTTCGCGCTCTGGCTGACCTTGCGCTTTACTCAGGCGGTCAGCCCGTGGCGCTCATGACCATTGCAAAACGTCAGCACTTGTCAGATGGCTATCTGGAAAGCATGTTCGGTGCACTTCGGCGAGCCGGATTGGTTCGCAGCATAAAGGGGGCGGGCGGCGGTTATGTGCTTGCACGCCCGTCGTCCGATATCAATGTGGGTGAAGTGCTGCATGTTCTTGAAGGCGATTTGTCTATCGTCGATGAAGACGCAAGGGATCAGGCAGACAAAAGTCTGCGAAGCTGCATCAAAAGCTTTGTTTGGGACGATGTCTCCCAAAAGATCAGCGGTGTCGTGGATGCGGTGACGCTGGAAGACTTGATCAGCCAATGCCGAGCAGACTGATCTTGGCCGCAAAGGAGGAAACACTATGCCGATAAAAATACCTGAAAATCTGCCTGCATTTGAGGTGCTGAGCAAAGAAAATATATTCGTGATGGCGGATGAGCGCGCGCAGCATCAGGACATAAGGCCGCTGCGCATTGTGATACTCAACATCATGCCGGATAAGATTCTCGCGGAAGCCCAGCTGCTTCGTCTTATTGGTAACACACCGCTTCAGGTGGATCCTGTGCTGCTCAAAACGACGACGCATAAATCCAAAAACACCTCGCAGGAGCATCTTAATACGTTTTACATGACGTTTGATGAGATACGCGGACATAAATATGACGGGCTCATTATCACGGGTGCGCCCGTGGAAAAGCTCGAGTTCGAGGATGTGAATTATTGGGAAGAACTCACGGCTATCATGGAGTGGAGCAAGACCAATGTGTTTTCCACGCTGCATATCTGCTGGGGCGCGCAGGCGGGGCTTTATTACCATTACAACATCCCCAAATACTCGCTGCCCGAGAAAAAGTTCGGCGTGTTTCTGCATACGGCGGACAAGGCGCAAATCAGGATGAAGCTGCTGCGCGGCTTTGACGATGCGTTCTATGTGCCGCATTCGCGGTACACAGAAGTGAGGCATAAAGACATTGTTAAGGACAAGCGTCTCAAGATACTCTCCGAATCCAGAGAATCGGGCATTTATATCGTGTCCGCGCTGGACGGAAAGCAGGTCTTTGTGATGGGGCATCCCGAATACGACAGGCTGGCTTTGGCACGTGAATACAACCGTGATGTCAAAAAGGGTCTGGATATTGCGCTGCCCAGAAACTATTATCCCTGCGACGATCCCAAGCTGCAGCCGCCTGTGACATGGCGAAGTCATGCGCATCTGCTGTTTGCTAACTGGCTCAACTATTACGTCTATCAGGAAACGCCGTACATATTGGAATAGCGGAAAAGAAAGCTAGAAGGGGCATCCATAAGATATATAGTATTAAACAATTATGGGCAGTTGGGAAAATGGGAATGCATAAGAAAAAGCAAGGGATAGCTTTAAGAATGTCCCTTGCTATGTTTCGCGATATCATATTATACAAAATGAAACGAGATTATCAAGAAAATGATATCAGGTTCGGTCTTCGAACAGACGCTCAACTTCATTCGCAACGGCGTCCGTAACCGCTTTGTTATCAGTGGAATTTTTATCCAACAGATCGGACCATCCTTTGGTTAGCGTACTAACGGCAAAGCTTTTGGCCTGTTCTCCTTTGCGCACATATTCGCTGCAAAGTATTTTTTTGCCCATCGTAGAAATGTTTACGTCATATTTTCCAACGCCTTGCACAAACAGCCCTCTCATTATTCCGGAACCCGATATGTAAGGCTCTGAAGGCAGATTCCCCTCGTTCTTCAATACTTCAAAAATCTCGTCAATTGAAAATTTTCGTAGTGTTTTGATTGTTCTCACATGCGTTGCGCCTAAACCCATAGTTATCACCATCCCCTTGTTATCTTTTTTGATATTTAAGCCGTTTGTTTATAATAAAAATCCAAAGGGTGGAAAACCGCCCCTTGGATTTTTACCGTTTATTGCTGTGTAAATTCACACGATCCTGCTTCGTTTTCCAAGGTCATTGTTGATCCGCTAACTGTTGCGCTGGTTGCAGCTCCTGATGCTTCGATGGTCACGGTATCTCCGTCTTGCGACCATGTTCCTTCTATTTCCTGCCCTGCACTTGCTATGGCGAGAACGCCGTCGGCTTCAAACGCATATAATGTTTCACCGAAAACAGACTCCAAGTCGTCTCCTGACATTTCGGTACCGTCTGAAGTTGTGATGCTTGTCATTTTCCAAGTGGTTCCCTCAACCGAGGTGCCTTTCGAGCCGCCGCAGGCTGCCAATGACAGGCATAGGACGGCACAAACTGTAACCAACAGGATCTTTGAAATAGTCTTCTTCATTTTTTTGTAGTCCTTTCAAAATTGTTTTAAAAAACTCTTAATGAATTATAGCGCGAATTCCTTTAGGGTAAATAGAACCGTGACCATTGTGACGCAATTTGTGATAAACGTGTTGTTTGTGTCACAATCATATGATATATTTAACAAAAACAAGTGCGCGTGGATAGACAGAAATGATTAATATTGCCGTTTGTGAGGACAACCTAGAGGAACAAAAATCTTTATTAAAGCTGATTCGGGATTATATTTATGATAAAGGGTATTCTGCAAATATACACACGTTTTTCGATGGAGACGCGTTGCTTGAACAGTATAAAACCATACCGTTTTCGCTGATATTTCTGGATATTTTCTTAGGGCAGATGAGCGGTATAGAAGTTGCCCGGCATATTCGGCAAAATGATACAGATCCAATCATTATACTGGTAACGTCATCGCGTGATTTTGCGCCGGAAAGCTACGATATCAACGCTGCGTACTATATTGTAAAGCCAGTCACTAAAGAAGATTTTGAAAAAGCGATGCATCGATGCAGCAATCTGCTGGAGGCATCAAACAAATATATTGAGATTATCGTAAACAGAGAACCCACACACGTTCTATTAAAAAAAATACTCTTTGTTGAGGTGCTTGGAAACAAGACTCTTTTGCATACTTCGAACGAAATTATGAATGTATATATGCCGCTCGATCGAGTTATGGACATGCTGGACAGTACATTTTTACGTTGCCATAAAAGCTATGCAATCAATATGAGCCATGTTGAACGCATTGACAGAAGAGATTTTGTTATGAAGAATGGTATGCGCGTGCCCATTCGCACAAACGGCAGAGCAGATGTTGTACAACAATATAACCGTTTTTTTGCGGATTCAATGAGAGCATGCTTATGAATATTGAGTTCTATTTCGCCGCTATTTTTGAATGTGCAGCCATGCTCATACCCTATGCCGTCTGTTGCTTTATACCGTACACGAGCCGCTTAAGAATAAAAAAGAGTGCGTTTTTAATTTTGCTGTCGATTTTATTTCTGGTAGAATTGTCCGTGCTAGGCTTCATCAATGATTTAGCTGTCTGGAATACGGCATTTATTGTCCTCTGTGTTCTGAACTATGTTGTTTTTGCGATCGCGGTCAATGAAAAGCCACTTCACTTGTTGTTTGTTTATTTGCTTGTTATGCAATTTGCCGCTGTTTTTCGCGGTATCCGTTTTTATATTGATACGAGACTTCTGGACATAGAAAATCCATTTAATGCCCCCCCAACAACAGCCCACATTGTTATGTCCGTTGTAGAGTGTTTGATCGCATTCGCAGCTATGATCCCTATTAGTATTATACTCAAAAAACATCTTGTGCCATTGATGAATGCTTTTAACATCAAACAGTGGCGCATTATCTTTATAATACCGCTGTTGTTTCTCGCGATTATACTTTTATTTACCTATAACATGACAGATCGTATAAACAACCGGACATATTTTCTGATGCTGATGATTATTTCTGTCGGAAGTCTGGCCATCTATTTTGTCGTTTTCCTGACGTTAAAGGGCGCATCCGAAAACGCTCTGCTCCGGGAAGAAAATCTATCGTTAACTTACAGAGAGAAGTATTACGCCATGCTTTCCACGCAAATTAATGAAACACGAATCATTCGTCACGATATAAGACACCATGTCCAATTGCTGTCGGAAGAGATGAAAAACAAGGAATATGGAAAAGCTGAGGCTTATCTGAATGAATTTTCGATAACCATGCATGAGAGCAGTGACATACTATACTGCGAGCATTACGCCGTAAACACCATTCTGAATTACTATGCGGCATCCGCAAAGAGTAAAAGAATTAGAATTTCATGCAACGTGCGTTTCCCCAAAGAATCATTTGTCAAAAATTCAGATCTATGTGTTTTGCTGGGGAATTGTATTGAAAACGCAGTTGAGGGGTGTGAGCGACGTATTGCGCAAGACAATTGGATATCCATTGTTATTTTTGCGGATCAGCATAAAATGACGTTGAGCGTTGATAATACAACAGGCAAAACAGAAAAGGATAAAAATGGTGAGTATTCATCGACCAAACCAAACGGTTTGAGTATGGGGCACGCTTCCATACAAGCCATAGCCAAAAAGTATAATGGAAGCATATGGTTTGAGGAAAAAAACGAAATATTTAAAACCTCGGTGGTTTTGTATGAACAATCCCGCTGAGCAGTAAATGTATGTCTGCACTGCGGCACGTTGAGTTATGTAGATAAGCTGCAACTATATTGGTCTTATTTTTCTTCCGTCAGTTCTAAAATACACGACAGCTTGGCCGGATTGCCCGCTTCGTCATAAGCATCCATAGAGAGGCGATATATGCCCGCTGTGCTGCCCGGATACCAGTTTTTCATGTCGATTGCCATGGGTAAAACGGCGGTATCCACAGGATCGGAAGAGCCGCAGAATTCGCTCTGACATTCAATTCCTGCCCAGCCGTCTGCACCTGCCTTCTCAAGCTGAGGCAAAAACGTGACGGCCATTTCTCCACCTGTCTGATTGAAAAGCTCCACGATGATTTCCTCTGTGCCCACGGGATAACTGTGGTTCTGAGGTGCCATCCAATAGGTATAAATCTTTTTGGACGGATCGATGCCCGACGGGTCTTCATAAGTGTAGCTGCC
>JAEWQS010000076.1 GCA_023399095.1 Bacillota bacterium
CCATTGCCGGAGCGTTTATAACGATTGTGTTTTTTATCGCGTCCAATATGCTTGAAACCTCATACCCTTGGGCTCTGTTCGCGTGCTTTCCTGTCACGCTGTGGCCGGTCGCGATGTATTTGGGCAAACAGATGGGGGCGCTCAGGTTTTCGGTATTCGCTTCCGTCTCCATCATCATATGGTATGGATTGCTGAACATCTTTCTTGCGCCATCCAACCCGTGGGTTCTGTTTGTGGCATTTGCTGTGCTCTGGTGGCCCTTGTCCGTTTACTTTTACGGCAGGCATTGTCCGCAAAAATACGCCGTGGTGATGAGTGCGCTGAGCATTGCTTTCTTCACAGCAGTCAACGTGATTTATTTACCCGGAGCGGTATGGGCGCTGTATCCCGCGTTTGGTCTGCTTTGGTGGCCCGTCACGCTGATGTTTGCCCGTAGCAAGAAGTGGCAGGGCTACGCGATTACCGCGAGCCTTATGACCATTGCGTTTCTCGCAGCGGTGAACGAGAGTACATCGCCGTCGTTCCCTTGGAGTGTGTTTCCTTCGCTTTGTCTGCTCTGGTGGCCGCTGGCCATGCTCATGAGGGGGAAGACTCTCCCGTTTGCTTTTGCAGGCTCTTTGCTGGTTATCGTGACACTGCTGACGATCAACCTCGTCACATCACCAGGATTCATTTGGAGCGCATTCCCGGCCTTATGCGTACTCTGGTGGCCTGCCGGTGTATACTTTGCGCAGAAGAAAAGTGCGTTTGGGCTTTCTGTTGCGGGCAGTCTGCTCATTATTTCGCTCACGGTGGCGATCAATCTCATGACCTCATCCGGCTTTTTGTGGAGCATATTCGTGGTGTTCGGCGTCTTGTGGTGGCCGCTGAGCGTTTATTTCCACGGCGTACGTAAAAAGAGACTGGCAAGCTGAGAGATGCACGCTCAAAGAGAGGGGTTTATCCTGCTCTTATATCATCGAAAATGTCCTGAAATATAATTCGTGGGCAAGACGAGCTTTTGCTCGCGTAGCCCACACCATGGCGCCCACCCCAAAAGCTAACTTTTGGGGACCCCGGGAAGTTTTGCGAAGTTTCGAGTCTGTGAGGAACAAGCAAAACCGGCAAACTGGCGAAAACCGTAGTTTTCGCCAATAAAAAGAGCGGGTTTATCCTGCTCTTTTTTTGTGTTCTGTTCACCACATTATACGAGACATCGCCACAGTTTTTGTGTATGATTATGGCATCATGAAAAAAGACGCAAAGACGCTTAGCGGCCTAGAATTTCACATACAACGAAAGAAAATGAAAAATATGCGGATATGCGTGACAGGAGACAAACGCGTGAATGTATCCGCGCCGCACCGTTTGCCCGAGAACCGCATAAATGCGTTTGTGGCACAGCACGAAGGCTATATCAGAGAGCGACTTGACGCAGTGGAGCGGCAACGCAGCCGCTGCTATCCCAAAGCATACATAAGCGGCGACAGCTTCTGCATGCTGGGGCAGCGGTTTTCACTTCGCGTGATGCGTGATGAGAAGGCATACGCGGGGTTTGATGGCGCTGAGCTGGTGCTTTGCGTATCGCCGGGCGGCAGCGCCAAAGCGCTGTTTGCGCACTTTATGACGCGCATGGCCAAGCAGATTTTCAGTCAGCGCCTCGCAAAGCTTGCATCCAGCGTAAGCCCTCAGCCTGAAGGTGAAATCAAGCTGTCGGTGCGCGGCATGCTGACGCGGTGGGGCAGCATCAACCCAAAGAGAATGACCATGAGTCTTTCGGTGCATTTGCTGCGCTGCGAGCAAGACCTCATCGACTATGTGATCATGCACGAGCTATGTCACCTGCAAACAGCAAGCCACTCGCGCGTGTTCTACAAAGCACTGGAAAGCTATTGCCCGGACAGGCGTGCCTTTGACAAACGCCTGGAAGCTTACGGACTCATCGATTTTTAAACTTTGAAACAACCATACTATATGATAGAATACGATGGAAATTAAATTTTAAGGGGACGAAAAACTTGGATTACGCAAAGGAAAGCTTAAAGCTTCATTATGATTGGAAAGGCAAGATTGAGGTGAACGCGACGGTGCCTGTAAAAACCAAGCAGGACTTGTCTCTCGCGTATACGCCGGGCGTGGCGCAGCCGTGCCTCGAGATACAAAAGGACGTGGCCAAAAGCTACGAGCTCACACGGCGCTGGAACCTCGTCGCGGTGGTGACGGACGGCACAGCGGTGCTGGGCCTTGGCGATATCGGGCCGGAGGCGGGCATGCCCGTGATGGAGGGCAAATGCGTGCTTTTCAAGGCATTCGGTGATGTGGACGCATTCCCGCTCTGTGTGAAAAGCAAAGATGTGGACAGCATCGTGGAAACAGTGTATCAGATATCCGGCAGCTTCGGCGGCGTGAACTTAGAAGACATTGCGGCACCGCGCTGCTTTGAGATTGAGGAAAAGCTAAAAGCGCGCTGCGACATCCCGATATTCCATGACGATCAGCACGGCACAGCGGTGGTGACGGCGGCGGCAATGATTAACGCGATGAAACTCTCGGGCAGAAAGCTGGAGGATCAGGAGGTCGTGGTATCCGGCGCGGGTGCGGCGGGCGTCGCGGTCACAAAGCTTCTTATGAGCATGGGGCTGAGGAACGTGATTCTTTGCGATTCAAAGGGTGCGATATATGAAGGCCGTGAGGGGCTTAATCCCTTCAAGCAGCAGATGGCGGCGCTCTCCAACCGCGAGATGAAAAAGGGCTCCTTGGCGGATGTCATCAAGGGCGCGGATGTGTTTATCGGCGTATCAGCACCGAGCATCGTGTCCGAGGAGATGGTAAAGTCCATGAACCCCGAGCCCATTATCTTCGCAATGAGCAATCCTGTGCCGGAGATTATGCCGGATCTTGCCAAAAATGCGGGCGCGAGCGTTGTGGGCACAGGCCGCAGCGATTTCCCGAACCAGATCAACAACGTGCTGGCGTTTCCGGGCATTTTTCGCGGTGCGCTGGATGTGCGCGCAAGCGAGATCAACGACGACATGAAGATAGCGGCGGCATACGCGCTCGCGAATCTTGTATCGGACGACGAGCTTAATGTTGAATACGTCATCCCTGAGCCGTTTGATGAGCGCGTGGGCAGTGCGGTTGCTCAAGCGGTGGCTCAAGCCGCAAAGGAAAGCGGCGTGGCACGCATATAACCATTCCTCAAAAAGACAGAAAGAGAAGCCTTTTGCGGGGTTGCTTACAGACTGTCAAAAAAGTCGTTAAATATAATTCGTGGGCAAGACGGGCTATGATTTACCCCAAAAAGCTCGCTTTTCGGGGGTCCCGATCCCGAGCAGCC